>CAZJNX010000070.1:0-21055 GCA_964547415.1 uncultured Hyphomicrobiales bacterium
CACACCCACCTCGTGCCCGCGGGCGCCTTCCGCGGCTTCGGCGTGCCCCAGTCGGCCGTCGCCCAGGAGTGCCTGTTCGACGAGCTCGCCGAGCGCCTCGGCATCGACCCGCTCGACTTCCGCCTGAAGAACGCGCTCAGGAACGGGGAGCCGACGGTAACGGGCCAGGTCTTCCCGGCCGGCGTCGGCATCGCGGCCTGCCTCGAGGCCGTGGCGGACGGCTGGCGCGCGGCGCGGGCGGCCGCCGAGGCCTTCAACGCCGCCGCCAGCGGGCCGGAGCGGCGCGGGGTCGGCATCGCCGCGGGCTGGTACGGCTGCGGCAACACCTCGATGGCGAACCCGTCCACCATCCGCGCCGGCATCCGTGCGGACGGAACGGTGGTCCTTCACCAGGGCGCCATGGACATCGGGCAGGGGGCGAACACGGTCATCACCCAGATCTTCGCCGCCGCCCTCGGCGTGCCGGCAGCGACGGTGGAGCGGGTCGGCCCCGACACGGCCGTGACGCCCGACGCGGGCAAGACGTCCGCCTCCCGCCAGACCTTCGTGTCCGGCAACGCCGCCCGCCTCGCCGGCGAGGCGCTGCGCCGCCAGGTGCTGCGCCAGGCGAACGCGGCCGGGACCGCCGAGCTCGTCATGGAGGCGGGCCGCATCCGCGTGCGGGACGCGGCGGCGGGCCCGGTCCGCGAGATCGACCTGTCGGCGCTCGCTACCGACGGGGACGGCTACGTCTTCCACGCGGTGGAATCGTGGGACCCGCCGACGAAACCCCTCGACGGGGACGGGCAGGGCGACCCCTACGCCACCTTCGGCTACGCGGTGCACGTGGCCGAGGTGTCGGTCGACATCGCCCTCGGCACGGTGAAGGCGCGGCGCTTCCTCGCCGCCCACGACGTCGGTCGCGCCATCAACCCCGTCATGGTGGAAGGGCAGGTGGAGGGCGGCATCGCCCAAGGCCTCGGCATGGCCCTCATGGAGGACTACGTGCCCGGCCGGACCGAGAACCTCCACGACTATCTCATCCCCACCATCGGCGACGTGCCGCCGGTCGAGACCGTCGTGGTGGAGGAGGCCGACCCCCACGGCCCGTTCGGCGCCAAGGGCCTCGGCGAGCACGCGCTCATCCCGACCGCGCCCGCCATCCTCAACGCCGTCCGCCACGCGTCGGGCGCGCGGGTGCGGCGCCTCCCCGCCACGCCCGACCGGGTGCTCGCGGCGATCCGCGCCGCGCGGGGCGCGCCATGACGGGCAGGCCCCGCAACACCCTCGCCGCGGGCGACGTCAAGGACGGCAAAATCCGCTGCGACGCCTGCCCGGTCATGTGCTACATCGCCGACGGTCGCTCCGGCGCGTGCGACCGGTACGCCAACGTCGGCGGCGAGCTCGTCCGCGTGGACCCGCTCACCATCATCGAGAAGCGTGCGGGCGGGGAGGGGGCCGTCGTCCCCTTCCTCGGCGAGGACGGCGGGACGGACTGGGACGGCAACCCGGTCACCCCCCGCGAGGCGTTCGTGACCGCCGTCGGCGCGGGCACCACCTATCCCGACTACAAGCCCGCCCCCTTCATCGTCTCCCAGGCGGTGGACGGGATCGACATGGTGACCGTGGTCACCGAGGGCATCTTCTCCTACTGCGGCGTCAAGGTGAAGATCGACACCGACCGCCACCTCGGCCCCGAGCGGGCGTTCGTGCGGGTCGACGGCGAGCCCGTGGGCCACGTGACGACGGCCGAGTACGGCTCGCAGATGCTCTCCCTCGGCGGCGTCCGCCACCTCACCGGCGGCTCCAAGAAGGAGGGCCGCGTCACCTGCGACACGCTCCTGAAGCTTTGCAACCGCAAGGCCGTGACCCTTTCCATCGACGAGGGGGAGGAGGTGGTGGTGGAGGCCGGCGCGCCGCCGGTGGTGAACGGGCAGCGCGAGGAGCGGATGCGCGTGGGCTGCGGGTCGGCCACCATCGGCATGTTCGCCAAGCAGTGGCAGGGCCTCGTGGACGAGGTGGTGGTGGTGGACGACCACATCACCGGCGTCCTGTCCGAGCACCAGGCGGGCAAGGTGCTGGGCGTGCAGCCGACCGGCATCCGGATCCGCGGCCGCCGCTCCACCCCCGGCCGCTACTTCCAGGTGGCCGAGCCCGGCCTCGGCTGGGGCGGGACCGACGTGGAGGACCCGCTCGACATCATCAAGGGCTTCGACCCCAAGGCGGCGCGGCCCGGCCTCACCCTCCTGATGGTCTCCACCACCGGCGAGCAGCACGGCTACTACGTCCTCGACGAGAACCTGGTGCCCCGTCCCGCGCCGCTTCCCGAGGCGCTCGTGCCGTCGGTGGAGCGGATCACGGAGAACTGCGAGCCCGCGGTCTGCTCGGTCCTGTTCATGGGCGGGGCGGGCGGCTCGCTCCGCGCGGGGGTGACGGAGAACCCGGTGGCGCTCACCCGCTCGGTGCGCGATGCGCTCACCTACGTGTCGGTGGGCGGGGCGCCGGCCTACGTGTGGCCTGGCGGGGGCATCACGCTGATGGCCGACGTGACGGCGACGCCCGAGGCCGCGTTCGGCTACGTGCCGACACCGGCGCTCGTCGCCCCCGTCGAGTTCACCCTGCGCCTTACCGACTACGCGGCGCTCGGCGGCCACATGGACGCCGTCGTGCCGGTGGAGGCGGCGCGGGAGCGGGCCGAGCGGGTGCTGGACGATGCCGGCGCCTCGCCGTGGCCGACGGACCGCAAGCACTTCAAGTGGGCGGCGGGCCAATGACGGGGCCGGTCCGTGCGCGGCTCCCGGGCGGGCGCGTCCACTTCCAGCACGGGCCCATCGACCTCGTGATCGCCGCGGACGGCGCGCCGGAGGCCGTCGCCGCCGCCATCGACGCGGCCTGGGCCCGCTTCGAGACGACGCTGCCGGAGCTCGTCGAGGAGATCGCGCTCCTGCGCGCGCCCCTCGGCCCCCGCCACCCGGGCCTCTCCGGCCCCGTGGCCCGGCGGATGGAGGCGGCCTGCCGGCCCCATGCGCAAGGGTTCGTGACGGCGATGGCGGCGGTCGCGGGCGCCGTCGCCGACGAGACGCTCGCCGCCATGACCGCCGCCGCCCCGCTCGCCCGCGCGGCCGTCAACGACGGGGGCGACATCGCCCTCCACCTGACGCCGGGGACGGCGATGCGCCTCCTTCTCGCCGACCACCGGGGGCGGGCGCTCGGCCGCGTGACGGTGCGGCACAGGGACGGGGTCGGCGGCGTCGCCACCTCCGGCCGCCACGGGCGCAGCCACTCCCTCGGGATCGCCGACAGCGTGACCGTCCTCGCCGCCTCCGCCGCCGCCGCGGACGTCGCCGCCACGCTGATCGCCAACGCCGTGGACCTGCCCGGTCATCCGGCCGTGACGCGCGTGCCGGCGAAGAGCCTGTCCCCCGACAGCGACCTCGGCGAGCGCCCGGTCGTGACCGGCTGCGCCCCGCTGTCGGAACCGGAGCGGGCCGAGGCGCTGGAGCGGGGGCTCGCCGCGGCGCGCGCGATGCACGCCCGCGGCCTCCTGTCGGCCGCCTTCTTGCATCTTCAGGGGGAGACGCGCCTCATGGGCCGGGACGACGGGGCGGTCCTCGCGGCCGCCTGAAAAGCGAAAAGGGGAGGGACCGTTGGCCGCACGCATCCGCAAGATCGCCGTCTTCCTCGAGGAGACCCACGAGGAGATGGGCCGGGCGATCGCGCCCCCGACGCGCAAGGCCGCGGCGGTCGCCGTCATCGAGAACCCGTTTGCGGGCCGCTACGAGGAGGACCTGTCGCCGCTCATGGACATCGGCGCGGCGCTGGGCGACCTTCTCGGGCGGCGGTGCGTCGAGGCGCTCGGCATCGCGCCGGCCGCCGCCGAGAGCTACGGCAAGGCCGCGATGGTGGGGACGGACGGCGAGCTCGAGCACGCGGCGGCGATCCTGCACCCTAAGATGGGCGCGCCGCTCAGGAAGGCCGTGGAGAAGGGGGCGGCCCTCGTGCCGTCCTCCAAGAAGCGGGGCGCGCCGGGGGCCGAGCTCGACATCCCCCTCGGCCACAAGGACGCGGCCTACGTGCGCTCCCACTTCGACGCCATGGAGGTGCGCCTGCCGGACGCGCCGCGGCCGGACGAGATCCTGGTGGCGATCGCCGTCACCGATTCGGGCCGGCCGCTTCCCCGCGTCGGCGGGCTCCAGGCGGACGAGATCGAGGGCAAGGACGGGCTGCGCTGACCGAGGAGGCGAGGATGTACGTAAGGAACGCCTGGTACTGCGCGGGCTTTTCCCGCGACTTCGGGGAAGGCCTCGTCACGCGGCGCATCATGGAGGAGGACATCGTCCTCTACCGGACGGAAGACGGCCGCCTCGCCGCCCTCGAGGACCTTTGCCCCCACCGCTTCCTGCCGCTCTCCATGGGCCGCCGCGTGGGCGACGCGCTCCAGTGCGGCTACCACGGCATGACCTTCGGCGCCGACGGCAAGTGCGTGCGCGTTCCCGGCCAGACGACGATCCCCGAGAGCGCGCGGGTGCGGCGCTACCCGGTGGAGGAGCGCCACGGGGTCGTGTGGATCTTCATGGGCGATCCGGCGGCGGCGGACCCGGCGCGCATCTTCGACCTGCCGGCCTTCACCGAGCCCGGCTGGGCCGTTCACCACGGCGAGGCGCTGGAGATCGCCGCCAACTACCTGAACGTGGCTGAGAACCTCGTCGACCCCGCCCACATCAGCTTCGTGCACCCGACGACCCTCGGCAGCGCCGCGAGCGAGGACGTCCCCGTCGAGACCCGCAAGGACGGCAACACGATCGTCACCTGGCGGTGGATCCGCGACGCCCCGCCCGTCGGCTTTTTCCAGGCGTTCGGCGGCTTTTCCGGCAACGTGGATCGCTGGCACTACTACTACATGCACGCGCCCAACGTGGCGGCCATCGACTTCGGCAGCGCTGCGGTGGAGGCGAACCTCGCCGAGGACGAGCGGGACAGTGGCGTGCGCCTGTGGGCGCTCCACTTCCTGACCCCGGTGGACCGGCATCACACGGTGGACTGGTGGATGCACTTGCGCAACACCGCCCTCGACGTGCCGGGGATCGAGGAGAAGATGGACGGCCTGTTCCGCGCCGCCTTCGCGGAGGACAAGGAGGTCCTGGAGGCGATCGAGGAGAAGGAGCGGCAGGTGGGCGAGCGGCGGCAGGTGAGAATCGCCGTCGACCTCGGCCCCTCCCTCTACCGGAAGGCGATCGCCGACATGATCGCGGCGGAGGAGGGAACGGTCGCCGCCGCGGAATGACCGGGCCGGCGCGGCCGGTCCGCAAAGAGAACGAGACGACTTCAGAGGAGAAGACCACGATGCCAGGAAGCCGCGGCCTCGTCGCCGCCCTCGCCCTCGGCGCCATCCTGATCGCCCCGGGCCTCGCCACCGCCCAGGACGGCGAGCCGATCATGGTGGGCGAGATCAACAGCTACACCCGCATGGCCGCCTTCACCGACCCCTACAAGAAGGGCGTCGAGCTGGCCCTCGACGAGATCAACGCCGCGGGCGGCGTCGACGGGCGGCCCATCGAGGTGATCTTCCGCGACGACGCGGGCGAGCCGGGCATGGCGATCCGGCTTGCCGACGAACTCGTCGCCTCGGACGGCGTCGTCATGCTGTTCGGCACGTTCCTGTCCAACATCGGGCTCGCCGTCGCCGACTACGCCAACCAGCGCCAGGTGCCCTTCCTCGCCTCCGAGCCGCTGGCGGACGCCGTGACCTACCAGTCCGGCAACCCGTGGACGTTCCGCCTGCGCCCCAACACGTCCATGCAGGCGAAGATGCTCGCCGCCGAGGCCGCCGACCTCGGCGCGACGCGCTGGGCCACCGTCGCGCCCAACTACGCCTACGGGCGCGAGGCCGTCGCCGCCTTCAAGCGGGAGCTCACCGCCCTCCAGCCGGACGTGGAGTTCATCGAGGAGCAGTGGCCGCCCGTCTTCAAGATCGACGGCGGCTCGGTGGTGCGCGCCCTCGAGCAGGCCGATCCGGAGGCGATCTTCAACGTCACCTTCGGCTCCGACCTCGCCGAGTTCGTGCGCGAGGGCCAGCTGCGCGGCCTGTTCGAGAACCGGGACGTCGTGAGCCTGCTCACCGGCGAGCCGGAGTACCTGGAGCCCCTCGGCTCGGAGGCGCCGGAGGGCTGGATCGTCACGGGCTACCCGCCCTACGACATCGACGAGCCGGCCCACAACGCCTTCCGCGACGCCTACGTGGAGCGCTGGGGCGAGATGCCGAAGCTCGGCTCCATCGTCGGCTACAACGCCATGCTCGGCGTCGCCGCGGCGCTCGAGGAGGCCGAGAGCCTCGAGCCCGAGGCGATCATCGCCGCCATGGAGGGCCTCACCTACGACAGCCCGACCGGGACGATCACCTTCCGCGAGCTCGACCACCAGGCCACCATGGGCGCCTGGGTCGGCAAGACGGCGATCGTCGACGGCGAGCCGCGCATGGTCGACTGGTTCTACGCCGACGGCGCCGACTACATGCCGAGCGAGGACTACATCCGCTCGCTGCGCCCCGACCTGTGAGGCAGGCCGCGACGTGACCGGGCGGCGCGCCCCCGCGCGCCGCCTTCCTTTCCCGGAGCGGGTCGCGACGGCGGCCGCGCGCTCCCCCACGCCTGGCTGACGGACGGACCACCGCCCATGGAATTCCTCGTCGGACAGCTCATCACGGGGCTTGCGAGCGCGTCCTCGCTGTTCCTCGTCGCCTCGGGGCTGTCGATCATCTTCGGCGTCACGCGGATCGTGAACTTCGCCCACGGCTCGCTCTACATGATCGGCGCGTTCACCGCCTTCTCGCTGGTGACCTGGCTGCCGCTCACCCCGCTCGGCTTCTGGGGCGGCGTCCTCGTCGCCGCGCTCCTCACCGGGCTCGTCGGCGTCGTCATCGAGGTCGTCGTCCTGCGCCGCATCTACCATGCGCCCGAGCTGTTCCAGCTCGTCGCCACCTTCGGCATCGTCCTCATCGTCCAGGATGCGGCGCTCTACATCTGGGGACCGGAAGACCGGCTCGGGCCGCGGGCGCCGGGCCTCGACGGGGTGGTGCGCATCTTCGGCGAGCCGATCCCCCAGTACGACCTCGCCCTCATCGTGATCGGCCCCCTCGTGCTGGCGGGGCTCTGGCTCCTGTTCAACCGGACGCGCTGGGGCGTCCTCGTGCGGGCGGCGACGGAGGACCGGGAGATGGTGGGCGCCCTCGGCGTCGACCAGCGGCGGCTCTTCACCACCGTCTTCTTCCTCGGCTCCTTCCTCGCCGGCCTCGGCGGCTCGCTCGCCATCCCCCGCGAGTCCGTCACGCTCCTGATGGACCTCAACATCATCGCCGAGGCCTTCGTCGTCGTCGTCATCGGCGGGCTCGGCAGCGTGTGGGGGGCGTTCGTGGCGGCGATCCTGATCTCCGTCCTCAACGCCTTCGGGGTGCTGATCATCCCCCAGATCAGCCTCGTGCTGCCGTTCCTCGTGATGCTCCTCGTCCTCATCGTGCGGCCCTACGGCCTGTTCGGCGTGACGGAGACGGGCGGCCACGCCCAGGCCCTCGCCGAGAAGCCCTTGAAGCCCCTTTCCCTGCCGATGATGGCGCTCGCGGTGGCCGGCGTCGCGGCGCTCACGATGGTGCCGCTGTTCGCCGACCGCTTCACGCTGACGCTTCTGACCGACATCCTCATCGTGTCCCTGTTCGCCGCCTCGCTCCATTTCATGATGGGGCCGGGCGGCATGGCGTCCTTCGGGCATGCGGCCTGGTTCGGCATCGGCGCCTACGCGGTCGCCTTCCTCGCGGCCCGCTTCGGGGTGCCGATGATTCCCTCGATCCTGATCGCGCCGTTCGTCGCGATCCTCGGGGCGCTCGTCGTCGGCTGGTTCTGCGTGCGCCGCTCGGGCGTCTACCTCGCCATGCTGACGCTGGCGGCCGCGCAGATCGTCTGGTCCGTGGTCTGGCAGTGGCAGGAGGTGACGGGGGGCGACGACGGGATCCTCGGGGTCTGGCCGTCGCGCTGGGCGTCCTCCCGCGAAGCCTTCTACCTCATGGCGCTCGCCTTCGTGGTGGTGGCGGTGGCGGCCCTTCGCGCCTTCACCCACGCCCCGTTCGGCTACACCCTCCGCGCGGGGCGGGATTCGCCGCTGCGGGCGGAGGCGATCGGGGTCAACGTGCGCTTCCAGCAGTGGATGGCGTTCGCGATCGCGGGCGCCTTCGCAGGCCTTGCGGGCGCGCTCTTCGCCTTTTCCAAGGGCAGCGTCTTTCCGGACGAGCTCGCCATCCCCCGCTCCTTCGACGGGCTCCTCATGGTGCTGATGGGCGGGGTCCATGCCCTGTCCGGGCCGATCCTCGGCGCCGTCACCTTCACCCTCATCGAGGACACGGTCCACAAGCTGGAATACTGGCGCTTCCTGTTCGGCGTCATCATCCTCGTCATCGTGATCGCCGCGCCCGACGGGATCGCGGGCGGCCTCGCCCGGGCGGGGCAGCTCGTCCGCGGCCTGTTCTCGGGCCGAAGACCCGGGGCGGCCGCGGCGGCGCCGACGGAGGGCGCGCGATGACCGTCCTGTCCGTCCGGGACCTTTCCAAGAGCTTCGGCGGCATCCGCGCCGTCGCGGGCGTGTCCTTCGACCTCGAGGCGGCCGAGCTTCTCGCCCTCATCGGGCCGAACGGGGCCGGCAAGACCACCACCTTCAACATGCTGAACGGGCAGATCCGGCCCGACGCCGGGTCGGTGAAGCTGGGCGACGAGGAACTCGTGGGCCTCAAGCCCCGCGAGGTCTGGCGCCGCGGGGTGGGGCGCACCTTCCAGATCACCGCCACGTTCCAGTCCATGACGGCGATCGAGAACGTCCAGATGACGCTGATCTCCGACGCGGGCGAGACGCTGCGCCTGTGGGGCCGGGCGACGCGGCGCCACCGGGACAAGGCGATGGCGCTCCTTGCCCGGGTCGGCATGGAGGGCCAGGCCGACCGCCACTGCGCCGAGCTCGCCTACGGGGACCTCAAGCGGCTCGAGCTCGCCGTGGCGCTCGCCAACCGCCCGCGCCTCCTCCTGATGGACGAGCCGACGGCCGGCATGGCCCCCGCCGAGCGGGTCGCGCTGATGCGGCTCGCCGCCGACATCGTGGCGACCGAGGGGGTGAGCATCCTCTTCACCGAGCACGACATGGACGTCGTCTTCACCCACGCCCACCGGATCATCGTCCTCAACCGGGGCGAACTGATCGCGGAAGGGGACGCGGCGGCGATCCGCGCCAACCCGGAGGTGCAGGCGGTCTATCTCGGCGGCGGCGCCGTCCACGGGGCCGAGGCGGCGGGAGAGGGGGAGGGCCGCCATGCCGCCCATGCTTGAGGTCGAGGGGATCGACACCTTCTACGGCGAGGCGCACATCCTCCACGGCGTCTCCCTCACCGCCGACGCGGGCGAGGTGGTGGCGCTCCTCGGCCGCAACGGCGCGGGCAAGACGACGACGCTGAA
This sequence comes from uncultured Hyphomicrobiales bacterium, assembly GCA_964547415.1. Lineage (GTDB taxonomy): Bacteria > Pseudomonadota > Alphaproteobacteria > Rhizobiales > Amorphaceae > CAZJNX01. Next base: position 9,465 of record CAZJNX010000070.1, read on the forward strand.
GTCCGTCATGGGCCTCGTGCGGGTGGCCCGGGGGCGCATCACCTACCGCGGAGAGGACATTACCGGCCGCGAATCCTTCGAGATCTGCCGCCGCGGGATCGGCTACGTCCCGGAGGAGCGGCGCATCTTCAAGCAGCTCACGGTGATGGAGAACCTCATGGTCGGCGAACGGGCGGCGCCCGAGGGGCGGGAGCCCTGGACGGTGGAGCGCCTGTTCGAGCTCTTTCCGAACCTTGCCGCCCGCCGCTCGAACATGGGCGGGCAGCTGTCGGGCGGCGAACAGCAGATGCTCACCATCGCCCGCACGCTGATGGGCAATCCCGACCTCGTCCTCCTCGACGAGCCGTCGGAGGGGATCGCCCCCATCATCGTGGAGCAGATGGCCCGCTCGGTCATGGAGCTGAAGAAGAGCGGCCTGTCCGTCGTCCTGTCGGAGCAGAACCTCAACTTCGCGCGCCTCGTCTCGGACCGGGCGGCGATCATCGAATCGGGCGAGATGCGCTACGCCGGCACCATGGCCGAGCTCGAGGCCCATCCGGAGGTCCGCGAGCGGTACCTCGCGGCGGTATGAGCGAGGCCCCGGGCACCCGGCCGGCCGGGACCGCAGGACGGGCGATGGCCGAGGGTGCGGACGCATCGAGCGGGGGCGGGGCGGGTGCGGGCGGCGACTATCGCCTCGACGACCAGGTGGGCTTCCTCCTGCGTCTCGCGGTGCAGCGCCACACGGCGATCTTCGCCTCGCGCATGCCCGGGGAGCTCACGCCCATGCAGTTCGCCGCGCTCGCCAAGCTGCGCGAGGTGGGGGCGGCGTCCCAGAACGAGCTCGGCCGCATGACGGCCATGGACGTCGCCACCATCAAGGGCGTCGTCGATCGCCTGCGCGCCCGCGGCCTCCTCGCCGGGCGCCCGGACCCGGCGGACCGGCGCCGGATCCTCGTCACCCTGACGCGGGACGGGGCGCGTCTCGCCGAGGAGGCCGTCGCGGCCGGCAGGGCGATCACCGCCGAGACCGTCGCCCCCCTGTCCCCGGAGGAGGCGGCGACGCTGTGCCGTCTTCTGGCCCGCATCGGCTGAGGCGCCCCGCGCTGCCCGACGGGCCGCCGGGACCGGCCCCGCTCCGGGCGGTCTGCCCGCCGACGCGAGCGCAAGGGGCCGCACGCTCGGGCTGGCAGGATTCTTGCCTCCAGCTTTTCAAACGGTCGCGAGACCTGACGACGGGGATCGCAGGAGGGAACGCATGGACGGGACAGGTGGACGGATCGTCGTCACGGGCGGGCTGGTTCTGGTCGACGGCGTGGCCGCGCCGGCCGACGTCGTCATCGACGGGGGCCGGATCGAGGCGGTGGAGGCGCCCGGCAGCGCCCGGCCCGAGGGCGCGGAGATCGTCCGGGCGGACGACCGCCTCGTGATGCCCGGCCTCGTCAACGCCCACACCCACAGCCACCTCGCCGTCGCCAAGGGCGTCTCGCGCAGCTGGACGCTGGAGCTCCACCTCCACAACGGCCCGTGGACCGGCGGGGGGCAGGCCTTCGAGGACCGGGCCCTGTTCGCGCAAATGTCGGCGGTGGAGATGCTGCTCAAGGGCTGCACCGCCTGCTACGACCTCGTCATGGAGATGCCCGCCCCGACGCCCGAGGGCGTGTTCGCCACCGCCGAGGGCTACCGGGAGGCCGGGATCCGGGCGGTCGTCGCGCCGATGATGGCCGACCGCACCTTCTGGCGTGCGATCCCGGGGCTCCTCGAGGCGATCCCGGCGGACCTCAGGCAGGCGGTGGAGGCCGTCACCCTCTCCCCCCATGACGTCTCGGTGGCCGCCTGCCGGCGGATCCTGGACGAGTGGCCCCACGACCGGGCCCAGGTGCGCCCGGCGCTCGCGCCCACCATCCCCCACCACTGCTCGGACGATTTCTGGATCGCCTGCCGCGACCTCGCCGAGGCCCACGGCGTCGGCCTCCACACCCACCTCGCCGAATCCCGCGTCCAGTCCATCGTCGGCCCGCAGCTGTACGGCGGCGCGAGCCTGACGCGGCACCTCGACCGGCTCGGCATCATCTCCGAGCGCTTCGTCGGCGCCCACGGCGTCTGGCTCGACGATGCCGACATCGAGACCCTCGCCGCTCGCGGGGCCACGATCGCCCACAACCCGTCGAGCAACTTCCGCCTCGGCAACGGGATGGCCCGGGCGCGGGAGATGGCGGCGGCGGGCGTTTGCGTGGCGCTCGGCAGCGACGCGTGCAGCTGCTCGGACCACCAGAACCTGTTCGAGGTGATGCGGCTCGCCACCTACATCGCCCGCACCCAGTCCTTCGACCCGGACGAGTGGCTGACGCCGGCCGAGATCGTCCGCATGGCGACCGAGGGCGGCGCCCGGGCGCTCGGCATGGAGGGGGAGATCGGCCGCATCGCGCCCGGCTACCTCGCCGACCTCGTGTTCCTCGACCTTGCCACCACCACCTACACCCCGCTCAACGACCCGCTCTACCAGATGGTCTTCGGCGAGGAGGGGCGGAGCGTGGACAAGGTGATGGTGGGCGGCCGCACGGTGGTGGACGGCGGGCGCATCCTCACCGTCGACTACGACGCCCTGCGCGCGCGCATGAACGCGCGGGCCGAGAGCCTGTTCGCCGCCAACGGGGAGCGGCGCCGTCAGCTCGAGGCGATCCAGCCGTTCGTCAAGCACTTCTGCGTGGGGCTCGCCAAGGGCGGGCCGACTGCGCTCGCGGAAACCGACCACGCCGCCGTCTAGCGCGCAGCCGTCCGAGGCTGCTCAAGCGGTGCGCCGGGGCGTCGGCTCCACCGGAATGGCGGCCGTTCGTCGTTTCACCGGAACGGATCGGCGGGCGCCGGCCCACGAACCTCAGCGGTCCCTCGCCTGGCGGGGACGGGTGGCAAGGCCGAGGACGAGGAGGGCCGCGAAGCTCGCGAGACCGAGGGCGGAGGAGACGGCGAGGGCGCCCGCCCCGAAGCGCTCGATGAGGACGGCGAACGCGAGGGGTGCGAAGACGGCGGCGAAACGGGCAGGCGCCGCGATGAGGCCCTGTCTGAGGCCGTAGCCGTCGGGGCCGAACAGGGCGAGCGGGAGGGTGCCGCTCGCGATCGTCATGACGCCGTTCCCCGCCCCGTGGAGGGAGGCGAAGACCGGCGCGGCCGGAGGGCCGCCGGCCAGCAGGATCCCCGCCCCGACGGGGTGGGCGAGGGCGGCGGCCCGTGCCGACACGATCGGCGGCGCGCGGCCCACGAGGGAGAACTCGACGAGCCGCGCCGCCACCTGCGCCGGGCCCACGAGCGCCGCGGCCGCGACCGCCGCAGCCGGCGCCGCCCCCGCCGCGACGAGGAGCCCCGGCAGGTGCGCGGCCATCGCGGTGGAGACGAACCAGGTCGTCCCGAACACGAAGGCGAGGAGCGCGACCGGCAGGACCGGGATCGCCGGGGCGGCGGCCGCGGCAGGCCTTTCCGCCGGAGAAGTCTCCGGGGCCGTCCGCCGCGGCAGCGAGAGGTTGAGCGGCACCGCCACGGCGAGGAGAACCACCGCCCAGGCGAGACACGCCGCCTGCCAGCCGAACGCGGCTTCGAACAGGCTGGTGGCGGGCCAGGAGACCGTGCTGGCGAAGCCCGCGATGAGGGTGATGCCGGTGATCGGGCCCCGCGCGTTCCGGCCGAAGATACCGGCGAGGGTGGAGAAGGCGGCCTCGTAGAGCCCGCACGACATGCCGATCCCGACGACGATCCAGGCCACGAAGAGGGCGGGCACGCTCGCCGTGGAGGCCATGAGCCCAAGGCCGGCCGCGACGAGGAGGTTGGAGGCGACGAGGACGCCTCGGCCGCCCAGCCGGTCGATGAGACGGCCGGCCAGCGGGCCGAGGAGGGCCGAGACCACGAGAGCGCACGAAAAGGCCGCGAACACGGTGGCCGACGCCGTCCCGAGGTCGGCCGCCATCGGGGCCGCGAGGGTCGCCGGCAGGTAGTAGCTCGCGCCCCACACGAGGGTCTGGGCGAGGCCGAGGGCGACGACGATCCGTGTACGCCTCACGCACGGGCTCCGGAAAGCGCCCCCGGCGGGAGGGGCGGGGCGTCTTTGTGGTCCGGCGGTGGAGAGTGCGCCGGAAGCGGGACCCTGGCAGCCCGCTCGCCGTTCCGTCCAGCCGCCTGCCGGTCCGGCCGGTCAGGCGACGCGCCGTCCCTCGGCATCGAGGAGGAGCGTGCCGTCCTCCTTGTAAAGGGGGCCCGGGGGCCAGCGCTCGAGGAGGTCGAGGACGGTCTCGGACGGGCGGCACAGGCGCACGCCCTTGCGCGTCGCCACGATGGGCCGGTTCACGAGGACCGGGTGCTCGAGCATGGCGGCAAGGATCGTCTCATCGTCGACGGCCGGGTCGGTGAGGCCGAGCGCCTCGGCCGGCGACTTCGTGGTGCGCAGGGCGGTGCGCGGGGTGAGGTCCGCGGCGGCGAACAGGGCGAGGAGCTGCGGGCGCGTCCAGCCCTCCTCGAGATACGCGATCACGACCGGCCTCTCGCCAGCCTTCTCGATGATGGACAGGACGTTGCGGGACGTGCCGCACTCGGGGTTGTGGTGGATGACGACGGTCACGGCTCGCTATTCCCCTGGCATCTCGGCCGGACGCCGCTCGGGCGCGACGAGCCAGCCCACGAGGGCGACGGCGGCGACGGCCCCGACGCACTGGGCGAGGACGAAGCCCGGAAGGTCCATCGGCCGGATCCCCGAGAAGGTGTCGGAGAAGGCCCGGGCGATGGCGACGGCCGGGTTCGCGAAGGAGGTGGACGCGGTGAACCAGTAGGCCGCGGTGATGTAGAGCCCGACGAGCCAGGGGATCGCCGCCTCCCGGAACCTGAGGCCCGCGAGGATGGTGGCGACGAGCCCGAAGGTGGCCACGAACTCGGCGAACCACTGGCCCGCGCCCGTGCGCACGGTGCCGCTCACCTGCAGGATCGGCAGTTCGAACATGGCGTGGGCGACGAGGCTGCCCGCGATCCCGCCGGCGATCTGGGACAGGACGTAAGGGGCGGCCTCCGCGCGGGGCAATTCGCCCCGGACGAAGAAGGCGAGGGAGACGGCCGGGTTGAAGTGGGCGCCCGAGATCGGACCGAGGATGGTGATGAGGACGACGAGGATCGCTCCCGTCGGGATGGTGTTGCCGAGGAGCGCGAGGGCGACGTCGTCCGTCAGCCCGCCGGCCATCATGCCGGAGCCGACGACGGTGGCGACGAGCATGGCGGTGCCGAGCCCCTCGGCCACGAGGCGGCGCGGAAGATCGTAGGTCATCGGGCGGCTCGATCCGGTGGCAGGCTCGCTCGGGCCGGCTCGCCCGGCGCGTCGTCCCGCGCGCGGCCGATGGTGTCGAGGCGCTTCTGGAGGGCGAGACGGTCGAGCGAGGCGAAGGGCAGGTTCACGAAGATCGAGATGCGCTGGGAGAGCATCCGGTACGCGTCGGCGAAGGCGAGGCGGCGCTCGGCGTCGTTGCCGGTGGCGGCCGCCGGGTCCGGCACGCCCCAGTGGGCGGTCATCGGCTGGCCCGGCCAGACCGGGCACGTCTCCGCGGCCGCCTGGTCGCAGACGGTGAACACGAAGTCCATCTCCGGGGCGTCGGGGCCGGTGAACTCCTCCCAGCTCTTGGAGCGCAGGCGCGAGACGTCGTGGTTGTGCTTCTTCAGGAGGTCGATGGCGAAGGGGTGCACCTCGCCCTTCGGGTGGGAGCCGGCGGAGAAGGCGCGGAAGCGGTCCCGCCCCTCGCGGTTCATGATGCACTCGGCGAGGATCGAGCGGGCCGAGTTTCCGGTGCACAGGAACAGGACGTCGTAGTTTCCCCGGGCCATCTGCCCACTCCCTTCACGTTGCCGCGGATCTCGCCCCGGCGGCTTCGGCGCAGGCGGCACACTCGGCCGCGAGGGTCGCGAGCGGGCCGCAGATCTCCGGCTCGCCGCCGCAGCAGTCCCGCACGAGGAAGGCCATCAGGTCCCGCATGGCGCCATAGTCGGCGACGTAGCGGACGATGCGGCCCTCCCGCCGCGTCGTCACGAGCCCGGCGCGGGCGAGCTGCGCGAGGTGGTTCGACAGCGTGTTGGCGAGCACCCCGAGCCGGCCCGCGACCTCGCCCGCGGGCAGCCCGTCCGGCCCGGCCGTGACGAGCAGGCGGAAGGCGGCGAGCCGCGTCTCGTGCGAGAGCGCGGACAGGCGGACGAGGGCGCGGTCCATCTCCATTTCCATCGTTCCACCATCGTCGAATTATTGCGGTCCGTCAACCCTGCCGGCGGCGTGATCCCGACCTCCGGCGATCGCCGCGCGACGTGGCGGGGACGGCCCCGCCGCCGTGGCGATGGGTGTCGGTTCCGCCGGCTGGACGGGATCGGCCGGCACGCCGGCGGCGCCGCCGTTTCGGGAAACGCGCTCACCGCGGGCCGGGCCGGTTCCCGCGCGCCGACAGCCTGGGCGGGTGCGATCCGCGGCGGGCGCGGGCCCCGATCCGCCTCGGTGGCCGTGCGCCGATGGGCTCAGGCGGCGGGCGCGCCCGCGGCCTCGGGGAGGTTGGCCTCGAGGAGGGGCATCAGCACCTCCTTGTTGGTCACCACGTCCGCGAGGGTGACCCCGTCGAGCACCTCCAGGAAGGCGGCGAGCGCCCGCTTGAAGGTGCGCGACAGGCGGCAGGCCTCCATCAGGGGGCAGGTGTTGGTCCGGGCGTTGAAGCACTCCACGAGCTCAAGGCTGTCCTCCGTGAGGCGGACGACCTCGCCGATCGTGATGGTGTGGGCGGGACGCGCGAGGCGGAAGCCGCCACCGCGCCCGCGCACGTTCTCGAGGAACCCCCACTGGCCGAGCTGGTGGACGCACTTTGTGCAGTGCGCCCGCGAGATCCCGAAGGCGTCGGCCACCTCGTGGCAGCGGGTGAGCGTGTCGCCGCGCATCGCCGCCACCATGAGGGTGCGCAGGGCGTAGTTCGTGAACGACGTGAGGCGCATCGCCCCCCTCCAGTCCGCCTGAAACTTCACTCCCATATGCAACTTTTCCCTTGCGGAGAAAAGATGCATCTCGTATTGAAGTTTCAGCCCGGCAGGCCGTGGCGGGCGGGCAGGCCCATCCGCCACGGAAACGCCCCGGCACACCTTGACTTCGGTCAATGCGGGCCTGCGCCCGCTCGCCGAAGGACAGGTCCGGGGGGCCGGGCGAAGAGTTGGCGGGACGCCGGGTCGGGCGTCCCAGCGCCCGTCCTTCGGGGCGGTGCGCCGCGTCTCGGGAGCGACGGACATGATTAAGGCCGCCAACGTCGGCCCGATCGACAGGCTCATCCGCCTCGTCGTCGGGGTGACGCTCATCCTCTTGCCCACCTTCACCGACTTCGCGCTCTGGCAGGAGCCGCTCGCCGCCTGGGGACTGCCGATCGTCGGCATCGTCCTCGTCGCGACGGCGATTCTGCGCTTCTGCCCGGCCTACCGGCTGATCGGCGTGAAGACCTGCCGGACGGCGTGACCATGGACGCATCCCACGCCACCGCCTTCACCCCGCTCGCCTCGCTCGCCGGCGGGGCGATGATCGGGCTCGCCGCGGTCCTGCTGATGGCCACCCTCGGCCGGATCGCGGGCGTCACCGGGATCCTGACCGGGGCGGCCCTGCCCGCGAGCCTCGCCGACTTCGGCTGGCGGGCGGCGATGCTCGCCGGGATGGTCGCCGCGCCCCTCGCCTACCTCTTCCTGACGGGATCGCCGGTCGCCATCGACGTGCCGGTGTCGACGGGGATGCTCGTGGTCGGCGGCCTCCTCGTCGGGATCGGCGTCACCTTCGCGAGCGGGTGCACGAGCGGCCACGGGGTCTGCGGCCTCGCCCGCCTGTCGCCCCGCTCCCTCGCAGCGACGCTCACCTTCATGGCCACCACGGCGGCGACCGTCTTCGTCGTGCGCCACGTGATCGGAGGCTGACGCCATGGGGATCCTCGCCGCCTTCGCCATCGGGCTCCTGTTCGGCCTCGGCATCGTGGTGTCGGGCATGGTGAACCCGGCCAAGGTGCTGAACTTCTTCGATCTCGCCGGCACCTGGGACCCGAGCCTCGCCTTCGTCATGGGCGGCGCGCTCGCCGTCACCTTCCTCGGCTACCGCCTCGTCCTGAAGCGGGACGGACCGCTCCTCGGCAGCGCCTTCCACCTGCCGACGGCGCGGGCCGTGGACCGTCCGCTGGTGGCGGGCGCCGCCGTCTTCGGCATCGGCTGGGGCATCGCCGGCTTCTGCCCGGGCGGGGCGATCCCGGCCCTCGGCACGGGGCGCAGCGAGGTTCTCGTCTTCGTCGCGAGCCTCCTCGCCGGGATCGTCATAGCCCGCTTCGCCCGCGGTGCCCTCTCCCGGCCGGAGGGGGGTGCCCGCGCGCCCCGCTCGGCGACCTGACGGACATGAAACCTTCGGAGGAAACGATGACCACCGAAACCCTCGAGAAATCCGCCTACCCGATCGACATGGACCAGCACCCGGAGGTGACCGGCTTTTTCGACGAGGCGACCAACACCATCACCTACGTGGTGAAGGACCCGGCGTCGAACGCCTGTGCCATCGTCGATTCGGTCATGGACATCGACTACGCGGCCGGGCGGATCACCTACACCCACGCCGACGAGATCATCGCCTACGTGCGCGAGCACGGCCTGAAGGTTGAGTGGCTGCTGGAGACCCACGTCCATGCCGACCATCTGTCGGCGGCGCCGTACCTGCAGCAGCACCTCGGCGGCAAGCTCGCCATCGGCGAGAACATCACCGTCGTGCAGGACACCTTCGGCAAGATCTTCAACGAGGGAACCGAGTTCCAGCGCGACGGCAGCCAGTTCGACAAGCTGATCAAGGAGGGCGACACCTTCACCATCGGCAATCTGAAGGGTTTCGCCATCCACACGCCCGGCCATACGCCGGCCTGCATGACCTACGTGATCGGTGACGCGGCGTTCGTGGGCGACACGCTGTTCATGCCCGACGGGGGCACGGCGCGGGCCGACTTCCCCGGGGGCGATGCGGGCGTCCTCTACGATTCCATCCAGAAGGTGCTCGCCCTGCCCGACGCCATGCGCCTGTTCATGTGCCACGACTACGGCCCCAACGGGCGCGACATCCGCTGGGAGACCACCGTGGGCGAGGAGAAGGCCCACAACATCCACGTGGGCGCGGGCAAGAGCCGGGAAGAGTTCGTGCGCATGCGCACCGAGCGGGACGCCACGCTCGCCATGCCGAAGCTCATCATCCCCTCGCTGCAGGTGAACATGCGGGCCGGCCAGCTGCCGCCGGCCGACGAGGACGGCAAGACCTTCCTCAAGGTGCCCGTCAACCAGCTCTGACAGGCGAGGGCGCCCGGGCATCCGTCTGGGCGCCCTTTCCCCTTTCGCGAACGAAGGCGCGCGGGAACGACGCGCCCGTCCACCGGCAGGAGGAAGCGCCATGGACATCAGGAAGGTCACCGACGGCCTGTCCGTCAGCGGGCAGATCCGGGTCGAGGACATCCAGGAGATCGCGATGGCCGGGTTCCGATCGATCGTGTCCAACCGGCCGGACGGGGAGGGGGCCGACCAGCCCACCTTCGACGAGATCGCCGGGGCCGCCCGCGAGAAGGGCCTTGCCGTGCGCTACCTGCCCGTGGAGACCGGCCGCGTGACGGACGAGGCCGCCGAACAGTTCCGCGAGGCGATGGCCGAGCTGCCGCGGCCCGTCCTCGCCTACTGCCGCACCGGCACCCGCTCGGTGACGCTGTGGGCCCTGTCGGAAGGCGCCTCACGGCCGCTGCCGGAGATCCTGGAGCGGGCCAAGGCCGCGGGATACGACATGGGTGGCGTGGTCCGCCGCATCGCCAACGGCGGGAAGACGCCCACCGACGCGGCCGATGCCTCCTTCGACGTGGTGATCGTGGGCGGCGGCGCGGCAGGGATCGCGGTGGCGGCGAGCCTGAAGCAGCGCCGCGGCACCCTCGACATCGCCATCATCGACCCGGCCGACGTCCACTACTACCAGCCCGGCTGGACCCTCGTGGGCGGCGGTGTGTTCGAGCCGGAGACGACGGCGAAGACCATGGGCTCGGTGATCCCGAAGGGGGTCCACTGGATCAAGTCGGCCGTCGCCGCCTTCGAGCCGGACAAGAACGTGGTCGTCCTCGACGGGTGCCGCGTCGTCCACTACGACCGCCTCGTCGTCTGTCCGGGCCTCAAGCTCGACTGGCACAAGGTGGACGGGCTCGTCGACACCCTCGGCAAGAACGGGGTGACGTCCAACTACCGCTACGACCTCGCCCCCTACACCTGGCGCCTCGTCAAGGAGATGCAGGGGGGCACCGCGCTCTTCACCCAGCCGCCCATGCCCATCAAGTGCGCCGGCGCGCCGCAGAAGGCGATGTACCTGTCGGCGGACCACTGGAAGCGCTCGGGCGTCCTCAAGAACATGGACATCCACTTCTGCAACGCGGGCGGCGTGCTGTTCGGCGTGAAGGAGTACGTGCCCGCGCTGATGGAGTACGTGAAGGCCTACGGCATCACCCTCGACTTCTTCCACAACCTCGTGGCTGTGGACGGGCCGTCGAAGACCGCCGTCTTCGAGGTGAAGGCGCCCGACACGGAGCCGCGGCGGGTCGAGGTCCCCTTCGACATGATGCACGTGTGCCCGCCCCAGACGGCGCCGGACTTCATCCGCGTGAGCCCGCTCGCCGATGCCGCCGGATGGGTGGACGTGGACCAGACGACCCTGCGCCACAGGACGTACGAGAACGTCTGGAGCCTCGGCGACGTGATGAACGCGCCGAACGCCAAGACGGCGGCCGCGGCCCGCAAGCAGGCGCCGACGGTGGCGGAGAACATCGTCGCCGACATCCGCGAGCGCTCGCCGGTGGCCGCCTACGACGGCTACGGCTCCTGCCCGCTGACCGTGGAGCGCGGCAAGATCGTGCTCGCCGAGTTCGGCTACGGCGGGCGCCTGTTGCCGAGCTTCCCGAAGTGGTTCATCGACGGGACGAAGCCGACCCGCGCGGCCTGGCTCCTGAAGGAGCGGATCCTGCCGCCCGTCTACTGGCAGGCGATGCTGCGCGGCAAGGAGTGGCTCGCCAGGCCCGAGAAGGTGACGGTGAAGGCGCCGCCCGCCGCGGCCCCGCCGGCCGCCGCCGCGCCGCCTGCGCAAAAGTCCGAGACGGCACGGGAAAAGGAACCGGCCTGAGCCGTTCATCGGGCGGCGGCCCCGCCGCCGCCCGCGAAGACGACCCGCGCGCGTGAGGCCGGGCGGATTCCTGTCCGCCCCGGCCGTCCGCGCCCCGAGAAGAGACCCCGATGACGAGCCGAGACCGGACGTCCGAGAGCAAGTCCGCGGCGAACGGGATGGCCGCGCCGAAGGGCCTTGCCCGTTACCTCCCCATCCTCGACTGGGGCCGCGGCTACGGCCGCGCCGCCTTCGGCAACGACATGCTGGCGGCGGTGATCGTGACGATCATGCTGATCCCCCAGTCGCTGGCCTACGCGCTGCTCGCGGGCCTGCCGCCGGAGATGGGCCTTTACGCCTCCATCCTGCCCCTCGTCGCCTACGCGATCTTCGGGACGAGCCGGGCCCTCGCCGTCGGGCCGGTCGCCGTGGTCTCGCT
>CAZJNX010000071.1:0-21012 GCA_964547415.1 uncultured Hyphomicrobiales bacterium
GCGCGCACTGGTCGGCGGACCGTGCCGGAGGCTCCGCCGTCGCCGCGGCGCCCGGCTCCCGGCCGCTGGCCTCCGTGGCTGGGCCGGCGGGCAGGTCCGGTGACGGTGCGGACACGGCGGCGCCCGGGTTCGGGGCATCGGCGCCGCCGGGCGGGCCGGCGGCAGGTGCCGCCGTGCGCGGCCGGGCCGGGTCGGACGCTGCGAGGGGGCGCGGCACGGCCAGCGCGGCGGGCTCGTCCGTCAGGACCACCTTGCCGACGTGGCGGGCGCGGGCGAGGTGGGCGATCGCCTCGGCCGCCGCGTCGAAGGAGAAGGGCACCACCGGCGGCGGGGCGAGGGCGCCGTCCGCCAGGCGGGCCGCGAGCGGGCGAAAGCGCTCCCCCACCCCGTCGGGGCGGTGGTCGAGCTCTCCCAGGAGATCGAAGACGGCGTAGCGCACGCCCGGCGCGATCCGGGCGACCGCCTCCGGCGAGCGGATGTCGGTCTTGCCGATCTCGACGAACACGCCGCCGGGGCGGACGAGGCGCAGCCCCGCGTCCGTCATCGGACCGGCGAGGCAGTTGAGCACCACGTCGACACCGCCCGTCGCCGCGCGGACGGTTTCGGCGAAGGACAGGCTCCGGGAATCGCCCACGCAGTCGATCCCGAGGGCGGCGAGGCGGGCGCGCTTGTCGGCGCTGCCGGCGGTCGCCACCACCCGGGCGCCCGCCCGGCGCGCCACCGCGATCGCGGCGAGCCCCACGCCCCCGGTCGCCGCGTGGACGAGCACTGTCTCACCCGCGGCGAGGCCGGCGATCTCCTCCAGCGTCCAGGCGGCGGTGAGGAAGACGATCGGAACGGACGCCGCCTCGGCGAAGGACAGCCGCTCCGGCTTCGGCGCGAGGAGACAGGCGCGGGCCGTGACGTGGCGCGCGAGGCTCCCGACCCGCATCCCGAACACCGGCTCGCCCGGCGAGAAGCCCGTGACGTCCGGCCCGACCGCGGCGACGCGGCCGGCGAACTCGAGCCCGAGCGGGCGCGAGCCGTCGCCGCCGATGCGGCCGAGGCCCTCCATCACGTCCCGGAAGTTGAGGCCGGCGGCCACCACCTCCACCTCGACCTCGCCGGGACCGGGCGCCGCCCGCGCCGCAGGCCGCGGCGCCAGCGAGGCGAGCCGGCCCGGCTCGTCGAGGGCCCACACCTGCGTCGCCCCGGGGCCACGGGTCCCCGGCGCCCCGTCGGCGGCGGGAGGGGACGTGTCGTCCGGCGGCCCCGCCTCGCGCGGCGCCGCTGCCTCGGCGACGCCGGCGGGCGGGCGGGCCGGGGCCCCGTCGGCCGACCGGGCGGACGGGGCGGACATCGACGTCTGCGGGAGCGCGGCGGTGGGGGCCGGCGCCTGCGGCGCGGTCTGCGCGAGGTGGCGGGCGAGGCGCGCGGGCGTCGGGTGGTCGTCGACGACGTGGAGCGGCACGGGGCGGCCGATGGCCGCCGTCAGGGTGCGGGCGAGGTCGCCGGAGGCGAGGGAATCGACGCCGAGGTCGGCGAGGCGCGCGCCGGGGTCGATCGCCGCGGGCTCGCACCCGACCGTCGCGGCGACCGCTTGCCGGACGATCTCCAGAAGCCCGCCCGGCTCGTCGAGGGCGCACGCGTCCGTCGGGGCCGAGCCGCTCGTCGCCGGTGGCGGATCGGCGGTCGGCGCGGACGCGCCCGGCTCCGGCGGGCGGGGCGCCGCGGCGTCGGCGACGCCGGTGCGCCGGACAGGTGCCCTTCCCGCTGCGTCGGGGAACGCGTCGGCGGGCGGGCGGGCCGGGGCCGCCCCGTCGGCCGACCGGGCGGACGGGGCGGACATCGACGTCTGCGGGAGCGCGGCGGTGGGGGCCGGCGCCTGCGGCGCGGTCTGCGCGAGGTGGCGGGCGAGGCGCGCGGGCGTCGGGTGGTCGTCGACGACGTGGAGCGGCACGGGGCGGCCGATGGCCGCCGTCAGGGTGCGGGCGAGGTCGCCCGAGGCGAGGGAATCGACGCCGAGGTCGGCGAGGCGCGCCGCGGGGTCGATCGCCGCGGGCTCGCACCCGACCGTCGCGGCGACCGCCCGCCGGACGATCTCCAGGAAGGACGCGTCCGGTTCGGCATCGGCGACCGCGTCCGCCGGCCGGCGGGCGAGGATCACGCTGCGGCTCCCGGCGGTCGAGACGGCGACATCGGCGAAATCCTCCCGGAGGAGGACCGTCCAGCGATCGGGGGGCAGGAAGGCGGGCCGCCCGTCCCGCCACCACTCGGCGAGGAGGCCGAGGGTCGCCACCTCGAAGTCCCGCGCCGCCGCGGGCTCGTCGAGGACGAGGGCGCCGCCCGGCGACAGGCGGCGGCGGGCGTGGGCAAGGCCGTCAGCGGGGCACGGCAGGGCGTGGAGGACGTCGACGGCGAGCACCACGTCGAACCGGCCGAGGCCGTCGCCGTCCGCCGCCGGCCCGCAGAGGTCGAGCCGCTCGAAGCGGGGACGGATCGCCCGCCCGGCGAGGCGCGCCTGCGCCGCCCGCAGGCGCGCGGGCGACCGGTCGGTGCAGACGTAGTCGGCCGCGAGCCCCTCGTCCGCGAGCCTCACGAGCACCGCGTCGGTCGAAACGCCCGTGCCCGCGCCGAGCTCGAGGACGCGGACGGGGCGGCCGCCCGCCTCCCCGCCGCGCTCGCCCACGGCCCGGGCCACCGCCGCGGCCGCCTCGTCGAGCGCCCGCCGTGCCGCGGGATGGCCGCCGAGGAGGCGCTCCACCCGCTCGGTCCCCCCGCCCGGAAAGAGGACGTCCTCCGCCGGAACCTCGCCCGACAGGACCGCGGGCCAGGCCGCCGCCACCGCCTCGACCAGCGCCGCGAGCGCCGCGTGGTCGCCCCCCTCGGCCACGAGGCCCGCGCGCAGGTCGTCGGCGGCGTCGCGGACCATCGCCCGGTCGGCCGCCGCCCTCAGGCAGCCGTCGCGCTCGGCGAGGAGGCCGTGGCGCACGAGAACGTCGAGGGCCGCGTCGAGGACCGCCGCGTGCCGCTCGAGGCCGAGGCAGCGCCGCGCCACGTCGGCACGGGCGAGGCCGGTGCCGAGGGGCGTGATCGCCCCCATCCGGTCGAGGGCGAGGTAAAGGCGCCGCGCGGCGAGCCCGTCGAGACGGGCGAGCGGGTCGCCGGGCGGCGCCGCCGGCACGGGCCGGGGCGGCCGTGCGGTCCCGGCGGCCGGCGCCCGGTCGATCCAGTGGCGGTGCGGGTCGAACGGGTAGAGGGGGAGGGAGACGGTCCGGTAGGGCGCGGCGAGGCGCGACCAGTCGACCGGGGCCCCGCGCTGCCACAGGTCGGCGAGAAGGGCGGTGCCGGCCGGCCCGTCGAGGCGGACCGTGAGGTCCGCGGGCGGCTCGGCCATGGCGACGCGCCCGGCCCGCGCCGCCGCGTGGCCGGCGAGGATCGGGTAGCCGAGGGGGAAGCCGCGGGAAAGGGCGCGGGCGGCGACCGCGGGGGCGAGCGCGTCCGCCGCCGCCTCGCCTTCCTCGGCGAGCGCCACCGCCTCCCGTGCGTCGAGGAGGTCGTCCACGACGAGGCGCGCCACCTCGCCGAGGGCGCCGCCCGGCAGGTCCCGGGGCAGCGGCAGCCGCCAGCGCGCACAAAGCCGCTGCTCGGCGGCGACGAGCGCGAGGACGGCGAGCGCCGCCCCGTCCGCGTCCCCCCGCGGCGCGTCGAGCCACGCCTCGAGGTCCGCGCGGGGCCCGATCGCCCGCTGCCAGTCCGCAAGGTCGGTGCGGAAGGCGTGGTTGGCCTCGAGGAGCGCCCGGGCGCGCGCGGCGAGCGGCTCCACCTCGGCCGGAAGGGCGCGCATCCGGGCGGCGAGGTCGGCGAGGTAGGGCCCGTCGACAGGCTCGGGCAGGTGGAGGACGCCGGCGGTTCGGTCGAAGCGGGGGAGGTCGGCCGGGGCGAGGGCGCCCCCCTCGCACGCCACCGCCACGGGCCGCACGCCGAGGGCGAGGAGCCGCCCGACCGCGTCCCGGCCCGCGTCCCCGTCCGCCTCGACGAGGATGCGCGGCGCCACCTCCGCGCGGACCGGCCGCGGCGGCTCGTCCGCCAGCAGGCGCCGCAGCGCCGCCCGGTCGGCCACCACGGCGGCGAACCGGTGGCCGAGCGCCTCCCGGCCGCAGGCGAGGGTGCCGAGGAGGTCCCGGAGGGGCGTCGCCTCGAAGGCGGGAACCTCCGTGAAGGCCCGGAAGGCGCGCCACAGGGCCGCGAAGGCGGTCTCGGACCGCGCAGACAGGACGAAGGGGAACGGGCCCGGGTCGTCGTCGGCCGCGCTGGCGGGGGCGCCCGACGGGCCGGCAGCCTCCAGGATCGCGTGGGCGTTGGTGCCGCCGAAGCCGAAGGCGCTGACGCCCGCCCGCAGGACCGGCGCCTCCCACGGCTCGCGGCGCGTCACCGGGCGGAGCGGGCCGGTCTCGAAGTCGACGAGGGGGTTCGGGTCGGTCAGGTCGAGTGTCGGCACCAGCGTCCGGTGCCGCATCATCAGGAGGACCTTGACGACGGAGGCGAGGCCGGCCGCCGCCTCCAGGTGCCCGATCGCCGGCTTCACCGAGCCGATCCGGCAGGGCGCGTCCCGCTCCCCCAGCGCCCCGGCGAGGGCCGCCGCCTCCACCGGGTCGCCGAGCGGGGTGCCCGTCCCGTGGGTCTCCACGTAGGAGACGGTGGAAAGGTCCACCCCGCCGGCCGCCGCCGCCGCCTCGATCGTCCGCCGCTGGGCGGCAACGCTCGGCGCGGTGATGCTGCGCGAGGCGCCGACGTGGCCCGTCGCCGTGCCGAGGACGTGGCCGTGGACGCGGTGGCCCGCCCGCTCCGACGTCTCCTCCCGGGCGAGGAGGAGGGCGCACACCCCCTCCCCCGGCACGTAGCCGTTCGCCGCCCGGTCGAAGGCGCGCAGGCGCCCGTCCGGGCTCAGCATCCGCGAGCGGGCGAACGAGACGTAGTGCCACGGGTTGAGGATGAGGGAGACGCCCGCCACCAGCGCGTAGTCGCACTCGCCGGCGAGGAGCGACCGGCAGCCGCGGTGGAGCGCCGTCAGCGAGCCCGCGCACGCCGCGTCGAGGGCGATGCTCTCCCCCCGCCAGCCGAACACGCTCGACAGGCGGTTGGCGAGGATGCCGACGTAGTTGCCG
Source organism: uncultured Hyphomicrobiales bacterium (assembly GCA_964547415.1). Lineage (GTDB taxonomy): Bacteria > Pseudomonadota > Alphaproteobacteria > Rhizobiales > Amorphaceae > CAZJNX01. The sequence goes on from CAZJNX010000071.1 coordinate 5,148, forward strand.
AGGCAGGCGTAGCTGTCCGTCTCCACGTGGGGCGCGGTGACGTTCTGGTGGTAGTCGATGGTCATGACGCCCACGTGGGCGGACGTCGTCGTCTCCCGGAGGCGGGCGTGGGGGATCCCGGCGTCCTCGAGGCAGTGCCAGGTCTCCTCGAGGAGGAGCCGCTGCTGGGGGTCCATGCTGCGCGCCTCGCGCGCGGAGATGCCGAAGAAGGCGTGGTCGAACAGGTCCACTCGGTCGAGGAAGCCGCCCCAGCGGGCCTCGGGCGTGAGGTCCGCATCCCAGCGGTCCGGGGGGATCTCGCCGATGGCGCGGGCACCCGCCGACAGCTGGTCCCAGAACCGCCCGGCGCTCGCGGCGCCGGGCAGCCGGCACGCCAAGCCGACGATCGCGACCCTCGCCCCCACCCGTGTTCCTCGTCGTCCCGTTCCGCCCGCGGCCGCCCCGGTCGCGGCCGGAGAGCGGCGCCGCCCTCGCCCATTAGGATCCGCAATCCGTCGATAAAGCAACGGAAAATCAACGTCCGGGAGACGCCACCGGTCGTTGCACGGGCGCCGGGATGGTCCTATTGTTCGTCGTCCGGTTTCGGCGCGTCGGGGCCGGGGCGGCGCGCCGGCCGTCTTCGTCGCACGCCCGCTTCGGGGCCTGTCCGGCGGCGACGGATCCTCTCTTTCGCGCCGCCGCGGATCCGGCGGCCTTCATTCCCTCCCCCTCCCCTTCAGGCGTCCGGCGAGGTTGCGCGAGCCGCGTGAGCGAGAACCCGTCAGACACCATGGAGGCGGTGGTCTTCCGCGCCCACGGCGGGCCGGAGGCCCTGCGCTGGGAGGACGTGCCGCGCCCCCGGCCCGCCGCGGGCGAGGTTCTCCTGCGCGTGCGCGCCGTCGCCCTCAACGGGTTCGACCCGATGGTGCTGAAGGGGATCCCGCAGCTGCCGATCCCGCTGCCCATGATCCCGTGCGCCGACTGCGCGGCCGAGATCGTGGCCCTCGGCGACGACGTGGACCGGGAGCGCTGGCGCGTCGGCCAGCGGGTGAGCGTGATGCCGATCCGGCCCGGCCGGGGCATGGTGGGCGAGACGCTGCCGGGCGTTGCCGCCGCCTTCGCAACGGCACCCGAGGCCGCCCTCCTTCCCCTCCCGGACGCGGTGGACGACGTGGCGGCGGCGTGCCTGCCGACCGCCTACGGCACGGCGATGCGGATGCTGTTCACCCGCGCCCGGGTCCGCCGCGGCGAGCGGGTGCTCGTCATGGGGGCGTCCGGGGGCGTCGGCGTCGCCTGCGTGCAGCTCGCGAGCCGGGCGGGCGCGGAGGTGATCGCCTGCGCGCGGGGCGCCGGGGCGCTCTCCCGCCTTCCCGCCCTCGGGGCCGCGGCGACGATCGACGCGGAGCGGGAGGACGTGCTGTCCGAGGTGCTCGGCCGGGTCGGCAAGCCGTCGGTGTGGGGCGGCGGCGGGGTCGACGTCGTCGTCGACGTGCTCGGGGGAGAGGGCTGGGCGCGCTCCCTCGCCTGTCTCGGCCGGGGCGGGCGGCTCGTCACCTGCGGCGCCAGCGCCGGGCCGGACGTGGCGATGGACCTGCGCTACGTCTGGTCCCTCGAGATCGACGTGATGGGCAGCAACGGATGGACGCTGGAGGACCAGGAAGCGCTGGTGGACATGGTGGCGCGTGGCGAGCTCGCGCCGGTGGTCCATGCGGTCCGCCCGATGACCGAGGCGCGCGCGGCCTATTCGGAGTTGATCGGCGGGTGCGTGGTCGGCAAGTCGGTCCTCGTGCCGCCCGCGTGACGGCGCCCCTGCCAGCCCCTCCTCCCGGCCGACGGTAGCATGCGACTCCTGGCGATCAGCGACCTTCACATCGGCGCCCGCGTCAACCTCGAGGCGCTCGAGGCGCTTCCCGCCTATCGGGACGACTGGCTGATCGTGGCGGGCGACCTCGGGGAGACGTTCGAGCAGCTCGCCACCGGCTTCGGCCACCTGACGGCGCGGTTCGCGCGGGTCTTCTGGGTGCCGGGGAACCATGAACTGTGGTGTCTGTCGCGGGACGGGAACGTGCTCCGGGGCGAGCCGCGCTACCTCGCCATGGTGGAGCTCGCGCGGCGCTTCGGCGTCCTCACCCCGGAGGATCCCTACTGCCTGTGGGAGGGGCCGGGCGGGCCGGCGGTGATCGCCCCGCTCTTCCTCCTTTACGACTACAGCTTCCGGCCGCCGGACGTCCCCTTCGAGACCGTGACCGGGTGGGCGGCGGAGGAGCGGATCCACCCGGCCGACGAGGTGCTCCTCGATCCCGCGCCGTACCCCTCCCGGGCGGCGTGGTGCCGGGCGCGGGTCGAGGCGACGGCCGCGCGGCTCGAGGCGCTCGACCCGCGCTTGCCGACGGTGCTCGTCAACCACTACCCGTTGCGCGAACGGCTGGTGCGGCTGTGGCGGATCCCGCGGTTCGCGCCCTGGTGCGGGACGCGGCTGACGGAGGACTGGCCCGCCCGCTTCCGCGCCCTCGCGTGCGTCCACGGGCACCTGCACATCCGCGGCTCGGAGACGCTCGACGGCGTGGGCTTCCACGAGGTCTCCCTCGGCTATCCGCGGCAGTGGCGGCAGGACCTCGGCATCGCCCCCTACATCCGCCAGATCCTGCCGGCCGTGCCGTGACCGGCCGCGCGAGGGCTAGCCGCCGGGGCTCGCCGTTGCGGGGGTGGCGAGCTCCTCCGCGGTCGGGACCGGGGGGACCTTCCGCCGCTTGCGGGCGGACAGGATCATGTAGACCGACGGGATGACGAACAGGGACAGGGTGGTTCCGAACAGCATGCCGCCCACGATGGTCCAGCCGATGTCCGACCGGCTTTCCGCGCCCGCCCCGGTCGCCGCCGCGATGCGGGCGGCGCCGAGCACCATGGCCGCGGTCGTCATCAGGATCGGGCGCAGGCGCACGCTCGCCGCCTCGAGCACCGCCTCGCGCCGCTCCCGCCCCTCGTCCCGCAGCTGGTTGGCGAACTCGGTGATCAGGATGCCGTGCTTGGCGATGAGGCCGATCAGCGTGATCATCCCGATCCCGCTGTAAAGGTTCAGGCTGCCGCCCGACAGCGTCAGGGCGAAGGCCGCGCCGGCGATCGACAAGGGCGCCACCGACAGGATGATGAACGGATCGCGGAAGCTGTCGAACTGGGCGGCGAGCACCAGGAAGATGATGGCGAAGCCGAGGCCGAAGACGAGGCCGGTCTCGGCGGTGGTGTCGCGCAGCTGGCGGATCTGCCCCTCCCAGGCCGTGTCCACGGTGTCGGGCAGGGTGGCGGCGGCGATCCGCTCGATCTCGGCGGCCATGGCGGAGGCGGACGCGCCGGTGGCGAGGTCCGCGCTCACCGTGACGGCGCGGCGCTGGTCGAACCGCCCGTAGGACGCCGCGCCAGCGACCCGCTCGATGGAGGCGACGGTGGAGAGCGGCACGAGACGGCCGTCCGCCGTACGCAGGTAGACCTCCTCGAGGTCGGCGCGGTCGACGGTGCCGTCCGTGGCGAGCCCGAGGACGACGGGATAGAGCGTCCCGTCCCAGTTGAAGCGGACCACCTCGCTCTCGTCGAGGAGGGCGCCGACGGCGCTCGCGAGGGCGGACATGGAGATGCCGAGCTCGGCCGCCCGCTCCCGGTCGGGCTCGATGTCCTCCACCGGCACGCTGAGGTCGAGGTCGGTGCTGACCGTGGTGAGCTCCGGCCGCTCCCTGAGGGCAGCGAGGAACGGCTGGATCGCCTCGTTGATCCGCGGATAGTCGAGGGTCGAGGTGACGACGAACTGGATCGGCGGCTCGAACCCGCCCGCGAGCGGGTTGGGATTGATGAGGGAGACCCGCGCCCCCGGGATCGCCGCGAGCGGCCCCTCGAGGCCGGTCTCGATCTCCATGGCCGTGCGGGTGCGCTCCGACCAGGGCTTCAGGAGGGCGAAGACCATCCCCTCGGAGCGCGACGGCGTCCCGATGAGGGTGAGGGTCGACACCCGTTCGGGAATGTCGGCGAGGACGGCCTCCACGGCGGCCGCCCGGCCCGCGAGGTAGTCGGGCGAGGCATCCGACGGCCCCTCGAACAGGACGAGGAGGAAGCCCTGGTCCTCCTCGGGCGCAAGCTCGCTCGGCAGGGTGGACATCACGTAGAAGCCGCCGCCGGCCGCCCCGACGGCGAGGAGGACGACGAGCCAGCGCACCCGCAGCGTCACCCCGAGGACGGCCCGGTACCCCCGCGCGAGGCCCCCGAAGACGCGGTTGAGAAGGGTGCCGAGGCTGCGCCGGCCGTGGGGGCGCAGGAGGAGCGTACAAAGGGTCGGCGAGAGCGTCATGGCGACGAAGCCCGAGACGATCACCGTCGCCGCCAGGGTGAGGCCGAACTCCCGGAACAGGGAGCCGACCATCCCCGGCATCAGCCCGATGGGCGCGTAGACCGCGGCGAGGGTGACGGTCATCGCGAGGACGGCGAAGCCGATCTCCTGGCTGCCCTTGAAGCCGGCCTTCAGCGGCGGCATGCCGTCGTCGATGTGGCGCTGGACGTTCTCCACCTCCACGATGGCGTCGTCCACCACGAGGCCGATGACGAGGACGAAGGCGAGGAGGGTGAAGGTGTTGAGGCTGTAGCCCATCATCGCGAGGAAGGCGAGGCCGCCCCCGAGGGACAGCGGGATCGCCACCAGGACGACGAGGGAGGAGCGCACCGAGCCGAGGAAGACGAACACGACGCCGACGACGAGGGCGATGGCGATCGCCACCGTCATGGCGACCTCCTGCATCGCCGCGTTCACGTAGACCGCGTTGTCGTAGGCGATGGCGGCCGTCACGCTGGCGGGGATCGCGCCCTCGATGGTCGGCATCAGGGCGCGGATGGCCTTCGAGATCTCCACCGGGTTGGCGCCGCTCAGCTGCTGGACGCCCACCGCGATCGCCTCGCTCCCGTCCACGCGGACCGCCGTGTCGGAGGACTGGGGCGCCACCGCGACCGCGGCCACGTCGCCGAGATGGACCGGGTCCTCCCCGGTGCGCACGACGAGGCGCTCGAACTCGGACGGATAGGTGAGCTGGGTCTCGCCGACGACGCTCACCCGCACCTCGTCGCCGACGATCTCGCCGCCGGGCACGGTGACGTTCTCCGTCCGGAGCGCGCCGAGGACGTCCGAGACGGTGAGGCCGCGCTCGGCGAGGGCGAAGCGGTCGAGCCGGATCCGCATGGAGTAGCGCCGCTCGCCGAGGATCTGGAGGCCCGCGACGCCCGGAACCCCCGCGAGGAGCGGACGGACCCGCTGCTCCACGATGTCCGACAGCTCGAGGGCGCTGCGCCCGGGGTCGCTGAAGGCCACGTAGATGGTGGGCTGGGTGTCGAGGCTGATGGGCTGGACCTCGGGCGTCAGCGTGCCGTCGGGCAGGCGCCACTCCACGGTGTTGACCTTGGCGCGCACGTCCGCCGCCGCGGCGTTCGGGTCCACCCCGCTGCGGAAGAAGATGGTGATGACGGACTGGTTCGCCTGGCTGACCGACGTCATGTAGTCGATGCCGTCGACGAGGGACACCGCCTCCTCGAGGGGCCGCGTGACCGAGCTCTTCATGTCCCGGGCGCTGGCGCCGGGCAGCGTGGTCGTCACCAGCGTGACGGGGATGTCGAACTTCGGCAGGTAGCGCACCGGCAGCACGGCGAGGGCATAGAGGCCCGCGACCAGCACCACCAGGTTGATGACGATCGCGAAGGTGGGGTGCTGGATGCAGTAGGTGCGGATGAACATCAGCTCTCCGCGTTCGAGACCGTCACCGGCGCCCCGTCCTCCAGCTGGAACTGCCCGAGCGTGACGACCATGTCGCCCTTGGACAGGCCCGAGACGATCTCGGTCACCTTCTCGGTGCGGGCACCGATCTCGACGTCCACCTGCTTGGCGACCCCGTTCTCGACGCGAAAGACCCGGTAGCCGAGGAGCGTGCGCACCACGGCCGCGTTCGGGACCACCAGCGCCTCGTCCTTGACGGCGGTCGTGACGGCGACCCGCACGCCCGCGCCGCCCCGCATCGCCCCGTCGTCGTTGGGCACGATGGCGCGCACCGTGATGGTGCGGGTGCTCTGGTTCACCACCGGGTCGAACACGTCGATCTTGCCGGTGCACGCCCCGTCGGCGAAGGCGTCCGAAGTGCAGGTGACCTCGTCGCCCACCTTCAGCGTCGCGAGCATCCGCTGGGGGACGTCGAACTCGAGGATGAGGCTCGTGTCGTCGTAGATGGAGGCGAGCGGGCTGCCGACGCCGGCGTAGGAGCCCACCTCCACCTCGCGGAAGCCCATGCGGCCGTCGAACGGGGCGGTGATGGTGAGGACGTCGAGCTTCGCCTTGGCGGTGTTGACGAGGCCTTCGGCGACGGCGAGCTCCGTCTCCGTGTTCTCCGCGGTGGCTTCCGACACCGTGCCCCGCTTCAGGAGCTCCTGGTTCCGGTCGTTCTTGGACTGGGCGTCCTTCAGGGCCGCCTCGGCCTCGGCGAGGTTGGCCTTGGCGACGCGGTCGTCGAGCTGGACGAGGACGTCCCCCTGCTTGACCTGGTCGCCGCCCTTGAAGCGGATGTCGGAGATGAGGCCGCCCGAGGACGCGGCGATCTCCACCTGCCGGACCGGGCGCAGCGTGCCGCTGAAGCGCGCCGTCTCCACCATCTTCTGCGTGGTGACGGGCGCCACCTCCACCGGGACGGGACGCCGCGCGGCCTCGCCGCTCCCCCCGCCCGCGTTCGAGGCGGCCGTCCCCCCGCCGGTGGCCGTGGCCGCCGCGGAAGACGCGGACGAGGTGTTCCCGCCCGACTGCGCGTCGACGCGGACGACCCCGGTCGACGCCGCGGCGGCGAGAGCCGCAAGGGCGACGAGCCCCGCCAAGGCGAACCTTCGGAGCGATGAGCGAGCCATGCGAGCGCCTGGAACTGGACTTCCCCGATCGAGCGCAAGTCTATGCGCTCCCGGCCCCGAGGTCCATGGCGGCAGCAGCGATCCCGCATAAACGCGATCGGCGGCGGGAACGGCGGCCCCGGCGCCCGGTGCCGAAGCCCGCCTCCGTCGCCCGATCTGCCGCCCGGGCCGTCAGACGAGGAACGGGGGCAGGCTGTCGAGGGCGATGATGTCGTCCACTTCGAGGCGCGGGCGCACCACGTGGAAGCGCGCGCCGGAGACCATCACCTCCGGCACCAGCGGCCGCGTGTTGTAGGTGCCGGCCTGGACGGCCCCGTAGGCGCCCGCCGACATGACGGCGAGGAGGTCCCCCGGCGCGGCGGCCGGCAGCACCCGGTCCTTCGCGAGGTAGTCGCCCGTCTCGCACACCGGGCCCACCACGTCGCCGCGGGGGCCCTCGTCCCGCCGCGCGGCCTCGGCGACGGGCCAGATCTCGTGGTGAGCGTCGTAAAGGGTCGGGCGGACGAGGTCGTTCATGGCCGCGTCCACCACGAGGAAGGTCTTCGCCTCCCCCTCCTTCCGGTAGATCACCTCGGTGACGAGGATGCCGGCGTTGCCCGCGATGAGGCGCCCGGGCTCCACGATCACGGTGGCGCCGAAGCGGTTGCCGTGGCGGGCGACGAGCTCGGCGTAGGCGTCGGGCGCGGGCGGCGGGGCGAGGCCGTCGTGGTAGGGGATGCCGAGGCCGCCGCCGATGTCCACGTGCTCGATGGCGTGGCCGTCCGCGCGCAGCGCCGTCACGAGATCGCCCAGCACTGTGAAGGCCTCGTCGAACGGGGCGAGCGCGGTGATCTGCGAGCCGATGTGCATGTCGACCCCGCGCACCGCGATCGCGGGCAGGCGCGCGGCCTCCGCGTAGACCTCCCGGGCGCGGGAGACGGGGATCCCGAACTTGGTCTCGGCCGAGCCGGTGGCGATCTTCCGGTGGGTCTTCGCGTCGACGTCCGGGTTGACGCGGAGCGATACCCGCGCCTCGGCGCCGAGGGCCGCCGCGACCGCCGACAGGGCGTGGAGCTCGGGCTCGGATTCCACGTTGAAGCACAGGATGCCGGCGCGGATGCCGGCCTCGAGCTCGGCCCGCGTCTTGCCCACCCCGGAAAAGACGATCCGCTCCGGCGGCACGCCGGCGGCGAGGGCCCGCTTCAGTTCGCCCCCCGAGACCACGTCCGCCCCGGCGCCGAGGCGGGCGAGGAGGGCGAGAACCGCCTGGTTGGAGTTCGCCTTCATGGCGTAGGCGATGAGGTGGGGCGTCTCCGACAGGGCCTCCGCCATCACCTGGTAATGGCGGGTGAGGGTGGCGGCGGCGTAGCAGTAGAAGGGGGTGCCGACGGTCCGCGCGATCGTCTCGATCGGCACGTCCTCGGCGTGGAGGACGCCGTCCCGGTAGGAGAAGTGGTGCATCGGGGAGGGGCCTAGACGAGGGGGTCGAGGAAGAACGGGCGGTCCGGCGTCACCGGCGGGGCGGGGTCGGCGTCCGCCCCCTCCGGCGCCAGCAGGTCGGCCGGGCGGAGCCCCTCCTCGCCCGGCCGGGTCGTGCCGGGGACCTCCGGCGCGCCGCGGCGGGCGCAGCCAGCGGCGAGCCCGGGCAGGACGACCGCGAGGAGAGCGAGCGCGGCAAGGCGGCGCCGGTCAGCGGCCATCGCCCCCCTCCCCCTCGCTCCCGAGCGCCGCGCGCCAGCGGGCCACCTGCTCGCGCACCCGGGCGGGCGCCGTCCCGCCGGTGCTCGTGCGGCTCGCCACCGACGCCTCCACCGACAGGACCGAGAAGACGCCACCGGTGATCCGCCCGTCGATCGCCGTCAGCTCCTCGAGCGGAAGGTCGGCGAGGGCGACGCCCATCTGCGAAGCGCGGGCGACGGCGCGGCCGGTGATCGCGTGGGCCTCGCGGAAGGGAACGCCCGCCTCCCGCACCAGCCAGTCGGCGAGGTCGGTCGCCGTCGAGTAGCCGCCCGCGGCGGCGGCGGCCATCGCGTCCGCGTCGGGTTCGAGGTCCCGGACCATGCCGGCCATCGCCGTCACGCACAGGGAGAGGGAGGCGAGGGCGTCGAAGACCGGCTCCTTGTCCTCCTGCATGTCCTTGGAATAGGCGAGCGGCAGGCCCTTCATGACGGTCAGCAGCGCGACGAGCGCCCCGTTGATCCGCCCCGTCTTGGCGCGCACGAGCTCGGCCGCGTCCGGGTTGCGCTTCTGCGGCATCATGGACGAGCCGGTGGTGTACCCGTCCGACAGGCGCACGAAGGAGAAGGGCGCGGAGGCGAACACCACGAGCTCCTCGGCGAGGCGCGACAGGTGCATGGCCGCGATCGAGGCCGCCGACAGGGTCTCGAGGGCGAAGTCCCGGTCCGCCACCGCGTCGAGGGAGTTCGCCGTCGGCCGGTCGAAGCCGAGGGCCGCGGCCGTCATCTCCCGGTCGATGGGGAAGGCGGTGCCGGCGAGGGCGCCCGAGCCGAGGGGGCACTCGTTGAGGCGGCGGCGGGCGTCTGCGAAGCGGCCGCGGTCGCGCGCGACCATCTCCACGTAGGCGAGGCAGTGGTGGCCGAAGGTGACGGGCTGGGCCGTCTGCAGGTGGGTGAAGCCGGGCATCACCGTCGCCGCGTGGCGCTCGGCCTGGTCGACGAGGGCCCGCTGGAGGGTGGCGAGCTCGCCGTCGAGCGCGTCGATCGCCTCGCGCACCCAGAGGCGAAAGTCGGTCGCCACCTGGTCGTTGCGCGAGCGCGCGGTGTGCAGGCGCCCGGCGGCCGGGCCGACGAGCTCGGCGAGGCGCGCCTCCACGTTCATGTGGATGTCCTCGAGGGCGCGGGAGAAGGGGAAGTCGCCCGCGGCGATCTCGCGCTCGACGGCCCCTAGACCTTCCACGATCCGCTCGCCATCTTCCGCCCCGACGATGCCCTGGCGCACCAGCATCCTCACGTGGGCGATGGACCCGGCGATGTCCTGCCGGGCGAGGCGGCGGTCGAAGTCGATGGAGGCGTTGATCTCCTCCATCACGGCGGACGGCCCTTCGGCGAAGCGGCCGCCCCACATGGGATTGGTCATGTCGCGTCCCGGTGCTGGCGGGCGTGCCGGCGGCCCGAGCGCCGGCCGGCGGCCACTCCTACCAGCCCGGGGCGGCGGCGCAAGGGCGGGAACGCGCGGAGGACGGGCGTGGACGACACCAGCGGGACGGACGGCGCCGGGACGGAGCGGCGGCGCGGGCGGCTTCCCCTCATCATCGCCTCGGTGGCGGCGGCGGGCCTCCTGTTCGGGATCGGCGCCACGCTGATCGCCGGCCGGTTCGGCCCGGGCGGGGCCTGCGCGGCCTCCGCGGCGACGGCCGAGGCGCTCGAGCCCCTCGCCGTCGGCCCCCTCGCCGCCTTCGAGCCCATCGCCTCGCCCGTCGGCCTCGGCAACCTCGCCTTCGAGGACCGGGACGGCGAAGCGGTGCGCCTTGCCGACTACGCGGGCCGCACGGTTCTGTTCAACCTTTGGGCCACCTGGTGCGCGCCGTGCATCGCCGAGCTTCCCTCCCTCGACGGGCTGCAGGAGCGGCTCGGCGGCCCCGCGTTCGAGGTGGTCGCCGTCTCCATCGACACGACGGCCGACGCGCCGGTGGCCGAATTCCTCGAGCGCACGGGCGCGGACGACCTCGCCCTCTTCCGCGAGCCCACCATGAGCCTCTTCAACACGCTGAAGGAGGCGGGGCTCGCCATGGGGATGCCGACGACCCTGCTCGTCGACGGGAAGGGCTGCGCGGTCGGCGTCCTCCACGGGGCGACGGAGTGGGATTCGCCCGAGGCGGTCCGCCTCGTGGAGGCCGCGATGGGGGTGCAGGAGCAGGCGGGCGCCGCCCTGCGCTGACGGGACGGCGGCCCCCGCGATCGTTTGCCCCGCGTCCACGGGGCGGGACCGGCAGGAAAGTCGCCGTCAAGCCGCCTTGACCCGCCGCGGGGGAAGCCCGATGGGCCGGCATCGCGCGGGCGGGCGGTGTGGCCGGTCCCCGGAGCGGCCCCATGGCGGCGAGAGCCGAACGGGTCCGTCCCGCGCTCCATCCCCAACGGAGCGAGACATGCTTCCGATCGACAGACCGACACGCGAGGAGTTCATGGCGCTCGCGCACACGCTGAGCCCCGCGGCGGTCTCCCTGTACGTCGAGACCACGCCCGTCACCAGCGACATCGGCGCGAGCCGCATCGCCTACGAGAACGCCGTGCGCGCGGCGATGGACCAGCTCGCCGCGGTCGACCTGCCCCGCGGGGCGCGGGAGGCGCTCGCCGAGCACCTCGACGACATCGCGCAGGACGACGACTTCTGGGCGCGCCAGGCGAACACCCTCGCCGTCCTCGCCACGCCCGACGGCGCCCGCACCTTCCGCCTCGCCAACCGCGTGGCGCCGGCGGTGGAGGTGTCGGACCGTTTCCACCTGAAGCCGCTCCTGCGCGCCCTCACCTTCCCCCACGCCGCGTTCGTCCTCGCCCTGTCCCAGTCGGCGGCCCGCCTGGTTGCCTTCTGCGGGGATGGACGGGCGGAGGCGGTGCGCGTGCCCGGGATGCCCGAGAGCGCGGCCGACGCGGCCGGCAAGGCCTCGATCCTCGGCCGGCAGCACGCCCGCCGCATCGCCGGCTCGGAGGGGCGGAAGGTGCGTCTCACCCAGTACGCCCGCGGGGTCGACGCGGCGCTGCGCCCGGTGCTCGCCGGCAGCGAACTGCCCCTCGTGCTGGCGGCGAACCCGCCCCTCGGGCCGATCTTCCGCTCGGTGTCGAGCTACCCGCACCTTCTCGGCGAGGGCCTCGCCGAGGCGGTGGACCGCCTGTCGCCGGCCGCGCTCGCCGAGCGCGCCCGCCCCCTCCTCGACGCGGCCTACGCCGCGGAGGTCGCCGAGGTGCGGGCGCTGATCGCCGCGCGGCAGGAGGCGGGCCGCACCACCTTCGACGTCGCCACCGCCGCGCGGGCGGCGGTCGCGGGCGCCATCGAGACGCTCCTCGTCGACATGGACGCGACCGTCCCCGGCACCCTCGAGGAGACGACGGGCGAGATCGCCTTCGCCGCCGGCCCGGGGCCGGCGAGCTACGGGATCGTCGACCAGATCGCGGTCCACGCGCTCGCCGCGGGCGCCCGGGTCCTGTCGGTGCGCGCGGACGATCTCCCGGCGGACGGGCCGCTGGCCGCCACGCTGCGCTACGCCTTCTGACGCCCCGGGGCGCCCGTGCCCGCCTGTCCCGCGGCACGGGCGCTGGCGTTCCGCACGGTCGTGCGAGCTACAGCTCCCCCTTGGTGGGGATGTTCACGACCGTCCCGCAGTGCTTGCAGTGGACGGCGTCCGGGTCGTGGCGGTTGAGCCCGCAGGTGGGGCAGCGGTACTGCACCTTCGTCGGCCGGAAGATGGTCTGGATCAGGCGCAGGAACAGGGCGACGCCCAGGATCATGATGACGACGGCGAGGAGTCGCCCCATCCACCCCGTCACCACGATGTCGCCGAAGCCAGTGGTGGTCAGCGTCGCCAGCGTGAAATAGAGCGCATCGAGATAATTGTTGATGTCGGGATTGTTCTCCTGCTCGACGACGAAGACAAGCGAGGTGGTGACGAACACGAACACGAACAGATTGACGCCGGACTGGATGATGTCCTCGTTGCGGCGATACCAGGTGAAACGCTCCTTCAGCTCGCGGGCGAGGTGGTAGGAGCGGAAGATCCGGAGCATCCTGAGGATGCGCAGGAACTCGAGGTCGTTCACCACCAGCGAGCCGAACACGGCAACGAGGACGACGATGTCGCCGAGGGTGGACCAGCGCGTCAGGAAGTAGACCGGGCGGGTGGAGATCCAAAGCCGCGTGGCGAAGTCGGCGAGGAGGACGATGCCGATGGCGAGGTCCGCGGGCTTGTACCAGCCCGGCCCCATCTCGGCCTGCATGGGCGCCACGGTCGTGACGATGAAGAACGCCACCGTGACGACGTCGAAGGCGAGGAGGGCGTAGCGGAAGCGGACGGAGGCGGGACCGTCGCCGTAGTAGAGCTCGCGGATCTCGGCCCGGAGCTTCGAGCGGCGCCGCGGCGGGCGCTCCGCCCCCCCTTGCCGCGCCGCGTCCTCGACCGGCGGCGCCGTGTCCTCCCCGCCGGCCGCGGCCCCCGCGCCGCCGTCCGGCCGCGCCGACCGGCCCGCACCGCCAGCGCCCGACCGCGCGCCGTCCCGGTCGGACCGGGCGGCCATGGGCCGCCCCTCCGCCTCGGCGGCGACGCCGGCATCGTCGGGTGCCGCGTTCTCGGGCGCGTCGGCGCCGGATCCCTCGCGCGCCGCCTGGCGGCTCGGCGGCGGATCGTCCGCTCCGCCGCTCGCAGGGGCCCCGGATCCGCGCGCCGGCCCGTCCGCCGCCCCGCCGCCCGGCCCGTCGGGGCCGGACCGCCCGGCCCGCCGTCTCGTGTCCGCCACTGCCCTCTCCCCCGTCTCCCGTCGCTGCCCCGTCGGGCGATCCCCGCGATCCCGCCGCAGCGGCTGCGCCGGTCGCCGCCGACGGTTGCGCGACCATGCACCACGAAAGGCTCCGGGCACACCGGCGCGGCGAGGCCCGTGGCGCGATCCGGCGGGCGTGCCGTCCCTCGCCCCGGCGGGGCCTCGCCCCCGCGGCAGGTCTCGCCCGACGAACCGCCCCGGCCCGCAGGCGCGCAACGCCCGTCGACGCCGGACGCGCACGGGCGGCGGCCGGGGCGTCCGGCCGGCGGGACCGGCTGGTCGCCGGTGGGCGAGGCCGCGACGCACAGCCGGGATGCGGGTGCGGATCGATGGCGTGCGCCTCGACGGCCCGGACCCGGAACGCCTTCGGCGCACCCGTCGTCACCATGCGCAACCGGCGCGACCACCTCCCCGCGGGACCGCCGCCGAACCGGCCGGATCCACGCTCTGCGGGCCCTCGCGCCGACCCGCCGCCGGGGTGACTCCTCCGCCGCGGACAAGCTCGCGCGCGGCCGGAAAGTTCACCTGATGGCGGGGCGGCTCCCCGTCCGGACAGGCCGGGGGCAACGGCGCGTAACGTCCGGGGCCGATGGCCGGACGCGCGGCATCCCGACACGGCGACGGCTCGGCGGCCGAAGGACCTGACGCGTTCCGGTTCACAAGGCGCGCGGCCGGCGTGGGTCCCGCGGCCCGCCCCGGCCCCGCACGGGGATCGATTTCGCAGAACCGGCGCTCGCCGCACCGCCGCGGCGGATCGCGAGGAAGGGGGGAGCCTCGCCCGATCTCGCCGCGCCCGGCTGTCTGCTGGCGAGGTGGTCGCTCGCAGTGGCGGAGGGGACTTCCGAGGGCCCGCGGCCCGTCAGAGAGCAAGGGTCCCGTCCCCGTCGCTTCTCAACGCTCGAGGGCTGCTCGGGCCTGCCGATCCCGCACGACAGGGACAGGACCCTCCACGCAGGCCACCCACCGCCATCGGCTGCCACCTCTCGCGCGCCGCCCTCGACCTCCATGCCCTCCCCCGTGGCCGCTCCAGGCGGGTGGAGAACACCGGCGATACCATCGCCCATGGGCCAGAACGCGGGCGCCGGACATCCTGGTCGTCCTCGCGGCCACCAGCGGATGCGATCGCCCGCCGACGGCCGCCCTCGCTGCCCGCGGCATCTCCTCCGCGCGCCTCAACCCGCGGCAGGCCCGCGCGTTCGCTCGCGCCATCGGCGTCATCGCCGGGACCGACCGCGCCCTCGTCCGCCTCCTCGCCGAGATGGCCACGCGCCTCTCCCAGCCGGTCACCACGCCCACGCGCCCGGCCCGCGCGCGCCCGCCTCGGCGACTTCCTCCGCCGCCGTCGCCCGTTCGTGGAGATGGCAACACCGAGAAGATACGCCGGCCCGGCGCCGACGAGGAGGAGATCGCCGCCGACATCGGGGCGATGATCGACCCGCTCAGCGGCCGCATCACGGCCCTCGACCGTGCCATCGCCGCGCTCAGCGCCGCCGACCGCGACCTCGCGGCTCGGGCGCGATCGCTCGCGGCCGTTCCTGGCATCGGCGCCATCGTCCCCGCCACCCTTCTCCGCGAACGGCCCCAGCACGACACGCTCCGTCGCCGGCGCATCGCCTCCCTCCCCGGTCTCGCTCCCCAGCCCCGCGAAAGCGGCCCGTGGCGCGGCGCCCGCCGCATCCGGGGGGGACGGCGCAAGGTCCCCGCGGCGCTCGCGATCGCCGCCCTGCCGGCCTTTCGCCGCATCCCGGCTCCCCTCGGCATGCCTGACCGGATGCGCGCTGCCGGCAAGGCGCCCGAGACGATCCCCATCGCCGTCGTCCGCCAGCGCCTCGTCATCCTCGACGCCATGCTGCGGAGCGGCACACCCGTCGCGGCATGACCCGACGGCGCGGTTGCCCGCGGCAGCCGGTCGTCGAAACCGGCCGGCTCCGGCACCGGTGCGACGCGTGCGCGGTCGTCGGGATGGGGCGCCGGCATGAACGGCGGTCGACGCGGCGAGGTTCGGACACGGCCGTCGTCCCGCAGGGCCGGCGATCCGGGATGGCGGGTGGCCGACGGGGATCACGCCGCGTGAGCCCCCGTTCCGGGCCAGCCCTTTTCCGCGACATTGGCCGGGACCTTCATCGACGACCCTGCCGGGGCCGTCGAGCCGCGCCTCCTCGCCCCCTCCGTCGACGGGGCGGGAGATCCGGCCGAGGCACCGACGTTCGGTGCCCGCGCGGGAGGATCCCGGGCGACGGCACACCCGCCTCCGGGGCCCGGCACGGTGCCGCGCCCCTCGCCCGCTCCTCGGGTCGGCGCTGGCGCCGCATGCGGCCGTGCCACCGTCGGCGTCCGTCTCGCTTCGCCCGAACGCCGCCGGGACCGCCGCCCCGCCCGGATTTCGCACGAACCACGGCCGACGCGCGCTCGCCGAAGCGCCCCCCCTGTCTGTTGGCGAGGTGGTAGTTTCGGGGTTGCGGAAGGGAGCCCGTCCCCCCCGAGGGTCCGCAGCCCGTTAGGGAGCAAGG
>CAZJNX010000072.1:0-20921 GCA_964547415.1 uncultured Hyphomicrobiales bacterium
CGAAGTAGAACACGAACAGGTGGACCGCGACGAGCGGCACGATGAGCCCCTGCGCGGCCCCGAGCGAGACGATGACGGGCGCCATCAGCGAGGAGACGACGATGTAGTTCGCCGTCGTCGGCAGCCCCATGCCGAGGATGAGGCTCATCACCGCGACGAGGACGAGCATCACCATCAGGTTGCCGCCCGACAGGAACTCCACCAGCTCGCCGATGATCTGGTGGGCGCCGGTGAGCGAGATGGTCCCGACGATGATGCCGGCCGCGCCCGTGGCGACGGCGATGGCGATCATGTTGCGCGAGCCGGAGATCATGCCGACCACGAGCTCGGTGACCCCGCGGGCGAACTCCGCGCCGAAGCGGCCCGTGCCGCGGAACAGCGCCTTCAGCGGGTGCTGGGTGAGGGCGATGAAGATCATCGCCACCGCCGCCCAGAACGCCGACAGGGACGGCGACAGCCGCGAGATCATGATGCACCACAGGAGCACCACGATCGGCAGGAGGAAATAAAGGCCCGTGATGGCGACGGCGCCCGCCCGCGGCAATTCCTCGATGGGCGCGTTCGGGTCGTCCACCTCGAGGTCGGGCTGGCGCGCGGCGATGGCGACGAGGACCACGTATGCCACGAGAAAGACGAGGGCGGCCGCCTCCAGCGTCATGTCCGGATAGACTGACGCCACCCAGCCGAGCCCGTAGTAGACGATGCCGCCGAGCACGCCGAAGGCGATGAAGCCTGTGAGGAAGCCGATCAGCTTCTGCATCAGCGTGAAGCGCGCGGGCGGGGCGGGCAGGCCCTGCAGCTTCAGCTTCAGCGCCTCCAGGTGCACGATGTACACGAGCGCGATGTAGGAGATGAGCGCGGGCAGGAGCGCGTGGCGGATGAGGTCGGTGTAGGGCGTTCCCGTGAACTCGGCGATGAGGAAGGCGGCCGCGCCCATCACAGGCGGCGTCAGCTGCCCGTTGGTGGACGAGGCGACCTCGACGGCTCCCGCCTTCTCCGGCGGAAAGCCGGTGCGCTTCATGAGGGGGATGGTGAAGGTGCCGGTCGTCACCGTGTTGGCGATGGAGGAGCCGGAGTAGATGCCCGACAGGGCCGAGGCGACGACGGAGGCCTTGGCCGGCCCCCCGCGCAGGTGGCCGAGGAGGGCGAAGGCGATCTTGATGAAGTAGTTGCCCGCCCCCGACTTTTCCAGAATCGCGCCGAACAGCACGAACAGGAAGATCATGGACGCCGACACGCCGAGGGCGACGCCGAACACGCCCTCCGTCTGCATCCAGAAGTGCCACATGGCCTTGCCGTAGGACGCCCCGCCCCACTGCATGGCGTCGGGCAGCCAGGCCGCCGAGCCGAAGAAGACGTAGGCGAGGAAGAGGCTCGCCACGATCAGGAGCGGCAGGCCGAGGGAGCGGTAGACGGCGGTGCCGAGAACGACGAGGCCGACGGTGGAGACCACGAGGTCGGCCGCGGTCGGCAGCCCCGCGCGGCGGGCGATCTCGTCGGCGTTGACGATGAGATAGAGGCACGAGGCGGCGCCGAGGGCGGCGAGCGCCCAGTCGTACCAGGGGATGCGGTCCCGCGGGCTCCACTTCAGGAGCGGGAAGGCGAAGGCGGCGAGGACGAGGGCGAAGGCGAGATGGACCGCCCGCACCTCGGTATTGTTGAAGACGACGCGCAGCCCCGTCTCGGCCTGGATGATGAAGGGGAGCGGCGAGGCGACGTAGAGCTGGAAGAGCGCCCACACGAGGGCGATGCCGGGCACCAGCATCCGCATCCAGCCGACCGGGTGGCGCGCCCCCGTGTCCACCTGGGCGACCATGTCGTCAGCGGATGTTCCCCGCCCGTGGTGTTCCACGTCCTGGTTGACCGCCACGTGCCCTCACCTTCCCTGAAGCGCCGCCCGTGGGCCGCCCCCGCCGGCGGTCGCCGATACGGCCCCGATGGATGCTAGCACGCCCCGCCGCGAACACGCAGCGCGCGCCGCGCCCTGAAAGAGAACGGGCACGGCCCCCCTCGGAGCCGTGCCCGCCCGTCGTCTGGCCCCTGCGACGCCGGACGCCGCGGGCGGGAGCGCAGCGGCGCCCCCGCCGGCCGGATCACATCCAGCCGCGCTCCTCGTAGTACTTCCTCGCGCCCTCGTGGACCGGGGCGGACAGGCTGTCGGAGATCATCGTCTCCTCGTCGAGGTTCGAGAACGCCGGGTGCAGCGACTTGAACTGCTCGAAGTTGTCGAACACGGCCTTCACCACCGTGTAGACCACCTCGTCCGGCACGTCCGCGGAGGTGATGAAGGTGGCGCCGACGCCGAACGTCGTCGTGTCGTCCGGGTTGCCCTTGTACATGCCGCCCGGGATGGTCGCCATGCGGTAGTACGGGCGCTCCTCGACGAGCTTCTGGATCGGCTCGCCGTCCACGTCCACGAGGCGCACGTCGCAGGAGTTCACCGCCTCCTGGATGGCCGCGGCGGGGTGGCCGACGGTGTAGATCATGGCGTCGATCTTGTCGTCGCACAGGGCCTGGGCCATCTCCGAACCCTTGAGCTCGGTGGCGAGGGCGAAGTCGTCCATAGTCATGCCGTAGGCGTCCATGACGACTTCCATCGTGGCGCGCTGGCCCGAGCCCGGGTTGCCCACGTTGACGCGCTTGCCCTCGAGGTCCTCGAACTTCTCGATCTCGCTGTCGCCGCGCACGAGGAGGGTGAAGGGCTCCGGATGGACGGAGAACACGGCGCGCAGGTCCTCGAACGGGCCCTGGTCCTCGAAGCGGGAGGTGCCGCGGTAGCTGTGGTACTGCCAGTCGGACTGGGCGACGCCGAAGTCGAGCTCGCCCGCGCGCACGTTGTTGATGTTGTAGACCGACCCGCCGGTCGATTCGGCCGAGCAGCGGATCCCGTGGTCCTTCCGGCCGCGGTTGACGAGGCGGCAGATGGCGCCCCCGGTCGGGTAGTAGACGCCGGTGACGCCGCCGGTGCCGATGGAGATGAACTGCTGCTCCTGCGCGACGGCCGCCGTCGAGGTGAACGCCAGCGCCGCAACGAGCGCGAGTGCTGTCTTCATGTCGCCACTTCTCCCTGATCTGTTCTGACCCGGTGGCGCGGGACGCGCCCGACGCCGCGGGCCGCCGCCGGCGGCCTTTCCGGATCGCCTCGGCCAGCGGGCGCCGACCGTCGGAACCGAGCGGCCGTGCGCAGGCGGGCGGGGCGACGCCGCGCCGGATGCAGGGCCGTGTCCTATAGGGCAGGGCCGGTGCCGCCATGTCAATGCGGCATGGCGGGGTGAACCGGGGCGGGAGGCGAACGCGGGCCGCCGGAGGTGCCAGACGGGTCGCCGGACGCCCCCTCCGGTCCGCCGGCCTGACGCACATGTGTCCGCCTCCGGCTTGCCTTCCCCGGCGCACTCGCCCAGTTTCGGCGCGGACCACGCGATGTCGGACGGCGGAACCCGGCCAGACCGGAACGCCCATTCCCGTTCGCGGGGCCCGCCGGGGGCGCGGGGTCGCCCGCCGGACAGAACCTTCTGAGGGAGACCAGATGCTCAGGACAGCACTCATGGCGGCGGCCGCGGGCGCCCTTCTCGCCGCCCCCGCACTCGCCCAGGACCAGGACCGCACCGGCTGGCCGTCGTCCTTCACGGTCGGCACCGCGAGCCAGGGCGGGACCTACTTCGTGTACGGCGCGGGCTGGGCCAACCTCGTGTCGGAGGAGCTCGGCATCCCGGGCGGCGGCGAGGTGACCGGCGGCCCGGTCCAGAACGCCAGCCTCGTCCAGTCGGGCGACTTCGACATGGCGATGGTGACCATGGGCCCCGCCGCCGAAGCCATCGCCGGCAAGAGCCCGCTCGCCCCGGGCCTCGCGCACGACAAGATCCGCGCCATCTTCCCGATGTACACGACGGCCTTCCACATGGTCGCGCCGGCCGACAAGGGCTGGCAGTACGTCTCCGACATCCCGGACGGCTCCACCATCGGCGTCGGCCCCCAGGGCGGCACGCCGGGCACCTACTTCCCGCGCTTCTTCGAGACGCTGGGGATGGACGTGGATGTCCAGTACGGCGGCGCCTCGGACCTTGCGGGCCAGATGCAGGACGGGCTGATCGACGCCTTCGCCTTCGCGGCCGGCATGCCCTTCCCCGCCTTCAGCCAGCTCGACGCCCAGACGGACGTCGTCTTCCTCGGCTTCAAGCCGGAGAACCGGGACAAGATCGTCGCCGAGCACCCGGTGAGCGCGTACACCATCCCGGCCGACCTCTACCCGAGCATGGACGGGGACGACCTCTCCGTCGCCATGTGGAACGTGGCGATCGCCCACGCCGACCTGCCCGACAGCTTCGTCTACGCGGTGGTCGATACCGTCATGTCCAACCACGACCGGATGGTGCAGATCCACAAGGCGGCCGAGGAGACCCTGCCGGAGAACGTCGGCGCCAACACCGTGGTGCCCTGGCATCCGGGCGCGGTGAAGTGGTTCGAGGAGAACGGCTACGAGATCCCGGACGACATGAAGGGCTGAGACCTTCCCCCGGCCGCGCGGAACCTTCCGCGCGGCCGTTGCCGCCCGCTTTCGCGTCCCCTAGTTTGATCGTCCGACAAGAATCCAGACGGGGCCGCGAGACATGAACGATCCGACGCCCGCCGCTGCGGGCATCACGGGGGGCGAGAGCGGGATCGTCCCGCGCGCCGTCGGCACCGAGCCGCCGGAACAGGTCATCCCGGGGCGCCTCGGCATCGTCGTGGCCGTCGCCTGCGCCCTCTACGCGGCCTGGCACCTTTACGTCCTCAACATCGCCCCGCTCGAGACCTGGACGTTCCGCATCCTCCACGTGGCGGGCGCGCTCGCCCTCGGCTTCCTCCTGTCGGCCGCCACCCTCGGCACGGCCGGCCCCGGCGCGCGCTCGCCGGTGGAGACCGTCATGGCGGCGGCCGGCCTCCTCCTCGTCGCGGCTTCGGGCGCCCTGGTGGCGGCGGGCGCCTGGCTCATCTCGGAAGGGGCGACGGCGGCGGACATGCCGGGCTGGGTGTTCGGCCCGTTCGGGCCGCTCCTCGGGGCCGGCACCATCCTCGCGGCGGTGGCGGGCTGGGTCTTTCCGGCGCGGGAGGGCACGATCCGCCTGTCGGACTGGGTGCTGGCGCTCTCGGCGATCGTGGTGTGCGCCTACTACCTCACCGCCCTCGACGCCCTCGCGCTGCGCCTTCGGGCCGGCACGCCGTTCTCCGACCCGTCGAACGCCTGGGCGGCGGCCGTCGGCATCGCCCTCATCCTGGAGGTGACGCGGCGGCTCGCGGGCCTCGCCCTCGTGGTCATCGCCGCCGTCTTCATCGTCTATGCGTTCGTCGGCCCGTGGCTGCCGGGCTTCCTCGCCCACGGCGGCTACACGGCGAAGCGCTTCTTCACGTACGTCTACACCGACAACGGGATCCTGGGGCCGACGACGGCGGTCTCGTCCACCTACATCATCCTGTTCATCATCTTCGCCGCCTTCCTTCAGACGACGCG
The DNA here is from genome assembly GCA_964547415.1 of uncultured Hyphomicrobiales bacterium. Taxonomy (GTDB): domain Bacteria; phylum Pseudomonadota; class Alphaproteobacteria; order Rhizobiales; family Amorphaceae; genus CAZJNX01. The sequence goes on from CAZJNX010000072.1 coordinate 5,489, forward strand.
GGTGGGCCAGTACTTCGTGGACTTCTCCTTCGCCATCGCGGGCCGCGCGCGCGGCGGGCCGGCGAAGGTGGCCGTGTTCGCCTCCGGCCTCATGGGGACGATCAACGGCACCTCGGCCGGCAACGTGGTGGCGACCGGATCCATCACAATCCCCCTCATGAAGTCGGTCGGCTACCGGCCCCGGACGGCGGGCGCCATCGAGGCGGCGGCCTCCACCGGCGGGCAGATCATGCCGCCGATCATGGGGGCAGGCGCCTTCATCATGGCCGAGATCACGGGCATTCCCTACACGGAGATCGTGGTCGCCGCGCTCATCCCGGCCGTCCTCTACTTCGTCGCCGTCTACATGATGGTGGACCTCGAGGCGCTGCGCACCGGCATGAAGGGGATGCGCGGCGACGACCTTCCCACCGTCGGCCGCCTCGTGCGCCAGGCGTACCTGTTCGCGCCCATGGTGATCCTGATCTACGCCCTGTTCGCGGGCTATTCGGTGATCCGGGCGGGCACGCTCGCCATCGCCGCCGCCGCCGTCGTCTCGTGGCTGACGCCGTTCCGGATGGGGCCGCGGCGGCTGTTCGACGCCCTCGCCATCTCCTCGGCGATGGCGCTGCAGATCATCGCGGTGTGCGCGGCGGCGGGCATCATCGTGGGCGTCATCTCGCTCACCGGCGTCGGGGCGCGGTTCTCCTCCCTCCTCCTCGGGCTCGCGGAGGCCTCCACCCTCCTCGCCCTCGTGTTCGCCATGGTCATCTCGATCATCCTCGGCATGGGGATGCCGACGACGGCGGCCTACGCGGTGGCCGCCTCGGTGGTGGCGCCCGGCCTCGTGCAGCTCGGCGTGCAGCCCCTCGTCGCCCACTTCTTCGTCTTTTATTTCGCGGTGATCTCGGCGATCACGCCGCCCGTGGCGCTCGCCGCCTACGCGGGCGGGGCGATCGCGGGTGCCCACCCGATGAAGACCTCGGTGGAGAGCTTCCGCTTCGGCCTCACCGCCTTCATCGTGCCGTTCATGTTCTTCTACAACGCGGCGCTCCTGATGGAGGGCGAGCCGTTCGTGATCCTGAGGGCCGGGGCGACGGCGGTGATCGGCGTGTGGCTCCTGACCCAGGCCGTGCAGGGCTGGTTCATGGGGCCGATCGGGATCGTGCCGCGGCTCCTCCTGCTCGCCGCTGCGCTCTCCATGATCGCGGGGGACATCGTGACCGACCTCGTGGGCCTCGGCCTGCTGGCCGCCGTGTTCGGCCTCGTCCGCCTCACGGGCGCGCGGGCGGCGCGGACGGGCTGAGGGCGCCTAGCGGGCGGTGGAGCCGAAGCCCCCCGCCCCCCGCGCCGAGGGGGCAAGCGCGTCGGTCTCCTGGAGCGCGACGGGGACGACGGGCGCCACAACGAGCTGGGCGATCCGCTCCCCCCGGGCGACGGTGAAGGACGCCTCGCCGTGGTTGACGAGGATCACGCCCACCTCGCCCCGGTAGTCCGCGTCGACGGTCCCGGGCGCGTTGAGGACGGTGATCCCGTGCTTGAGCGCCAGCCCCGAGCGCGGGCGCACCTGCCCCTCGAGATCGTCGGGAAGGGCGATGGCGAGCCCCGTCGGCACCAGCGCCCGCCCGCCCGGCGGGATGACGACGGGTGCGTCCTCCGGGACGGCCGCGCGCAGGTCGAGCCCCGTCGCGCCCGCGCTCATGCGCTCGGGCAGAGGAAGGCCCCGCCCGTGGGGCAGGACGAGGATCGGGACGGTGCGCGGCGCCCCGCTCACCCGCCCCCCTCCCCCGGCGGGCCGAGGGCGGCGGCGATGCGCTCCACGAGCCGCTTCGCGACCTCGGCCTTCGTGAGGCGCGGCCAGTCCTCCACCCCGCCGGCCGTCACCAGGTGAACGGTGTTCTCCCCGCCGCCGAAGACGCCGGTTTCCGGGCCGACGTCGTTGGCGAGGATCCAGTCGGCGCCCTTGCGCACGCGCTTTGCCCGCGCGTTCTCCACCACGTCGTCGGTCTCGGCGGCGAAGCCCACGACGAGCCGCGGGCGAGCCGCCGGATCGTGGCCGAGGCCCGACAGGATGTCCGGGTTCTCCACGAGGCGGAAGGCCACCCCCTCCCCGTCCCCGGTCTTCTTCAGCTTGCCGCCCGCCACCTCCGCCACCCGCCAGTCCGCGACGGCCGCCGCCATCACCGCGACGTCCGCCGGCAGCGCCGCCCGCACCGCCGCCTCCATCTGGAGCGCGGTCTCCACCGCCACGACGGAAACGCCCGGCGGGTCGGGCAGCGTCACCGGGCCGGACACCAGGACGACCTGCGCGCCCGCGGCCGCCGCGGCCTCGGCGATGGCGTGGCCCTGCCGGCCGGAGGAGCGGTTGGCGATGTAGCGCACCGGGTCGATGGGCTCGTGGGTCGGGCCGGAGGTGACGACCACGCGGCGGCCCGCGAGCGGGTGGGCGGCGGGGGCGGCGGGCTCCAGCATCGCCTCGATGGCCGCGAGGAGGTCGGCCGGCTCCACCATGCGGCCCGCGCCCGCCTCCCCGCTCTCGGCCATCTCGCCGACGGCGGGGCCGACGAAGCGGATCCCGTCCGCCTTCAGCCGCTCCACGTTCCTGACCGTCGCGGGATGGGACCACATGCGCGGGTTCATGGCAGGGGCGGCCAGCACCGGCTTGTCGGTGGCGAGGAGCGCGGTGGTGGCGAGGTCGTCGGCATGGCCGTTCGCCATGCGGGCGAGGATGTCGGCGGTCGCGGGGGCGACGACGACGAGGTCCGCCTCGCGCGACAGGCGGATGTGGGAGATCTCCCGCTCCCGGTCGAGGTCGAACAGGTCCGACAGGACGGGCGCGTTGGACAGCGCCCCCACCGACAGGGGCGTGACGAACCGGCCCGCCGCCGCCGTCATTACGACCGGCACCTCCGCCCCCCGCTCCTTCAGGCGGCGGATGAGCTCGAGGCACTTGTAGGCGGCGATCCCCCCCGCGATCACGAGGAGGATCCGCCGTCCGGCGAGCGGCTGCCCGGCCGCGCCCATCGCGCGGGTCAGAACGTGCCGCGCGCGAACCGCGCGGGCGAGGGGGAGATCATCCGCGTCTCGCCCCGCGGCTCCACGAGGAAGACGGCGAGCCCCCGCTCGCTGAGGCCGCTGCGGGAGAAGCGGAAGATGCCGTCCACCCCGAGGAAGCCCTGGTTCGAGGTGAGCTCCCGCTCCGTGAACGCCTCACCGGGTCCGAAGGCCTGGGCGAGTCCGTTGGCGAGCATCACCGCGTCGTAGACGAGGGTCGCCGTGCGCGGCGGCGCGGTGCCGTACTTCGCCTGGTAGCGGGCGGAGAAGGCCTCGAAGCCTTGGGGGGCGGGGCCGGGGTACCAGCCGCCCACCATGATGTCGGTGTCGATCACGTCCTTCGAGGCCCACTGGCCGCTGCCCAGGAGGCGGGTGGAGACGCGGTCGAGACCGTTCGTGAACAGGTACTCGGCCGCCGTCTTCGGGTCACTCCCCCCGTTCGGGATGAAGACGTAGTCGACCCCGCCGTGGTCGGTGGCGATCTGGCGCGCCTTGGCGCCGAGCTCGTCCTGGTTGCCGTAGCGCTCCACCGCGGCGACGGTGACGCCGAAGCGGGCGGCCGCCTCGCGGAAGGCGGCCTCCATCACGAGGCCGTAGCCGTTGTTGGGGACGAGGGCGGCGATGTCGTCGTCCCCGTCGTCCTGGTCGGCGGCATAGGAAATGATGCGCACGGCGTCCTGCCGCGGCAGGAAGCTGAGGAGGTAGACGCCCTCCCGCGCCACCGAGGCGTCGGTGGAAAACGCGATCACCGGCACCTTGGCGGCGCGCGCGGCGATGCCCGCCCCGCTGACGGCCGGCGAGAAGACGGGCCCGAGGACGAGCTTCGCCCCGGCGGCGATGGCGGTCTCCGCGGCCTGCTTGCCGCCGGTGTCGGTGCCGGCCGTGTCGTGGATGGTGATGCGGATGGCGTGGGTCGACGTCTCGTCGAGGGCGAGGGCGGCAGCGTTCCGGAAGGCCTCGGCGAGGCCGCTCGCCGACCCGCCCGCGCTCTGGGGCAGGAGGAGCGCCACGTCCACGTCGCCGCGCCCGAGCGTCTCTCCGCCCGCGGGCACGGTCGCCTCCGGGGTCGGGGCCGGGCGGATGCCGACGCCCCCGTCCCCCCCGACGCAGGCGGCGAGCGCGAGCGGCACGGCCATCGCGAGGAGGCGCCGCGGCAGGCGACGGGCGCGCGCGGCAAGGCTCCGGCAGGCTGCAGTCATCGTCCCGCGTCGTCCCCCGTGGAAATGGGCGGGCCGCCCCGCCTTTGCCGGCCGGCCGGCTCGATGCTACCCCCGGCGGCGGGGGCGGCTCAACAGGTGGCGCCCCGGCACCCTTGGCGGATCTCGCCCGCCGGATCAACCAAGGCCCGCGCGGCGAGGGGAGAAAGCGTTTGGAGGACACGGCGCGCAAGGCCGCGGAGGAGCGCACCTTCCTCGTGGACGGGGCGCAGCTGGCGGCGCCTGCCCCCGAGGCGGGCCTTTACGTGGTGGCGACGCCCATCGGCAACCTCGAGGACGTGACGCTGCGCGCGCTCAGGACGCTGGCGGGCGCGGACCTGATCGCCTGCGAGGACACCCGCGTCACCGGCGTCCTCCTCGCGCGCTACGGCATCGCCGCGCGGCTCCTGTCCTACAACGACCACAATGCGCCCGAAAGGCGCCCGCGGATCCTCGGCGCCCTCGCCGCGGGCAAGGCGGTGGCGCTCGCGAGCGACGCGGGCACGCCCCTCGTCTCGGACCCGGGCTACCGCCTCGTCGCCGAGGCGATCGCGGCCGGCCACCGGGTGGTCCCGGTTCCGGGTCCCTCGGCCCTCACGGCCGCCCTGTCGGCGGCGGGCCTTCCGACCGACGCCTTCCTGTTCGCCGGCTTCCTGCCGACGAAGCGCGCCGCCCGCCGCCGCCGCCTCGCGGCGCTTGCCGCGGTGCCGGCCACCCTCGTCTTCTACGAGGCGCGCCAGCGGGTCGCCGACACCCTCGCCGACATGGCGGCGGTGCTGGGGGGCGAACGGGAGGGCGCGGCGATGCGCGAGATCACCAAGCGGCACGAGGAGGCCGTCCGCGGCTCCCTCGCCGCGCTTTCGGCCCGCTACGCCGCGGGCGCGCAGACGCGGGGCGAGTTCGTCCTCCTCGCCGGCCCGCCGGCGCCGGCCGCCGCCCCGTCGCAGGCCGACGTCGACGCCCTCCTCGCCGAGGCCCTCTCCCGCGCCTCCACGCGGGACGCGGCCGCCGAGGTCGCGGCGCTCACCGGGCTCCCGCGCCGGGACCTCTACCGCCGCGCCATGGCGCTGAAGGACGGGTGACGGCGAGCGCTGGCGCGGGCGGCCGCCGGGGTGCTAAGCGGACGGGGAGCCGGCGCCGCCGGTCCGTGCCACGGGAGGCCGCCATGCCGCTCGACGTCGCCGTCCAGATGGACCACGTGTCGACCATCAAGATCCGGGGCGATTCGACCTTCGCCCTCCTCCTCGAGGCCCAGCGGCGTGGCCACCGCCTGTTCCACTACGTGACGGACACCCTCGCCATGCGCGACGGCACCGTGTTCGCCACCGGCGAGCCGCTGACGGTGAAGGACGAGGAGGGCGACCACTTCCGCCTCGGCGAGCCGCGGCGGGCGCGGCTGAAGGACTTCGACGTCCTCCTGATGCGCCAGGACCCGCCCTTCGACATGGCCTATATCTCGGCCACCCATCTCCTCGAGACGCTCGCCCCCGACTGCCTCGTGGTGAACGACCCGATCGCGGTGCGCAACGCGCCGGAAAAGATCTTCGTCACCCGCTTCTCCCACCTGATGCCGCCGACCCTCGTGACCCGCAGCGTGGAGGAGGTGAGCGCCTTCCGCCGCGAGATGGGGGACGTGGTCGTGAAGCCCCTCTACGGGGCGGGCGGGCAGGCCGTCTTCCTCCTCAAGGCGGACGACGCCAACTTCCCGTCCCTCATGGACATGTTCCGCGCCACGTTTCGCGAGCCGTTCGTGGTACAGCGCTTCCTGCCGAACGTGACGGCGGGGGACAAGCGGGTGATTCTCGTGGACGGCGCCTTCGCGGGGGCGGTGAACCGCGTGCCCGCCGCGGGCGACATCCGCTCCAACATGGTGGTCGGCGGCGGCGCCCTCGAGACCGAGCTGACCGACGCGGACCGGCGGATCGTGGAGGAGGTGGGCCCGGTCCTGAAGGAAAGCGGGCTCCTGTTCGCCGGCCTCGACATCATCGACGGCACCCTCACCGAGATCAACGTGACCTCGCCGACCGGCATCCGGGCGATCCGCCGCCTCGGCGGCCCCGACGTCGCCGCCATGATCTGGGACGTGATCGAGGCGCGGCTCGCCCGCTAGGGACGGCGTCTTGTTCGGGGGCCGATCCGGAGTTGATCCGGCGCCGCGGCGGGTCTAGGGAGATGCCGGGCCGGCGGGCGAAACCTCGGTAGGGGGAAGGGAGCGTCCGGATCGGTCGGGCTGTCCGCGCGGCAACGACGGGCCGGGGCAAGATAATCGGGTTATCCCGCCACGGGGAGTCGCCGCTTCCCTGCACTCCCCGTGGGGCCGCGGCTCCGCGGCATCACACGATCCCGGGAATCGGCTAGAGAATGGACGCGACGGATCTCGACACCCGCACCGGCCGGCTCGACGAACTCCACCGCGAGCCGCGGATGCGCGGTCAGCTCGATGTCTTCTCCGAGCGGATGCTGATGGGCTGGGCGATCGACACCCAGGACCCGACGGCACCGGTCGAGATCTCCCTTTACATCGACGACGTCCACGTGGGCGACTTCGCCACCCGCTACGACCGGCCGGACGTGTCGAAGGCGCTTCGCCTTCCCGTGAAGGCCGGCTTCGCCTTTTCCTTCGCCGACGTCGCCTCCGACAGGGTGGAGGCCGTCGTCCGCCTCCTGAAGGAGAGCGCCGAGGGCGGGGCACCGCTGGAGGGCCGGATCGCCGCCCGCTTCCGGGAGACCGGGACGCCGCTGGTGGTCGGCGAGCGCCTGCGGGTCGGCGCGGAGGACCTCGAGGGCATCCTCGAGATCCTCGCCCGCAAGGGCCGCGAGGTGGAGCGCAACTTCCGCACCGCCGAGCGGACCCGCTTCCTCGCCGAGCACCCGCCCGCCATCGCCCGCGCCGGGGCGGCGGCGGAGGACGTGCGGATGGTCGCCTTCTACCTTCCCCAGTACCACCCGGTGCCGGAGAACGACGAGTGGTGGGGCACGGGCTTCACCGAGTGGACCAACGTCACCGCGGCCGAGCCCTATTTTCCCGAGCACCACCAGCCGCGCCGCCCGGCCGACCTCGGCTACTACGACCTCAGGATCGACGCGGTCCACGCCCAGCAGGTGGAGCTGGCGAAACGCTACGGCGTGTCGGCCTTCTGCTATTACTACTACTGGTTCTCGGGCAAGAAGCTGCTGGAGATGCCGGTCCGCCGCCACCTGGAGCAGGATCTCGACCTCGACTTCTGCCTGTGCTGGGCGAACGAGAACTGGTCGCGCCGGTGGGACGGGTCGGAGCAGGACGTGCTGATGAGCCAGCAGCACTCGTTCGGCGACGACGTGCGCTTCATCGAGGAGGTGCTGCCCTACTTCGCCTCGGAGCGGTACCTCAAGATCGACGGGGCGCCGCTGCTCCTCGTCTACCGCATTTCCATCCTGTCGGACGCGCCGCGGGTGGTCGCCCGCTGGAAGGAGATCGTGCGGGAGGCGGGTTATCCGGACCTCCACGTGTCGGTGTGCGAGACCTTCGGCATCAACGGCCCCCACGACTACGGGGCCGACAGCGCCTGCCAGTTCCCGCCCCACGACGTGCGCGCCCGCGTCATCAACGACGAGATCGAGGACCTCGACCCCTCGTTCGCGGGCAACATCTACCACTACCCGGACGTTGTGGCGAACGAGATCCGCCGCCCCGCGCCGGGCTACGTGTGCTTCCGCGCGGCGATGCCCGCCTGGGACAACACGAGCCGCAAGGGGCGGGACGGCAACCTCTTCCACAACGCCTCGCCGGCGATGTTCGAGGCGTGGCTGTCCTTCCTCGCCGCCCGCGCCCGGGCCGAGCTTCCGGCGGGCCGCCGCCTCGTCTTCGTGAACGCCTGGAACGAGTGGGCGGAAGGCGCCTACCTCGAGCCCGACCGCCGCCACGGCCACGACAACCTCGTCGCGGTCCGCAACGCCCTGTCGGTCCAGAACGGCCTCGTGGGCGAGCTGATCGACCCCGACTGCCCGGTCGAGGAGGGCCTGCGCCAGCGGATCCTCCAGGTCATCGGCACCTTGCAGAACGCCAACCGCCTCGTGCTCGACTCGGTCCTCGACCTTGGCCCCGACCGAGGTCTCGCCTCCACCTTCGTGGCGATGCCGGCCGGATCGATGGTCCGTCTGAAGCCGGACGGAGAGGCGACCTGCTGGGTGGACCGGATCAACGGAACCAGGCGGACCAGCCGTCACCTGACGCTCGACCGGAGCGCCGGCGTGACGCTGTCCGGCTGGGTGGAGATCGGGGACATGTTCCTGGGCGGAACCTGGCCGCTGTTCGCCCAGCTGACGCCGCTCGTTTCCGCGGACGCCGAGACCGTCTACATCGCCGCGATCCAGCACCGATCCGTCCGCGCCGACGTCTCCAGGGCCCTTGGCAAGACCGAGGTCGAGAACCACTACAACGGCTTTTCCCTCTTCGCCGACCTCACCAAGGTTCCGCCCGGCAGCTACCGGCTGGCGGTGCTCGTCGCGAACGAGAAGGACGCGCGGGCGGTATCCGAGCTTGCGACGCCCTTCATCATGCACTTGGGCTGACCATGGACGAGACCGCGAACGTCGCCGAGCATCCCCTCTCGTCGGAGAGCCGTCCGGCAGTGGACGGGAGCGTCCCCCTCGTGTCGGTGATCGTCCCGTCCTACTGCCACGAGCGCTACATCATCGATTGCCTGAAGTCGGTCCACGCGCAGACCCATCCGCGCATCGAGCTCGTCCTCGTGGACGACGCCTCGACCGACAACACCTTCGAATGGGCATCGGCGATCCTGTCGACGCCGTTCGGGGACCGGTTCGAGAGCGTGATCCTCGAGCGCAAGGACGAGAACGCGGGCGCGCACGACTCGCTGAACCGCGGCATCGCCCTGTCGAGCGGCAGCCACATCGCGATCCTCAACTCGGACGACCTGTTCCACCCTGCGCGGCTCGAGCGCATGCTCGCCGCCCTGGAGGGCGCGGGCTCCGCCTTCGCCTTTTCGGCGGTGGAGCCGCTCGCGGACGAGGCGGTGGCGGGGCGCGCGGACGCGTTCCCCGAGGGCCTCCTCCTCTTCAGCATCCGGCAGCGGCTCGCCATCGCGAACGCGCCCTGCATGGGCTTCGCCCTGCTTCGATCGAACATCGCGGTCGGCACCGGCAATTTCGTCTTCACCCGAGACCTCGCAGAAAAGGTCGGCCCCTTCCTCGACTTGAAGTACTGCCACGACTGGGATTTCATTTTGCAGGCGACGCTGTTCACCGAGCCGGTGTTCGTCGACGAGCCGCTCTACAGCTACCGCCTGCACCCGCAGAACGCCTTCCGCGGCTACAAGCTCCTCGCCGAACGCGAGACCGAGATCGTGAGGGAGCGTTTCCTTTCCGCCGTAGCCGCGCCGCGCGTGCCGAACCGCAAGTGCCCTTCGCCGTGGAACCACCCGGGCTACTTCGAGCTGTTCATGCGAGACAGCTTGCTCCTCGATGTCTGGCATCGCATCGTCGGGAAACGGACCGCCAAGCAGCGGACCGTGGACCTGCCGCTGCGGGCACGTGGCCGCCAAGGCCCAGGCCATCTTCTCGCCCGGGCCCTGGACGAGGCTCGCGTGGACGTCGATGGCACTCCCGCCGATCCGCGTTGACGGCCCCCCCCATGTACGTGCAATCCGGCCGCCGGAGGCTGGAAGACGACCGCTTGTGCAGACAGCCTTGGGAATTCGGAGAATGCAGCCTGTCTTGTCGTTGCCGCATTGGGACCAAGACAAAGAAGCCATTGCCGAGCGCATCCGTACGAGACACGGCTTCTTCAAGATCATTCTGAAGACCCTGGATGAGCCTATCTTCATCGAGCACTGGATCACGCATCACGCTGACATCGTCGGCCTGCAGAATTTGATCATCGCTGACAATGGATCAACTGATCCGCGCGTCCTTGAGACATATGCATCTTTCGGGGCGGATCTTGTCGTGTTCCAGTTCAAGGGGTTTCACAACAATATCAATGACAGAAGAACGTTTCGCCCCCTTTACGACGCCTTGAGCGTCTCGGCGCGCTATGTTGCGGCGCTGGACACGGACGAGTTCCTCGTCCTACTCGATCAGGGCGAGTGGCGGTCGGGACTACCGCTGGCGGAATGGCTCGAAGAGCTGTCGCCTGATGGACTCGTGCCGTGCACGTGGCTTCAGAATTATCCAGGTGAGAGGCATGTTTACCGCTGCACGGCTGGAGATCTTGCCGAGAACGTGCGCTGGGGTAAACCAGTAACGCCCGCCTCTTTTCTCGAGGGGGGATTTCTCATCCACAACCAACAGTTCCCTGCTGCGAACTATCGTAGGCCCATCGCAACAAATCTATTTTTACTGCACCAGACGCGTCTTTCGAAAGAGCAACGACTGAGAACCAATCGAAACAAGCTCGTCGCGCGAAAGTTCATCTCGCCTGCAACGTCCTACGAGGACATCGTCGCCCTCGATCCCCATGCATCGCGCGATCCGACGGTCGTCCGATGCCACGAGGAAATCAGGACGCTGCTGGCACGGCCGCAGGAGGATTCCTTGCCCGACGACAGCGTCCCACCAGGGCATCTCCGCCTGCAGCCGAACGGAGGGATCGCCTTCGCGGGCCAGGCCGAAGCGCAGGCCCTCGCGATGTTCCTCGAGGACGGAGACGCCATCGCCCGGCGGTCGCTTGGACACGCGGAGCCGCCTGCCGAGACAGACAAGGCCGGCGAGGCGAGCGCGCTCGAAAGCCGCGTCAGGGAACTCTTGGGCACCGGGTCGATGGATGATGCCAGACGCATCCTGCAGGAAGGTTGTGCCCGCTTTCCCGCGCACACCGATCGTTACGGCCATCCCTTCTTCCGAAAGGAACTGATCCGGCTGTTATTGAAGCAGCAGGATTGGGCGGCCGCCCTCGCGGCCGTACCCGCTCCCGGCGGACCAGGCGGCGATCACTGGCACCACATCCTGTTCGCACGAGCCTTCGACGCCGTGGGCCGGCGGAAGGAAGCGCGCGCCCACTGGCGGCAGGTGCTGGCCGCCGAACCGGAGCACCCGGAGGCCAACGAGGCCCTCGGACGCTTGCGGCCGCTCGACCTCGAGGGCGAGATCCGGGAGACCGCGTTCGAGGCGCTCCCCCGCGACCGGCCGATCACCTTCGTGCAGGTGGGCGCCAACGACGGCGTGACGAACGACCCGCTCGCCGCGCGGATCCGGTCGGGCCGGTGGCGCGGACTGCTGGTGGAGCCCGTTCCCTCCGCCTACGAGGCGCTCGTGGCGAATTACAGCGGCATCGACGGGCTGACGTTCGAGCGGTGCGCCATCGGCGCCGAGCCGGGCACCGCCACCTTCTACCTGCCGAAGGACGGCAACACGCGGATCGGCTCGTTTTCGGCCGACCACGTCCGCGCCCATTACCCGAACCGCCAGGTGGAGCTCGACGCCATCGACGTGCCGGTCCTGCCCCTGTCCGCCCTCCTCGCGAGGCACGGGTTCGGCAACTTCGACGTCCTGTGCGTCGATGCGGAGGGCTTCGACGACGTGGTCCTCCAGAGCCTCGACTACGGCCTGACCCGCCCGCAGATCATCCACTACGAGCACAAGAACCTTCCCGACGACCGGCGGATGGCGCTCCGGAGGTTCCTCGGCGAATTGCAGTACGCGACCTATCCCTTCCACTGGAACACGATCGCGGTGAAGCGCGGCTCGAAGGACCACGTGTGGCTCGCTCTCGCGGCAAAGATGTACGCCGCCTACCGCGAAGCGACCCGCGCCGACTGAGCGGGCGCCGTCAGCCCGCCGGCATCGACAGGTCCGGGACGAGCCGCCCCCCCTCCGCCACCACCCTCCCCCGGCGGACCACCGCGCGGCGGGGGGCGCGCAGGCGGATCGCCTCGATGGTGTCCGTCGCGTCGTGGACGACGAGATCGGCGAAGGCACCCGGGGCGATGCCGTAGCCCGGAAGGCCGAGGATCTCGGCCGGGTGCTCGGTGACGCAGCGGAAGACCTCCGGGATCTCCGTGCGGGAGGACATGTGGGCGGCGTGAACCGCCATGAAGGCGACGTCCAGCATGTCGCCCCGGCCGAGCGGGTACCAGGGGTCGAGCACGCTGTCGTGGCCCATGGCCACCGTGCAGCCCGCCGCCAGGAGCTCCGGGATGCGGGTGAGGCCGCGCCGCTTCGGATAGGTGTCGAAACGGCCCTGCAGGAACATGTTGGCGAGCGGGTTCGCCGCCACGTGCATCCCCGCCTTCGCCATCATGCCGATCAGCCGGTTCGCATAGAAATTGTCCATCGAGTGCATGGACGTGAGGTGCGAGCCGGTGACGCGGCCCGCAAGGCCGAGGCGCGCCGTCTCGTGGGCGAGCGTCTCCACCTGGCGGGAGGCCGGATCGTCGTTCTCGTCGCAGTGAAGGTCCACCATGAGGCCGCGCTCGGCGGCGAGCGCGCAAAGACGCCGCACGCTCTCCTGCCCGAGCTCGTAGGTGGGCTCGAGGTGGGGGATGCCGCCCACCACCTCGCAGCCCTTGTCGAGGGCGCGGACCACGTTCTCGGCCATCGTGGGCGTCGAGAAGTAGCCCATCTGGGGGAAGGCGACGAGCTGCAGGTCGACGAGGGGCGCCATCTCCCGCTTCACCTCGAGGAGGACCTCGACGCCGAGGAGGTCGTCGGGCGTCACGTCCACGTGGGTGCGGATGGCGAGGAGCCCCTGGGCGATCGCCATGCGGCAGTAGTCGACGGCGCGGCGCTTGAAGTTCTCGGCGGTGAAGGTGGGGCGGATCTCCCCCCAGAGGCGGATGCCTTCGGCGAGGGTGCCGGATTCGTTGTACTTGCCGTCGGTGCCGAGGGAGAGGGTGGCGTCGAGGTGGAAGTGGGCGTCCACGAACGGCGGCGAGACGAGGTTGCCGGCCGCGTCGATGGTCTCGGCCGCCTCCGCGGCGACGGGCCCGTCCGAGACGGCGACGATCTTCTCGCCCTCCACGGCGATGGACTGGCCGGTGCGCCCGTCGGGCAGGGTGGCGTTCTTGACGAGGAGATCGAGGGGCATGGGACGCTCCGGTCAGGTGAAGGCGGAAGGGATGAGGTCGGCGAACGCCCCGACGAGGCTGTCCACCACGGTCTTCCCCTTCTCCGCCGTCGCGGCACGAGCGGACGACAGGACGCCGTGGGGCGGCACCGGCCGCGGGTCGAGGGGAAAGGTCTCGTAGGGCGGGAAGGCGGCGGGCGGGTCGTCGGGGATGGCGTCGAGGCGGACGAGCTCGGGGTGGAGGTGCATCATCACGCTCGTCTCCATGACGGCGGCGTGCTCGAGATCCCAGTTCACCGGGCCCGACGGAAAGAGGATGTCCTGGACGGCCTTGGAGATGCACGTCCAGTAGCCGAGGCGGATCACCCGCATGTCGGCGATCCCGTCGCGGCGCAGCTCCACGAGCGCCCGCTCCACCCCCTCGACGAGGAAGTGCTGGTTCTCCGAATGCCCGTCGAGGAGGACGAGCTTCTTCACCCCGTGCCGCCCGTAGGCCTGGACGATGTCCGAGACCATTAGCGCGTAGGTGGAGCCCCACAGGCTGGTGGTGCCGCAGAAGTGCTCGCCGCCGCCGGACTTCGGCTGGGAGCGCACCCCGTAGGCGAAGGCCGGGGCGACGAGGCCGTTCACCGCCGGCGCCACGGCTTCGGCGAGCCGCGTCGGGATGATGGCGTCGGTCGCGAGCGGCAGGTGCGGCCCGTGCTGCTCGAGCGCCCCCGCCGGCACGATGACGACGGGCGCGGTCTCCTTGACCCGCGCCGCGTACTCGGTGAACGTCATCCCGGAGATCAGCACGGCCAGAGCCTCCCTTTCCCGCGCGCGGCGCCGCGCGCCACCCGATCCGTGCCGGTCGACCGGCGAACGGGCGCCGATGGCGGAACGGCCCGCACCGCGGCGCCGTTACGCCGCCATGTGCCCGCTTCGGCCGTCCCTGACGACGCCACCGATGTTCCATCCGATCGACCGGGAGTTCCGTTCATGTCCCATGCCATCCCGCGGCTTGCCCTCGCGGCCGTCGCCGCCCTTTTCCTCGCGATGCCCGCCGCGCCCGCGAGCGCCGACCTGAGGCCGGCCTGCACCCAGCCCCTCGAGGCCCACTGCGGCGGCATTCGCGAGGGGCGCGGCCGCCTCACCGCCTGCCTCCTCGCCCAGGCGGGGAGCCTGCCCGCCGCGTGCCTGAAGGAGGTGCAGGCCGCCATCTCCGGCTTCGGGATGCAGACGGGCATGACGCGGAAGATCGTCTCCACCTGCGAGCCGGACATCGCGCGGGTCTGCCCGGCCGGGATCGAGGGGAGCGGCCGCATCACCGCCTGCATCGCCGGCAAGATCGGCGCCGTGAGCCAGGCCTGCGCCAGCGCGTTCCGCTCCGCGGCCCGGTCGTACGCCACGGGCGAGTGAGCCCGCCCGCTCAATCGAACCCCGGCTCCGTGCCGAGGCGGTGAACGCCGATGTCCATGGCGTTCGCCCGCCGGTGGATCGCCGCGAACGTGTCGAAGAAGCGGCGGTTCACCGCCTCGGTCTTCTCGTGCTTCGCCATGTACGCCGGCCACAGCTCCCGGAGCTCGGCGAGGAGGGCGGCCTCGTCCACCTTCAGGCAACGGCCGCCCTCCACCACCTTCTCCCCGTTCACGTACACCCTCTCGATGGACGAGCCATTCTCGCAGTAGACGACGTGGTTGAGGATGTCGTTCCTCGGCGAGAAGTTCGCGGTGCGCATGTCGATCACCAGGAAGTCCGCCTTCTTGCCGGCCTCGAGCGTTCCCGTCTCGTGGTCGATGAGGGCGCTCTTCGCGCCGTTGATCGTCGCCATGCGGATCACCTCGGCGGCCGTCAGCCAGCGGTCGTAGTCGGGCGTGCCGATGTTGTGGAGGAGGCCGGCCGCGTGCATGACGTCGAACATGCGCGGGGTGTCGTTGGTCGAGATCCCGTCGGAGCCGAGGGCGACGTTGACCCCAGCGGCGAGGAGCCGCTTCACGGGCGAGATGCCCGCGCCCAGCTTCTGGTTCGAGATGTTGTTGTGGACGGTGTTGGCGCCCGCCTCGCCGAGGAGGCGAATGTCGTTGTCGCTCACCCAGATGGCGTGGGCGATGGTGACGCCCGGGTGCAGGACGCCGAGCTCGGCCATGTATTCGATCAGCGTCTTGCCGTACATCACCGGGCCGGTGACGCCCTGGACCTTGGTCTCGACGATGTGGGTGTG
>CAZJNX010000073.1:0-20906 GCA_964547415.1 uncultured Hyphomicrobiales bacterium
GTCCTTCAGCATCCGCCGGTCGTCGGCGGCCGTCGCCTTCGCGGGCCAGGCGGAGCTTGCGGCCTCGACGAGGTCCGCGAACCCGGCCGTCCACGCGCGCAGCCCGCTTGCGTCGAGAGCGGCGATCCACTCGCCCACGATCTCGGGGTCCGCTGCATCGTCGCTGATCCGGTTGGCCTTCTTGACGATGCCATCAAGGAACCGGTCGAGAGCCCCCTCGCCCGGGAACTCGATCCCGCCGATCAGCCTGCCGAGCCACGCCTGCGCGGGCGGCGGCAGCGGACTGACGGCCAAGGCCGTCAGGTAGCCCTGAAGGTAGGCCTCCCCGATCTCCGCGTGCGCCAGCAGATGATCGATCCCCCCGGCGTCGACCTCGGATCGCGGGAAGGCAGTCGCCGGCGCCGGCATGGCTCCGGCCTCCCGGGCGTCAGCCGTCTCGAGCGTCATCGCTGCGATGTCACGCATGATCGGCGTCCGCTTCAGCTGGCGACCAGTCAGCAACGCCTGCGCGACGGCGGCGAAGGACAGCCACAGCTCCGGCTCGGGCTCGACCTGCGCCTTCAGCGTCGCAGCCATCACCGCGAACTGCCGCGCCCACCAGTCCCGTCGGGTCTGGAGATGCTTCCACACAGCCGCTTCCCGGCCCTCTTCGGTGCGAGCCCGGCCGATCGCGGCGCGGAGCGGGCCGGTGTCCTCGAACCAGGCATCGCTCTGCTCGAACCGGTCCACCCACGCGCCGCTGGCCTCGATGAGGGCGGCCCGTTTCGCCGAGGAGAGGCTTTCCAGGCTTTCCGGTGCGCCGATGGCGGCGAGGACGGCCTCGGCGTCCGCCGGTTGCGGGACCAGCGCGTCCGCGCCCCAGAACGCGATCATGTCGACAAGCCCGGGCGCGGGCGGGGTCTCGAGCGCGAGCCCTTCGCCGAGCCCGCGCGACAGCGCCTCGGCCACGTACGCGGGCGTGACGTCGACGGTCTCGACCTCCTCGCGCACACGGGCGATCGTTCGCCTTTGCTTGCTCGCGCTGGCGCAGGGCACGACGAAGGCGTCCTTCACGCCGTGCCCCTGCTTGAGCAGCAGCATGGCCACACCGCGCTGCCCGCCCCCTTCGACGGCAGCGACGAGGCTCTGCGCCCCGACACCGTCGGGCAGGCTTGCCACGGCACTGTGGATGGTCGGCGGTCGGGATCCCCCGCGGGCGGCGCTGCTGCGAAGGAACCGCCGGATGGCCGCGTCGAGGGCGGCGCGCGCGGGATCGTCGGGGAGCCACTTGCGGATCGCGGGCAGGCGCGTGCCGACGGCAGCGGGGAGCCCATCGGCGTCGGCCCGCTGCAGCAGCGCGATCGCCGCGGCGAGGCGGATCGCCGGGTGCCGGTCGAGCAGCCAGTAGAGCCCCAGCCGGGCTTCGACCGCACGAGGCCGGGCGATGGTGGTGGCCACCAGCATGGCCCGCAGGTCGGGCTCAAGCCCCGCGTACAGCTCGTCCAGGGCGGCGTGGACCTGCCGCGGGTCGTCGCCGACCGTGCGGATCACCTCGTCGAGCGCCGCGTCCAGGTCGGGCACGTCTTCGATTGCGGCGTCGTCCGGCCCGGGTGCCGTCATGACCTCGGGCGACAGAAGGGCAAAGGGCGGCGGCGCGAGCCCCGCGCGGGCGTAGATCTGGGCAAGGCGCATGCGCACGGGCGGCGGGAAGGGTGAGGCGGCGTCGTGCGCCGACAGCGCTGCCGCGACGGCCTCGATCAGTATTGCGCCATCGGGCACGTCGTTCTCCGCCGCCATCCGCGCCTCGTCGAGCGCACAGAACAGGAGCGCGGACGCGGCTTCGCTCTCCTCGTTGTTCCCTGCGACCGTCGTGGCCGCGACGACCTCGGCCGCCTTCGGATCCGCCAGCAGCCCGCGCGCACAGGCTTGGATCAGCCTGTTGCGCGCCTCGCTCTCGGGCGTGGCGGTGATGGTGGCGAACAGGGCGGACATCTCGCTCGGCATGGCGACACGTTAACGGCAGGGGGTAGTCCGGGCCACCACCGCACGGCGAGTGATGCGGACTTTCAACACCGGCCTGGACCGGCCGCAGGACGCCAGCAACGACAGCTTTCCCTGGGGCGGCCGGGCGGATTCCCTGTTCCGCGCAGCCGCTCCCTGTTCCTCCGGAAAAGTTTCCCTGTTCGAGCGCGCAGGGAAATCCTCGGGAAAACGTCGGCAGGGCGGGCATCCGGCCGCGCATTCTCAGTCCGGAGAGGGTCGCGCTCCGCAAAATTCCCTGCAGTTTCCCGTTGAGCAGGGAAAGGCCCTCAGGAGACCGGGTTCGGGAGGGATGCATGGCCCACCACCCGTTCCCGCCCACCGGGTGAGGGGACAGGCCTTGCTGCGCAAGCGGCGGCGTTTCCATGGTTTGCACACCGCGCCGGCCAGCGCGAGCCCCGCGGCCGGCGCGATCCACACGCGCAAGTGGCCTCCCTCTCCGGCCCGCGACCTCCGGCCCGCGACGGGGCCGGATGGGAACCGGTTGCCGCCGGGGCCTGTCTCGTAGCAGGAGGACATCGCGAAGGGGCGGGAGGCATCGGTGACGGACACGCGCTGGCTGATCGAGCGGGAGATCCCGCGGCTGAGGCGCTACGCGCTCGCGCTGACGGGGGACCCGGTGGCCGCCGACGACCTCGTCCAGGACACGCTGGAGCGGGCGGTGAGGAAACGCCACCAGTGGCGGCGGACGGGAAGCCTCAGGAGCTGGCTCTACCGGATCCTCTACACCGTCTTCCTCAACCAGTCCGTCCAGCGCCGCCGCCGCCGGGGCGAGGTGGCGTTCGACCTCGCACCGGAAGCGGCCGAGACGCCCGCCCAGGACATCCGGATCGAATACGCCGAGATCCTCGCCGCCATGGGGCGCCTGCCGGCCGAGCAGCGGGCGGCCATCGCGCTCGTGGCGATCGAGGGGCTCGGCTACGACGAGGCCGCCTCGGCACTCGGCATCCCGGTCGGCACGCTGCGCTCCCGCCTGTCGCGGGGGCGCGAGCGCCTGCGCGAGCTCTGCCCGGTCGATCCGGTGGAGCCGGCCGAGGCCGCGGGCCCGCGCCTCAAGCGGGTGAAGTGAGATGGCGGACCGCGACAGCGAGACCGGGCTCGGACGCCTCGAGGAGCGCGACCTCCCCGCCTGGGTGGACGGCCAGCTCGACGGCGACCCCGCCTTCAAGGCCGTGGTGGAGGGGCGGATCGCCCGATCCCCGGAACTCGCCGAACGGGCGCGGGCATACCGGGCGCAGAACGATGCCCTCGGCGCGGCCTTCTCCGGCCGCCTGTCCGCGCCGGTGCCGCCGCGCCTCGTCGACGCGCTCGAGCCCCGCCCGCGCGGCCGGTTCGGCGCCGCGCTCCGCGTCGCCGCCCTCGCTCTCGTGATGGGGGCCGTCGGGGCGGCCGGCTGGGTGCTGGGCGAGCGCAGCGACGACGACTTCCCGGCCGACGCCCTCCTCGACCGCAGCCTCGGCGACTTCGTGGACCGGCGGCCGGACCAGCCCGCCCCCCGCGCCGTGGAGAACGCCCTGGCGGAGGGCCGCCCGTTCGGCTGGCTCCACGACGAGGTGGAGATCCTCGTCCGGGCGCCGGACCTGTCGGCCCTCGGCTACGTCCTCGTGGACCGCAAGGCGATCCGCTTCGGGACGGACGAGGAGGTGGTCCGCCTCGACTACGCCGCGGCCGACCGCACCACCTTCAGCCTGTTCATGGCGCCGCGGTGGGACAACAGGCCAGGCCCGATCCTGGAGGCGGAGCGGGAGGGCGTCGCCTCGGCCTTCTGGGTGGACGGGCCGGTCGCGACCACCGTCCTGTCCCACCTGCCACCCGGGGAGACCCGCCGCATCGCCGAGGCGACGCGGCGGGCGATGCAGGCCGAGGACGGCCGCACGGCCGTCATCTGGGCCGCCGCGACCACCCCCCGCACGGGCGAGCGCGCCGAAACGCCGCCCGCGCCGCCCGCTTCCGCAGGGCCGGACCCGGCCGCCGCCGACGCGGACTGAACGACCGCCGACCGGGGATCGACACCCACCGTCTCCAGAACCGCCGGGCCCCAGCCTTCGACATTTCGCCCGAAGGCGGGAACCGGCGTCCTCTTCCTCCTGTCCCATAGCGTGAGCGCGCCGCGACGGCACGCGCCGCCCCCGAGCCACGTCTTCCGGGCCGGGCGGCAGCGCGGGCCTTCGCGAGCGCTCGTTCCCAAAACCGCAGCGGCGCCGCCGGCTTGCCGCCGCTCGATCGAGGAGAAGACGCCCCATGACGGAGCCCGTCACGGTGGACGCCGACGCCATCGTCAACCTCGCCGTTGGCGACCCGGCCCCCTATTTCCACCAGCGTTCGTTCGCGAACCCGCGCTATGCGTTCGACACAGCGGCGGGCCGCTACATCGTCCTGTGCTTCTTCGGCAGCGCGGGCGACGAGCAGTCCCGCGCCGCGCTCGCGGCGATGCGGGAGCGGGCCGCCTTCTTCGACGACACGACCGCCTGCTTCTTCGGGGTCTCGATCGATCCGGCGGACGAGGCCGAGAAGCGGGTGGCGGACAGCTACCCCGGCTATCGCTTCTTCTGGGACTTCGACCTGACGGTCAGCCGCCTCTACGGAGCCGTCCCGAAGCAGGTCGACCCGGCCGCCGGGCCGGTCGCGGTGCGGCGGCAGTGGGTCGTCCTCGACCCCACGCTCCGCATCCTCCGCGTGGTGCCGTTCCGACAGGACCGCGGCGACATCGCGGCTGTCACCGCGTTCCTCGACGGCCTGCCGCCACCCTCGCGCTTCGCCGGGGTCGAGCTGCAGGCGCCGATCCTGTTCCTGCCCAACGTGTTCGAGCCGGAGCTGTGCGCCCACCTAGTCGGCCTCTACGAGGCGCACGGGGGGCGGGAGTCGGGCTTCATGCGCGAGGTTGACGGCAAGACGGTCGGCGTCACCGACCCGGGCCACAAGCGCCGCCGGGACTACAACATCGTGGACCGGGATCTCGTCGCGACGCTCCAGAACCGCTTCATCCGACGCGTGGTGCCGGAGATCCGCAAGGTCCACCAGTTCGCCGTCACGCGGATGGAGCGCTACATCGTGGCCTGCTACGCGGCCGAGGACGGCGGCCACTTCCGCGCCCACCGGGACAACACGACGAAGGGCACGGCCCACCGCCGCTTCGCCGTGTCGGTCAACCTCAACGAGGACTTCGACGGCGGCGAGGTGAGCTTTCCGGAATACGGGCCGCGGAGCTTCAAGCCGCCCGCGGGCGGGGCGGTCGTCTTCTCCTGTTCGCTGCTCCACGCGGTCTCCAGGGTGACCCGCGGGCGCCGCTACGCCTTCCTCCCCTTCCTGTACGACGACGCGGCCGCGAAGATCCGCGAGCGCAACAACGCCTACCTCGGCGAGGGCGTCGGCGCCTACAAGGCCGGCACCGCCGCCTGAGCCGTCCGGCGGGGGCGGCGGCGCCGCCCCTTCCCTCCCCTCCCCCTTTTCCCTCCAGACCCGCCCACGCCGCCACCCTTGGTGCCGCCCGCCGTCCGCGCCGGGACCAGCGGCGACGCCCGCGCCTTCGATTCGCCTCGATTGGATCCAATCGTCTTGCGTTTGTATCCAAACGCGATTGACCGGCCACGGTCCCGTGTTAGGCTTCCGGCAAAGGCGATCGCGCGGTGCGGCGAGGGCCGCGGCCGCGCCGGCCCTGGCGAGGGGAGGGAAGGAAGGCGCCGATGCTCAAGGACATGGCCATGATGCGCTCGGTCGGGACGATCCTCGACCAGTGCCTGGCGCTGAAGAGGGGCGAGCAGCTCCTCGTCATCACCGACACCAACAAGGTCCACATCGGCGAACTGTTCGCGCTCGCGGGGGAGGAGCGTGGCGCGGAGACGATCCTCCTCGTCATGACGCCGCGCGGCCGCCACGGGGAGGAGCTGCCCTCCATCGTCGCCGACGCCATGAAGGCGGCCGACGCCATCGTCGCCCCCACCACCTTCTCGGTGAACCACACCTCGGCCCGCAAGCGGGCGAGCGACGCGGGCGCCCGGCTCATCTTCTTCCCGGGCTGCGAGGACGCCATGTTCACGGACGGCAGCCTCGACGTCGACTTCGTGAAGCAGGCCGAGGTCATCATGCGCCTGTCCGCCGCCTTCGAGGCGGGGAGCACCATGCGGGTGCGCTCCAACGACGGCCTCACCGACTTCACCCTGTCGATCGAGGGCCGCCACGCCGTGCCCCAGACCGGCATCTGCCACGACCCGGGCACCATCTCCCCCCCGCCCTGCATCGAGACGGCGGTGTCGCCCATCGAGTGGTCGACCGAGGGGGTCGCCGTCATCGACGGGGCGATCGTGCCCGGCGGCGAGGTGACGGAGCCGGTGCGCATCCGCCTTCAGAAGGGGCGGATCGTGGAGGTGGACACCACCGGCAAGGACGGCCGCTTCCTCGACGAGCTCCTGCGCTCCTACGAGGACGAGAACATCTACGCCCACGTGGAGCTCGGCGTCGGCCTCAACCCGAAGGCGCGGATCGGCCGGGGCATCGAGCTCGAGGACGAGGGCGAGTTCGGCACCTGCCACCTCGGCATCGGCAACGGCATCACCTTCGGCAGCACCATCCGCGCCTCGGGGCACATCGACCTCGTCATCCGCCACCCGATCATCGAGGTGGACGGCAAGGTCGTGCTCGAGAACCGCGAAGTCAAAGTCTGACCATAACCACAAGCTCCAGAACGGGAACGGAGAAGGACGATGGCGAAGATGAACAGACGAGAGGTGCTGGCAGGGCTCGGCGGCGGGGCGGCGCTCCTCGTCCTGTCGCCGAAGGGCGCGCTGGCGCAGGACTATCCGCGGCGACCGATCACCCTGGTGATCCAGTACGCCGAGGGCGGCGGCACCGACACCATCATGAGGAGCCTCGCCAAGGCGCTCGAGAAGCAGTTCGACGTGTCGATCCGCGCGGTGAACCAGCCGGGCGCGGTCGGCGCCGTCGCCACGCAGTTCGTGGAGGCGAAGCCCGCCGACGGCAACTGGCTCCTCGGCGGGGCGGAGTACAACAAGTTCTTCCGGGTGCTGGGCCACGCCACCGAGGCGCCGTGGATGACCTGGCAATTCTACAAGGTCGGCACCTCGATACCGGCCTGGGGCGTGAAGCCGGATTCGCCCTACAAGTCGCTGGCCGACGTGGTGGCGGACGCCAAGGCCCGGCCGGGCGAGGTGAAGATCTCCAACGCGGGCATCGGCTCGGTCTGGCACGAGGCGACCATCGTCGCCCTCGAGGACGCGACGGGCGCCAAGTTCACCCACGTCCCCTACCAGGGCGGCGCGCCCGCCACCCTCGCCGTCCTGCAGGGCGAGGCGGACGTGGTGGCCTCGGGCGTCCACGAGCAGGTGGAGTACATCCGTGGCGGGGAGGTGCGGAACCTCGCCGTCTTCCGCGACGCGCCCCTCGAGGTGGAGGGGATCGCCGAGCCGCTGACGCCGGTGACGGCCGACATCCCGAACGCGGCGGACCTCGGCATCCTGTCGGGCGTCTACATGGTGGGCGCCCGCCGCGACACGCCGAAGGAGATCCTCGTCATCCTCGAGGACGCGATCGCCAAGGCCGTGGAGGACCCGGAGTTCGTGGCGCTCCTCAAGTCCCGCGTGCTGTCGCCCGAGTTCAAGACGGGCGAGGCCGTGGACCGGGAGGCGGCGCTGTTCGAGTCCATCACCTCCTGGCTCTACTGGGACCAGCAGATGCCGGCGGCCAAGGTGAACCCGGCCGACCTCGGCATCCCGCGCCCGTCCGAGTTCGCCGCCTACTGGCCGCCGGAGGGCTACGAGCCGGCGCTCTGACGCGCGGCGCCCCGCGAGGGAGGACGGGATGGAGCGGCCGGGCGGCCTTCCCGGGACGATCCGGGCGTTGCTGGCGGAGGGGCATTTCCTGCCCGCCGGGATCACGCTCCTTCTCGGTCTCGGCCTCGTCGGCCTCGGCTTTTCCATGCCGCGGCAGATGGGGTGGGCGACGTCCCCCGGGCTGTTCCCGATCCTGATCGGGGGCGGCCTCGTCCTCCTCGCCGCCGCCCTCGCCTTCGAAGGGATGCGGGTGCGGCGGGCGGCGCGGCCCGAAGGCACGGGCGCGGGCGAGGCGGCACCGCGACGGCGCCTCGCGCCCGTCCTCACCTTCGCGATCGTGGTGGTCTACGCCACCGTCCTCCTCCGCCTCCTGCCCTACGAGGTGGCGACGGTGTTCTTCCTGGTGGCGGCGATGGTCGCCAACGGGGTGCGCTCGGTGAAGGTGATCGCGCTCGCGAGCCTCGGGACGACGCTGGTCCTGTCGGTGATCTTCATCCTGGTGCTCGAGACGCTGCTGCCCGGCACCTCGAGCATCGTCGAGGACCTCTTCTACCGCTAGGGCGAGGCCCGCCCGCGAAGGAGTGCGATGTACGGCTTCCTCGACGCCTTCACGCTCGACGCGCTCCTCTACTGCGCCCTCGGGGCGGGGCTCGGCATCCTCTGGGGGGCGATGCCGGGCCTGTCCATGACCATGGGCATGGCGCTGCTCGCCCAGTTCTCCTATTCCATGGACATCTTCACGGCGACCGCCTTCCTGATGGGCGTGTACACCGGCGCCACCTTCGGCGGGGCGATCAGCGCCATTGTCATCAACATCCCCGGAACGCCCGACGCGGTGCCCACCCAGCTCGCCGGCTACCCGCTCGCGAAAGAGGGGCGGGCGGCCGAGGCGCTGCGCGGCGCCATCGCCGGCTCCTTCATCGGCAACCTCGTGGGCATCCTCGTCCTCGTGGCGCTGACGCCGATGCTCCTCACCTTCGCGCTCCACTTCGGCGCGTGGGAGCAGTTCCTGCTCGCCCTGTGGGGCATCCTCATCGCCGGCAGCCTGTCGGGGGAGAGCCGCTCGGCGATCAAGGGCTGGATCTCCGGCTTCCTCGGCCTCACCCTCGCCATGGTGGGGATCGACCCGATCACCGGCTACCAGCGGATGACCTTCGGCGTGCCCGACCTCCTGGGCGGCATCCAGTTCATCCCCGTCCTCATCGGCCTGTTCGGCCTTGCCGAGGTGCTCAGAATCGCCGCCGAGCCCGACGAGCGGACCCCGCCGGTGAACGTCGGCCGCGTCCTGCCGCGCCTTTCCGATTTCACGCGCTACTGGAAGTCGGCGCTGCGCTCGTCCGCCATCGGCACCTTCGTCGGCACCGTCCCCGGCGGCGGCGCGCCGATGGCGACGTTCCTGTCCTACGACCTCGGCCAGCGCGCCTCCGGCAAGGACTTCTCGAAGGGGAGCGTCGAAGGCGTCGTCTGCTCGGAGACGTCGAACAACGCCTGCATCGGCGGCTCGCTCCTGCCCACCATGAGCCTCGGCATCCCCGGGACGGCCTTCAAGGGGGTCATCGTGGGACCGGCGATCCAGCAGAGCCAGCCCGGCTTCATGCAGTTCATCTACGGCACGCTGATCGTCGCCAACTTCGCCATGTACCTGTTCGCCTTCGCGCTCATCCGGCCGAGCATCCACGTCCTGTCCATCCGCAAGGACGTGCTCATGCCGCTGGTCGCCACCCTGTGCGTGCTCGGCTCCTATTCGCTCCAGCTGTCCACGTTCGACGTGTCGGTGATGCTCGTGTTCGGCGTCGTCGGCTACGTGATGCGCTCGTGGGACTTTCCGCTGGCGCCACTCGTGTTCGCGATGATCCTGGGCGGCATGGCGGACGAGAACTTCCGCAAGGCGATGATCATCTTCGGCTCGGGCGACATCGGCGACGTGCTCTCGCGGCCGATCGGGCTCGCGCTGCTGGCGATCATCGCCGTGACGCTCTATGGCGGGATCAGGCGAACGTTCAGACAGGTGCCGGCGCCGCCGCCGGCCCCACCGAGGGAGGAAGCGACATGAAGGACGACGTGCGCAAGGGGCCGCTCGACGGCGTGACGGTGGTGGAGCTCGCCCACGTGATGGCCGGGCCGACCTGCGGGCGGATGCTCGCGGACATGGGCGCGGAGGTCATCAAGCTCGAGCGCATCCCGGGCGGCGACGACACACGCCGCGACACCATCGCGACCGAGCCGGGCGACGGCGACAGCCTCGCCTTCATCATGATGAACCGCAACAAGCGCGGGATCGCCGTCAACCTCAAGACCGACGGCGGCAAGCGCGTCCTGAAAAAGCTCCTGGAGCGGGCCGACGTCCTCGTGGAGAACTACCGCCACGACACGATGGCGAAGCTCGGCCTCGGCTACGAGGACCTCCACAAGGAGTTCCCGCGCCTCGTCTACTGCGCCGTGTCGGGCTTCGGGCGGACGGGCCCCTACGCCGAGCGCGGCGGCTTCGACCTCGTCGCGCAGGGCATGAGCGGCCTCATGAGCATCACCGGCGAGGGCGAGGGGCGCCCGCCGGTGAAGGTGGGCGCGCCGGTGACGGACATCACGGCCGGGCTCCTCGCCACCATGGGGGTCGTCGCCGCCCTCTACAACCGGGAGATCACCGGGCGCGGCCAGATGGTGGACACCTCCCTGTTCGAGGCGGGCATCACCCACACCTACTGGCATTCGGCGATCTGCTTCGCGACCGGCTCGAGCCCCGGCGCGCTCGGCTCCCGCCACCCGCTCAACGCGCCCTACCAGGCGTTCCCGACGAAGGACGGGTGGATCAACATCGGCGCCGCGAACCAGTCCAACTGGCACCGATTCCTGAAGGCGATCGAGGCCGAGCACCTCGGCGAGGACCCGCGCTTCGCCGAGAACGGCGGGCGGATGGCGAACGTGGATGCCCTCGACGAGGAGTTGTCGGCGATCCTGAGAACACGCACGACGGACCAGTGGCTCGCCCGCTTCGACGCGGCGGGCGTTCCGGCCGGCCCGATCCTGACGGTGAAGGAGATGCACGAGGACCCGCAGGCGATCGCCCGCGGCCTCATCGCCGCGGCGCCCCACGCCCGGCGCGGCGAGGTGAAGACCATCGGCTTTCCCGTGCGCTTCTCCGACACGCCCGCGAGCATCCGCCACGGTGCGCCGACCTACGGCGAGAACACCGCCGAGATTCTCGCCGAGTACGGCTTCAGCGAGGAGGAGATCGCCGCCCTCGCGGAGGACGGGTCGGTGGTGCTGGGCTGAGGCCGGCGCTCCGGTCCGCGCGAGTGACGCCCGTCAAGGTCCGATGACGACCGACACCGAGGACAAGGCGCCGCCCGGGCGCGAGGACGTGCCCGGGGGTGCGGAGGAGGCCGTCGTGGAGGCGCCGGCCGGCCACCGCCTGATGGGCGAGGGGCTGGCGCGGACCCTCGAATGGCGGATCGTCTACCTGAAGCTGAAGCCGGGCGCCCACCTCACCGAGCAGGAGGTGTCGGACGAGTTCGGCGTCTCCCGCTCGCCGGTGCGCGAGGCCTTCCGCCAGCTCGAGGCGGACGGCCTCGTCACGCGGCTCGCCCACCGGGGCATCCGGGTCAACCGGATGTCGCTCACCGACCTCGACGAGATCTACGCCTGCCGGATCGCGCTGGAGGGCCTAGCGGCGGCGGGCGCGGCGCGGCGGGCGGGGCCGGAGGACGTGGCGGCGATGCGCGCGGCCGTGGACGGCATGGCCGCTGCGCTCGCGGCGGGCGACGTGGACCGCTTCTTCCACCACAACGTGGCCTTCCAGGGCCGGGTGCACGCGGCGTCGGGCAACCGGATGCTGATGCGGGTGCTCGCCGTCATGGAGAAGCAGGCGCTGCGCTACCGCTACTTCGCCCACAGCCGCAGTCCGAAGATGCTCGCCTTCTCCCACGGCACGCAGGAGGCGGTTCTCGCCACCATCGAGCGGGGCGACGAGGCGGTGGCGAAGCGCAGCGCCACGGCCATGATGCGCCGCGCCCACCGCCTCATCGGCGACATCGTCCGCAAGCACCTCGACGAGCTCGGCGGCGCCTGAGGCCGTCGCCATCGCGCCGTGCGCGCCCTCCCCGCCGTTCGTCGGCCATTGCGCCGGTGAGCCGGCCCCCCCCCCGACATGCCGCCGGCGCCGACCTCCCGAAGCGCGCCGGATGCGGGCCTCGGAAAAAGGTCCGCGCCGTCTTGCTACAAGGTCAGGTAACGCGCCTTCACCTCCTCCTCCTCCGCCTTGAACCGCTCGAGCGGCGCGCCGTAGACGACGCGGCCCTTCACCATGACGTGGATCTCGTCCGCGACAGCCTCGGCGAGCTTCATGTTCTGCTCCACGAGGAGGATCGTCACCCCGGCCTCCCGCAGCCGCCCGATGACGCCCGCAAGCTCGCGCACGATGAGGGGCGCGAGGCCCTGGCTCGGCTCGTCGAGGAGCATGATCTGCGGGTCGGTGACGAGGGCGCGGGCGACGGCCAGCATCTGCTGCTCGCCGCCCGACAGCTGGGCGCCCTTGTTGCCCCGCCGCGCGGCGAGAGAGGGAAACAGCTCGAGAAGGCGCGGGATCGTCCACTCCTTCGCCTTCACGCGCTGGGCCACCTCGATGTTCTCGATCACCGTGAGGTCGGGCAGGATCATCCGGCCCTCGGGCACGTAGGCGACCCCGTGGCGGGCGATCCGGTGGGCCGGCCAGCCGGCGACGTCGGTGCCCGCGACGCGCACCTCGCCCTCATGGGGGCGCACGAGGCCCATGATGGAGCGGATCGTCGTCGTCTTGCCGACGCCGTTCCGGCCGAGGATGGCGGCGATGTGGCCAGCCTCCACGTCGAGGTCGACGCCCTGGAGGATGTGGCCGGTGCCGTAGAAGGTGTGGAGGTTGCGGATCGCGAGCATCTACTCGAAGCCCCCGAGGTAGGCGGTCTGGACCTCCGCGTTCGCCTTCACCGCGGCCGGCTCCCCGTCGGCGATCACCCGGCCCTGGTGGAGGACGGTGATCCGGTCGGCGAGGCGGAAGACGACGTCCATGTCGTGCTCCACGAGGACGACGGTGAGGCCGCCCGCCGCGATCATCTCGCGCAGGATGTCGACGGCGCGGTCGGTCTCCTCGATGGAAAGGCCCTGCGTCGGCTCGTCGAGCATCAGGAGCTTGGGCCGCTGGGCGAGCGCCATCGACACCTCGAGGAGGCGCTGGTCGCCGTGGGACAGGAGCCCGGCCGGCACCGAGGCGAAGCGGGTGAGGTGGAGGCGGGCGAGCGCCTCCTCCGCCGCCTCCCGGGAATCGCGGAAGACCGGGCCGCCGCCGAACACCCGCCAGGGCTGGCGCGTCTTCGCCTGGGCGGCGATCCGGGCGTTCTCGAGGGCGGTCAGCTGCGGGAAGAGGTGGGTCAGCTGGAAGGTGCGGGAGATCCCCCGTGCCACCACCTCGTGGACCGGCAGGCCGGTGATGACCTCGCCGGCGAAGATGGTCTCGCCCGCGGACGGCGGGATCGTCCCGGTGATCAGGTTGAACAGGGTGGACTTGCCCGCGCCGTTGGGGCCGATGACGGCCCGCGTCTCCCCCTCCTCCACGAAAAGGTCCACGTCGTCGACGGCGACGAGGCCGCCGAAGCGGCGGGTGAGCCCCCGCCCCTCAAGGAGTGCCACGGCCGGTCCCCTCCCCCGCGAGCGCCTCGTCGGCCGGCTCGTGCGGTGCATGGTCCACGTTCTCCTCCGCCGGCCGGCGGCGGCCGGTGAGGATCCCCCAGATCCCCTGGGGGGCGAACATGACGAAGGCGATGAAGATGGCGCCGAAGATCAGCGGCCACAGGTCGGTGATGTCGGCGAGCTGGTGCTCCACGATGAGGAAGAAGGCGCCGCCGATCATCGGCCCGACGAGCGTCCCCGCCCCGCCCACGATCACCATGATGAGGACGGTGCCGGAGACGAACCAGAAGAAGAGCTCGGGCGAGGCGAAGCCGGAGAACGGCGAGTAGAGCGCCCCGGCGAGGGCGCCGAAGCCGTATGCCGCCACCACGATGGCGAGCTTGTAGCGCCGCGTGTTGTAGCCGAGCGCCCGCGTCTTCGCCTCGTTCTCCCGGATGCCGGCGAGGACGGCCCCGAACGGGGACGTCACGATGGCCCGGCACACGAGGTAGGAGCCGAGGAGCGCGACGAGGACGAGGTAGTAGTAGCCCGTGCGGTCGTCGAACCAGTCGATCCCGAACGGGCCGTGGGGCCGCGGGATGCCGGCGATGCCGTTGGACCCGCCGAGGCTCTCGCGGAACTGGAAGATGCTGGCGTAGCCGAGCTGGGCGAAGGCGAGGGTGAGCATGGCGAACGAGACGCCGTGGGTGCGGGTGCACACCCAGGCGATGGGAATGGCGATGAGAACGGCGGCGCCCACGGCCACGACGATCCCGACCGGGAGCGGCAGGGCGAGGTGGACGAGGATCAGCGCCGCGGCGTAGGCGCCGAGGCCGTAGGCGGCGGCGTGGCCGAACGAGTAGAGCTTCGTGTAGCCGACCAGGAGGTCGAGGCTCATCGCGAACAGGGAGAAGATGAGCGCCTCGGTGACGAGCGTCATCGCCCACGCCGGCAGGAACCATGGCAGGATCCCGAGCGCGAGGGCTGCGACCAGGAACCCGATCTTCCAGTCGATCGAGCGCATCGCCCTATTCCTCCTTGCCGAGGATGCCGCCCGGGCGGAGGATGAGGACGGTGAGCATGAGGAGGTACATGATGGCGAGGGCGAGCGGCGGAAAATAGTAGGCGCCGAACACCTGCACGAAGGCGACCATGATCGAGCCGATGATGGAGCCGAGGAACGAGCCCATGCCGCCGATGATGACGATCACGAAGGCGTCGATGATGACCGAGGCGCCCATGCCGAGGTAGGCCGTCAGGATCGGCGTCGCGATCACCCCGCCGACGGCGGCGAGCCCGCAGCCGAGGGCGAAAACGCCCGTGCGCACGAGGTCCACGTTGGTGCCGAGGGCCGCGACGATCTCCGCGTTCTGGGAGACCGCGCGGATCAGGAGCCCCGCCCGCGTAAAGACGAGGAACGCCCAGACGGCAAGCGCCGCAGCGGTGCCGAACACGATCAGGAACAGGCGGTAGATCGGAAACGGCGTGTCGAAGATGAAGACGACGCCGCGCAGGATGTCGGGCGTCGTGATGCCGACGGGCTGGGTGCCCCAGATGTGCCGGATCGTCTCGCCGAGGATGACGGCGAGGCCGAACGTCACCATCAGGTAGGCGCCGCCGTCGCCGCGCGCATAGAGCTTCCTGAGGAAGATCACCTCGAAGGCGGCACCGAACAGGCCGACGACGAGGGGCGCGACGAGGATCGCGAGCCAGAAGTTCCCGGTGACGGTGGCGGTCGTGTAGCCCACGTAGGCGCCGAGCATGAACAGGCTGCCGTGGGCGAAGTTCACGATGCGCATGATCCCGAAGATCAGCGTCAGGCCGGAGGCGATGAAGAACAGGATCGCCGCCTGGCTCATCGTGTTGAGGAGCTGGGTGGCGAGGAACCCGGCGAAGTTCATGGGGGCGGTGCCCTCCGGATGGTCCCCGGGCGCGGGGACGGGCGCCGCGGGCGGCGCGGCGCGGGTTTCGGGTGGACGGATGGCGCCTTGCGGCGGCGGTTCGCCCGCACCCGGGGGGCCGGGTGCGGGCGCGGCGGCTGGCCCGCGCCGTCAGGGGCGGCGCGGGCGCCGCCACCGGGATGGGGCGGCGCCGCACGGCCGGGAGAAGGAACCGCGCGGCACCGCCCCGCCCGCGGCAGGGAACGGAGGTTCCGGCCGGCCGTCAGCGGTTGGCGAAGGACGTGGAGCGGCAGTCCGGCGTCACGTCCTCGCGCGGATAGAGCTTGATGATCTCCGGCACCGGC
This sequence comes from uncultured Hyphomicrobiales bacterium, assembly GCA_964547415.1. Lineage (GTDB taxonomy): Bacteria > Pseudomonadota > Alphaproteobacteria > Rhizobiales > Amorphaceae > CAZJNX01. The sequence goes on from CAZJNX010000073.1 coordinate 15,688, forward strand.
TCCCCGAACGCCTCCGAGTCGACGACGCGCACGACGAAGCCCTGGTTCATGCCCTGGTGGTCGCACTTGCGCATGAGCGTCGCCCCCTTCACGGACGTGACCTCGAGGTCCTCCATGGCCGGGATCAGCTTTCTCGGCTCGGTGGTGTCGCCCTTCTCCATGGCGGCGAACAGGATCTCGAGGGCCTGCCACATCTCCCCGTCCGTCCAGTCGGGCAGGGCGTCCGGGTACTCGGCGCGGAACAGCTCGAAGAAGGCCTTGTTCTCCGGGCTGTCGTAGGTGAAGGGGTAGCGGGACGAGCCGACGAGGCCGAGGCTGTCGCGGCCGAGCGCCTTCAGGTTCGCCTGGGCGACGATCTCGGTCACGAGCTGCACGCGGCTCGGCAGGCCGAACTGGGCGGCCTGGGAGTAGAAGGCCGCGCCCTCCTCGCCCTGCAGCGCCACGTAGCAGGCCTCGGCGCCCGACTGCATGATGCGGGTGATGTAGGTGGAGTAGTCCTTGTTGCCGACCGGCGCGAAGACCTTCTCCACCAGCGTCTTGCCGATGTTGTCCACCTGCTCCTCGAAGGCGCCGATGGAGGAGTGGCCCCAGGCGTAGTCGGAGCCAAGCGCGAAGAACTTGCTCTGCGGCGCGTCGGCGAGGTAGAGGGCGAGGGTGCGCGCGCCCATCGGGGCCGACGTGTTGGCGCGGAACATCTCGTCCACGTAGAGCTCGGCGGTGAGCTGGCCGTCGCCGTTGCCGTGGGAGATGAAGAAGGCGTCCCACTCCTTCAGCTTCGGCATGATCGCGCGCGCCTCGGAGGAGACGACGACGCCGGTGAAGATGCGGCAATCGTCGCGCTCGACGAGCTCCTGCGTCTTGCGCAGGCAGTCGGCGGGGCGGCCCTGGGTGTCCTTGTAGATGAACTCGATCGGCCGGCCGAGGACGCCGCCGTTGCGGTTGGCGTGCTTTTCCATCAGGCGGCAGGTGCGCATCACCTGGGAGCCGAGGACGGCGTAGCCGCCGGTGATCACCGTCGGAATGCCGATCTTGATCGGCGTCGAGGCGGTCGCCTTGCGGAGATAGCCGGGCGCGGCCAGGAAGGCCCCCGCGGCGAGGCCCGTTGTCAGCACGTTTCGGCGGGACACCCCGCCCTTGTCGTCGATCCTTCCGGTCACAGCCGTTCCCTCCCTGTCGTTGTCCTTCGGGCCGGGCGCCTTGTTGTCGTCTCGGCTGGCGCGTCGCCCGTTCGTTCAGCCGGCGATGATCTGGCCCCCGTCGAGCTGGATCACCTTGCCGGTGAAGTAGCTGCCGTACTCCGAGCACAGGTACGCGACGAAGTCGGCGATCTCCTCGGGCCACCCCATCCGCTGGAGCGGGATGCCGGCGATGATCTTCTGCGTCGCCTCCTCGCCCCACTGGGCGAGGGCCTCGCGCGCCTGGTCGGTGTCGGTGAGGCCGATGCCGACGGCGTTGGCGCGGATGCCGTAGCGCCCCTCCTCCCGCGCGATCACGCGGATCAGCGCCTCGAGCCCGGCCTTCGCCGCCGCGCCCTGCGCGTTGCGGGCCTGGCACATCTGGGCGGCGATCGAGGAGATGGCGACGATGACGCCCGAGCGCCGCTCGTGCATGTGGCGCACGACCGGGTGGATCACGTTGAAGGCGCCGAGGAGGTCGTTGGAGACGAACGCGCCGAAGCTCTCCGGCGTATGGTCGCGCACCGAGCGCCACTCCACCTGGGCGCCGGCCGAATGGGCGAGGATGTCCACGTGGCCGAACGCGTCGACCGCCCGGGCCACCGCGTCGTCGGCGGCGGCGGGGTCCGCGAGATCGGCCTGGATCGCGAGGCCCTTGCCGCCGGCGGCCTCGATGGCGGCGACGGCCTCGTCCGCGCCGGCCCGGCTCGAGCGGAAGACGACGGCGACGCTGGCGCCGCAGCCGCCGAACCGCTCCGCGATCGCACGGCCGACGCCACGGCTGCCACCGGTGACGACGACCTTCGCCTCGGCGAAGTCCTTCATGGCGGGCGTTCCCCGTGCCCGCGGGTTGACCGGCACGCGCCGGCTCCCGCCGTTCTCGTTGCGCGGGACGGCCGGACCGCCCGCGACGGGAGCACTATCGCACCGGCACCGGGCGCCGGTCAATCTTGCAAAATCTCTTTCTGCAATGCGAAATCACGCAGCCGGGCGAGGTTCACGGGGCCGCGCTCGCGCTCGCCCCGCCGTCCACCACGAGGACGGCGCCGGTCACGTAGGCGGCCTCGTCGCTCGCGAGGAAGACGCAGGCGTTCGCGATGTCCTCCGGTCGGGCGAGGCGCTTCATGGGCAGACGGGCGGCCCGCTCCGCCACCATCCGCTCCACCGCCGCGGCGCCGTGGCCGGCGGCGAGGCCCCCGCGCATCATTTCTGAATCGACGAAGCCCGGCACCACACAATTTACCCGGACGCCCCGGTCGGCGTGGGAGACGGCGAGCGCGCGCGTGAAGCCGATGGTGGCGGCCTTCGAGGCGGCGTAGGCCGGGTAGGGCGCGCCGGTGTAGCGCAGGCCCGCGATGGACGACACGTTGACGACCGCCCCGTTGCCGGTCGCCTCGAGGTGGGGCAGGGCGTACTTCGCCGCGAGGAAGTGGCTGCGCCCGTTGACGGTCGTCACCCGGTCCCATTCCTCGACGGAGAGGTCCTCCACCTCGCCGAAGGCCATCACGCCCACGTTGTTGTGGAGGACGTCGATCCGCCCGAAGCGGTCCATCGCCATCGACACGGCCCGCTCCATCTCGGCGGGGACCGATGCGTCGGCGGCGACGATCATGACCGAGGCGCCCTCCGCCTCCGCGAGGCGGGCCGTCCGCTCGGCGGCAGCGCCGACGACGTCGACCGCGACGACCGAAGCCCCCTCCCGCGCGTAGGCGACGGCGCTCGCCTGCCCGATGCTGCCGATGGTTCCGGCTGCGCCCGCGCCGACGACGAGGGCGACCCGACCGGCAAGACGCCTCGCCATCGTCCCCTCCCCGCCCGCGTCAGCCGCGCGAGAAGCGGGGCGGCCGCTTCTCCACGATGGCCTGCCGGCCTTCCCGGATGTCGGGGCCGGAAAAGCCCATGAACTCGAGGGCGAGGGAGGCGTCGAAAGTGGGGCCGGCGAGGCGCAGCCAGTTGTTCATCGCGTGCTTTGTCCAGCGGATCGCCGTCTGCGACCCGTTCGCGAGGCGCCCGGCGACGGACAGGGCGGTCGGCACCACCTGATCGTCGTCGACGCACAGGGAGACGAGGCCGATCCGCTCCGCCTCCTCGCCCCGCACCGTCTCGCACAGCATGAGGTAGTACTTCGCCTTCGCCATCCCGCACAGGAGCGGCCAGACGATGGCCGCGTGATCCCCCGCCGCGACGCCGAGCCGGGTGTGCCCGTCGATGATGCGGGCGCTGCGGCCCGCGACCGAAATGTCGGCGAGCATGGCGGCGGCGAGGCCCGCGCCCACCGCCGGCCCCTCGATCGCGGAGACGACGGGCTTGGTGCAGTTGACGATGTTGTAGACGATGTCACTCGCCTCCTTCCACGCGCGCACCCGCACGTCGAAGTCGTTGACCATGTCGTCGATCAGGTCGAGGTCGCCGCCCGCCGAGTAGACGCCCCCCTCCCCGCGCAGGACCACGACGGCCGTCTCCTCGTCCCGGTCCACGTCGCGCCACACGTCGGCAAGCTCCCGATGGCCGTCGGCGTCGAGGGCATTGAGCTTGCCGGGCTTGGAGAGGATCACTTCCAGGATGCCGGGCTTCGGCCGCGCGAACTTCAGCGCCTTGTAGCCTGCCTCGTCGAACCCGCGGGCGCCCATGGCCGTCCCTCCCCCTGCCGGCCGCCCTTTTGCCGGGCAGCCCCTGTTTGAGTGGACGGTGGCACGATGTGTCGCACCTGGTCAATTGCGCAGAACGGGGTTCCGCCACGCGAAAGGGGCGCTGCGCGCACGGGCCGGAAGGCGGGTCAGGCGGCCGCGCGCGGGGGATGGGGTCGGGGAGGATCGGGGGCTGGAGGCGACGCCGGGAATCGAACCCGGGTACGAGGATTTGCAGTCCTCTGCGTAACCACTCCGCCACGTCGCCGCAGGGCGCAGAGATAGGCCGGGGCGCGGGCGGACGCAAGCGGCGCCGCGCGCACCGCCGACCCGCCCTTCACGTCGCCCAGGGGAGGACCCCGCGGGGGAGGTGGCGCTCGGCGGCCGCCGTCGCGGCCATGATGGCGACGATCGCGATCACGGTGAGCACGGCGACGGCCGCCGCCAGCGTGGAAGCCCCCGAATCCTCGAGGTTGAAGACGACGACGCCCACCGTCTCGTTGCCCACCGACCACAGGAGGGCGGACACGGTGAGCTCGTTGAAGGCCGTCATGAAGACGAGGATCGCCCCCGCCGCCGCCGCGGGCGCCACCAGCGGCAGGATCACCGTGCGCAGGCGGTAGGCGAAGGACGCGCCCGTCATGCGGGCGGCCTCCTCGAGGCTGCGGTCGATCTGCAGGTAGCCCGCCACCACGGGCCTCAGCGCCAGGGTGAGGAAGCGGGCGAGGTAGGCGATCAGGATGATCCAGATGGTGTTGTAGAGGCTGACCCCGACGAGCGGCAGGGGCCTCAGGAAGACGAGGATCATGGCGATCGCCAGCACCACCCCGGGGAGCGCGTAGGGCAGCTCCACCAGGAGGGAGAGGGAGCGGGTGAGGGGCGAGGCGCGCCAGGCGATGGCGTAGGCGAGGACCGCCGACAGGGCCATCAGGATCAGCGCCGCTCCGCCCGCGAGCAGGAAGGAGTTGAGGAAGGCCCGCGCCGTCACGTCCTGGGCGAACATCACCTCGGCGTAGTTGGCGAGCGTCGCCGTCGCCGCCGTCAGCGACACGCCGTAGGCCGGCACCAGCGACGTCGCGACGAGGGCGGTGAGCGGGGCCACCAGGATGAGCCCGACGAGGACCCAGGCGGCGCCTTCCGCCACCGGCCGCATCCGGCCGAGGGCGAAGGAGAGGGCCTGGCCGGGTGCGCCGACGGTGCGGTAGTCGCGCCGGCCGGTCACCAGCTGCTGCACGAGGAAGCCGGCGAACGCGATCAGCCCGACGAGGACGGACAGGACGGCGACGTCCGCGATCATGCCGGGGCCGAAGCTCGCCAGGCGCTGGTAGATGAGTACGGGGAGCGTCGTGTAGCCGGCCGGGACGCCGAGGAGGGCCGGGATCCCGAAGTTGCCGACGGCCGACACGAAGGCGAGCGC
>CAZJNX010000074.1:0-20885 GCA_964547415.1 uncultured Hyphomicrobiales bacterium
TCCGCGTCCGCCCCGCCGAGGAGGATGTCCCGCCCCGCGCCGCCGATCAGGGTGTCCGCCCCGCCGTCGCCCGCAAGGACGTCGTCGCCGTCGCCGCCGTGGAGGCCGTCGTCCCCCGCCTTGCCGTCGAGGCGGTCATCGTCGGCTCCCCCGTCGAGGGTGTCGTCGCCCTCCCCGCCCATGAGGGTGTCACGCCCCGCGCCGCCGATCAGGGTGTCCGCGCCGACGACGCCCGCAAGGACGTCGTCGCCTGCGCCGCCGAGGAGGCTGTCGTCCCCGTCCCAGCCGTTGAGGCGGTCGTCGTCCACCCCGCCGTCCAGGCTGTCGTCCCCCGCGTCCCCGAGGAGGGTGTCGTCCCCCGCGAGCCCCTCGAGGAGGTCGGCGAGCGGGCTCCCCGACAGCCTGTCCGGCCCGAAGCCGCCCGCACGAAATACGCTGCCCATGTCACGAGATCTGCCGCTGACGCGGAAGTCACGCTTCCGCCGTCACTGATCTACCACATTTTCTCCTCGGCGCAAGCAGAAGCCGTGTCCGGGAGACGGCGGCGACAGAACACCGGCTGTCCGGCCCGGTCCGGCGCCTTGCGCCGTCCCGTGCGGGCGAAGGGGCCTATCGGTCCCCGTCCCCGGGGGCGAGGCGCGCCTCGTCCTCGCGGCTCTCGAGCCAGATGGCGTTCATGACGGCGAGGAGCACGGCGAGCGGCAGGCCCAGCGCCCAGGCGAAGTACCACATGGCGGCGTCTCCGTTGACGGTCAGTAGGCGGTGTCGGCCGAGCCTTCGATCGTCTTCTCGTCGATCTTCCCCCACAGCACCTTGTAGACCCAGGCGGTATAGAGGAGGACGAGGGGCAGGAAGATCGCGGTCGCGACCAGCATGATGAACAGCGTCAGGTGGCTCGAGCTCGCGTCCCACACGGTGAGGCTGGCGTTCGGGTGGATCGAGCTCGGCAGGATGAAGGGGAACATGGTGAGCCCGACGGTGGAGATGACGCCGACGATCGACAGCGTCGAGGCGAGGAAGGTGGCCGCCGCCCGCCGCGCGAGGAGCCCGGCGAGCGCCACCGCCGCGCCGAGGAAGCCGAGCGCCGGGGCGATCGCGATCCAGGGCCGCTCGGCGTAGGCCGAAAGCCACGACACGTCCCGCGCCACCTCGGTGAGGAGCGGGTTCGACGGGCCGTCCGTCACCGCCGGCGCCACCAGGCGGTATCCCTCCACGACGGCGGCGAGGATCGCCCCGCACGCAGCGAACAGGACGATGGTTGCGACGGCCCCGGCCGCGCCCGCCACCCGCGCCCGCTCGGCCACCGGCCCGCCCGCCCTGAGGCCCAGCCACGCGCCCCCGTGCATGACGAGCATGGAAAGGGCCACGAGCCCGCACAGGAGGGAGAACGGATCGAGGAGGGCGATGAAGGAGCCCTCGTAGATGGGCATGAGGTCGTCCGTCAGCGTGAACGGGGCGCCCTGCAGGACGTTGCCGACCGCCACCCCGAAGATCACCGGCGGCACGGCTCCGCCCACGAACAGCGCCCGGTCCCAGCGGCTGCGCCAGCGCGGATCGTCCCGCTTGGAGCGGTACTTGAAGGCGACCGGCCTGAGGATGAGGGCGGCCAGCACGACGAACATGGCGAGGTAGAAGCCGGAGAAGCTCACCGCGTAGAGCGGCGGCCAGGCGGCGAAGATCGCCCCGCCGCCCAGGATGAACCACACCTGGTTGCCTTCCCAGACCGGCCCCACCGTGTTGATGGCGACGCGCCGCTCCACGTCGGTGCGGGCGACGAAGGGCAGGAGCGTCGCCACCCCCATGTCGAAGCCGTCCGTGACGGCGAAGCCGATGAGGAGGACGCCGAGGAGCACCCACCAGGCAAGGCGCAGGGTCTCGTAGTCGATCAGTTCGTGCAGGATCATCGGATCGTCACTCCGCCGGGCTGATGCCGGCCGCGCCCGGGCCGGTCCGGGCCGGTGCCGCCGGCACCTCGACCCGGTGGAAGCGGCGGGCCCGCGCCTCGTCCCAGGCGTCCACCGCCTCGGTGTCGAGGTACGGGCCTTTGCGGATGTACTTCACGAGGAGCGCCACCTCGACGACGAACAGGATCGTGTAGAAGACGACGAAGCCCGTCAGCGTGAGCGCCACCTCCCAGACGCCGAGGTGGCTGACCGCGAGCGCCGTCGGCAGGACGCCCTCCACCGTCCAGGGCTGGCGGCCCACCTCGGCCACGAACCAGCCCATCTCCGCCGCGATCCAGGGCAGCGGGATGGACAGGACCGCCACCCACAGCGCCGCCCGCGGCACCCGCAGGTCGCGGAAGGAGGACATCCAAAAGAAATAGACGAAGAAGGCGATGAAGTAGAAGCCGAGGAGCACCATGATCCGGAACGTCCAGAACAGCGGCGCCACCGGCGGGACCGTGTCCCAGGCGGCCGCCGCGATCTGATCGTCCGTGGCGGTGCGCGGGTCGCCCACGTAGGCCTTGAGAAGGAGGGCGTAGCCGAGATCCCGCCCGTGGTCCTCGAAGGTGGCCTTCACCGCGTCCGGCACCTCGCCGCGGGCCTCGCGGATCGCGACGAGCGCGTCGTAGGCGAGGAGGCCGGAGCGGATGCGCGCCTCCGCGCGGTGGACGAGCGCCTCGATTCCGGGGATCTCCTCGTCGAGGGAGCGGGTGGCGACGAGGCCCATCACGAGGGGGATCTTGATGGCCCACGCGGTCTCCCGCGCCTCCTCGTCCGGCAGGCCCACCAGGGTGAAGGCGGCGGGGGCGGGCTCGGTCTGCCACATCCCCTCCATGGCGGCGAGCTTCATCTTCTGGTTCTGGTTGGCCGCGTAGCCCGATTCGTCGCCGAGGACGACGACCGACAGCGCCGAGGCGAGGCCGAAGCTCGCCGCCACGGCGATGGAGCGGCGGGCCAGCGGCACGTGGCGGCCCTTCAGGAGGTAGAAGGCCGACACGCCGAGGATGAACATGGCCGCCGTCACGTAGCCCGCCGAGACGGTGTGGACGAACTTCGCCTGGGCGACCTCGTTGAAGATCACCTCGTAGAACGAGACGATCTCCATGCGCATGGTTTCCGGGTTGAAGACCGCGCCCACCGGGTTCTGCATCCAGCCGTTGGCGACGAGGATCCACAGCGCCGACAGGTTCGACCCGATGGCGACCAGCCACGTGACCGTCAGGTGGCCCACCTTCGACAGCCTGTCCCAGCCGAAGAAGAACAGGCCGACGAACGTCGCCTCCAGGAAGAAGGCCATCAGGCCCTCGATGGCGAGCGGGGCGCCGAAGATGTCGCCGACGTAATGGCTGTAATAGCTCCAGTTCATGCCGAACTGGAATTCCATGGTGAGGCCGGTCGCGACGCCGAGAACGAAGTTGATGCCAAACAGCGTGCCCCAGAACTTGGTCATCTGGCGCCAGATCGGCCGGTTCGTCATGACATAGACCGTCTCCATGATCGCGATGATGACGGAGAGGCCGAGCGTGAGGGGGACGAACAGGAAGTGGAACATGGCCGTCGCGGCGAACTGGATGCGCGACAGCTCGACGACACCGATCTCCATGGGCTCACCCGTTGAGCGAGGGGGCCGCGCCAGGCGCAGCCTCGACGGGAAAGCGGTAGGATCAGGCCGAGCGGGCGGCGTTGACGCGGATCAAGCCGCCGTGATCGCGGGCGTGCGGATCGTCGCACCCGGGAACCCGCCAGGGCATGTCCGGGAAGGGCGGGCCGAGGCGCACGATCCGGTCCGCCACCTCCCGCTCTGCGGCCCGGTGGCTCGCCGCGATCACCGTGGCGCGGGAAAGATGCCGGCGGAGCGCGGCGAGCACCCGCTCCGCGGTCGGATCGTCGAGCCCCTCGGTCGGCTCGTCGAGGAGGACGACGGCGGGGCGCCTCAGGAGGAGGCGCGCGAGGGCGAGGCGCCGCGTCTCACCGCCCGAGAGGCCGCCGCCGCCCTCGCCGAGGCGGGCGGACAGGCCGCCGACCCGTTCCACCGCCTCTTCCAGCCCTGCGACCGCGAGGACGTAGGACAGCTCGTCCTCGCCCGCGTCGGGGGCGGCGAGGCGCAGGTTGTCGGCGACGGTGCCGGCGAACAGCTCGCTGCGCTGGGGCAGGAGGGCCACGTCGGCCCGCAGCGCCCGTTCCGGGATCGCCGCGAGGTCCGCGCCGCCGAGGCGGATCGTCCCCCCCGTCGGCTGGAGGAGGCGGGCGGCGAGGGCGAGGGCCGTCGACTTGCCGCAGCCGCTCGGGCCGACGAGGGCGACCCACTCCCCGGGGCCCGCGGCGAGGGAGAAGCCGGCGATCACCGGGTCCCGGTCCGGCCCGCGGGCGAAGGAGACGTCCTCGAAGGCGAGGGGCAAACCCTCCCGCCACTGGGGCGGGGCCTCGGCGGCGGGCTCGGGCGCGGGCGCGGCGCGGACCGTCGGCACGGCCCGCCGGGCGGCGAGCTTCGCCCGGCCGACCTCGAGGGCGGCGCGGCGCATCGGCTGGATCGCCTCGCCGAGGGCGAAGGCGGCGAGCGCGGCGAGGGCGGCGAGGGTCACCGGCAGGCCGGTGAGGGCGGCGACGAGGAGCGCGGCGGCGACGGCGCCGGAGACGGCGACGGTGATCGCCGCCCCGCTCCACCGGTCGAGGGCGTCGAGACGGCGGTGGGCCTCCACGGCGCGGCCGTCGGCCTCGGCGATCGCCGCGCGCTGGCGGTCGAGGCGGCCCGCGAAGGCAAGGTCCGCCGCCCCTTGCGACAGGTCGATCATGCGCACCCGCACCGCCTCGAGCGCAAGCGCCCGGCGCACCGACGCCTTCTCCCCGCGCCGCAGCCCCAGGGCGAACACCCCCGCCCCCACGAGGCCGAGAAGGAGGGTGACGGCGGCGGCGACGGGAAGGCTCACCAGCCACCACAGGAGGGCGAACGCGCCGGCGAGCACCACGACGGCGGACAGGGCCGGTGCGGCGATCCTGAGGTAGACGGTGTCGAGGGCGTCGATGTCGGTGGTGATCCGGTTGAGGGCGACCGCGCTCCTCAGCCGCTCGATCACCGGGAAGGGGCGGGCGGCGATCCCGCGGAAGAGACGCACGCGGATGTCGGCGAGGAAGCGCAGGGTGGCGTCGTGGGTGGTGACGCGCTCGCCGTAGCGCGCCGCCGCCCGCACGATGGCGAGGAAGCGCACGACCGCGCCCGGCGTGAAGTAGTTGAAGGCGGCGCCCGCGCCCGCAAGGCCGGCGAGGCCGGCCGCTGCGATGAACCAGCCCGCGAGCCCGAGGAGAGCAACGCCCGCCGCCAGCGTCGCGATCATCAGGAACAGGCCGACGAGGAAGGCCGTCCGGTCGGCCCGGAAGATGAGGGAGAGCACCGACAGGAGATGGCGCATCAGGCCGCCCCGATCTCGACCACGAGGTCCATGCGCGCCGCGAGTGCCCGGTCGTGGGTGGCGACGATCAGGCTCGCCCCGCCCGCCGTCAGCGCCATCAGCCCGTCGGCGACGGCCCGGGCCGTCTCCCCGTCGAGGTCGGCCGTCGGCTCGTCGGCGAGGATCACGTCACGCCCCGCGAAGGCCGCGCGGGCGACGGACAGGCGCCGCCCCTCGCCGCCCGACAGCCCGTGCCCGGTCTCGCCGACGGGGGTCAGGAGGCCCCGCGGGGCCCGACGGACCACGCCGTCGGCCGCGGCGAGGGCGAGCGCCCGGTCGAGCCGTTCCCGCTCCGCGGGGGCGCCGGCGAGCGCCACGTTGGCGGCGATGGAGCCGGCGAGGAAGTGGGGCTTCTGCCCGATGAAGGCGCAGCGGGCGCGCCAGGCGTCGGCGGTGTCGTCGTCGAGGGGGCGGCCGGCGACGCGGATCTGACCCTCCGCGGGCGGCACGAATCCGGCGATGGTCATGAGGAGGGTGGTCTTGCCCGACCCGCTCGGGCCGACGAGGGCGACTCGCGCCCCGGCCGGCACCTCGAAGGAAAGGGGCGGGCCGTCCGCCCCCGCCGCCGGGACGCGGCGCACCTCCACCGTGGCGGGGCCGGGGAGGGGGGCGGCCGCCTCGCCGCTGCCGAGGATGCGCGCGCCCTCCCGGCCCACCTCCGCGTCGAACTCGGCGGCGACCGCCTTCGCGGCGGCCTTGTCGTGCCAGGCGGCCGCGAGGTCCCTCAGGGGCTGGAAGAAGGCGGGGGCGAGGATGAGCAGGAACAGGCCCTCGCCGAGGGTCACCGGCGTGCCCCAGCTGCCGAAGGTCATGATTCCGAGAAGGCTGAAGCCGACGTAGACCGCGATGACGGCGATGGCGACGGCCGAGAAGAGCTCGAGCACCGTGGAGGACAGGAAGGCGACGCGCAGGACGCCCATGGTCTTCTCCCGCAGCCGCTCCGAGCTCTTCGCGAAGTCCTCCGTCACGGCGACGGTGGCGTCGATGAGGCGGATGTCGACGAGGCCGCGGAGGCGGTCGAGGAAGACCGCGTTCATGGAGCCGATCTCGTCCATCTGCCGCTCCGAGGCGCGCTTGGCGGCAAGGCCCACGAGCGCCATGAACAGCGGGATGAGGGGGGCGGCCACGAACAGGACGAGGGCCGCCGCCCAGGAGATGACGAGGCTCGCCGACAGGAACGCGACGGGCACCACGAGGGCGCGCATCCGCGCGGCCTGGTAGCGGGTGAGGTAGGGAAGGCAGGCCTCCAGCTTGTCGGAGGCGAGGGCGGCGACGGCGCCCGAGGGCGTCCGCGTCGCATCCCGCGGGGAGCGGGTCGACACGTGGGCCGACAGGGCCGCCCGCGCCCGCTCCACGATCCGCGCGCCCGCCTCCAAGGCGATCCGCCCGCCGAGCGAATCGGCGGCGGCCCGAATGAGCGCCACGCCGACGACCGCCGCCGCGAGGAGGGCCACGAAGGCGACGTCCGGCGCGCCCGCGAGGTGATGGACCGCGAGCGCGATCAGCGCCGCCTCGGCCACGAACAGGGCAGCCCCCGCGGAGGTGAGCGCCGCGCCGAGCTTCAGCTGCCGCGCCTCCCCCTTCTCGATGTCCGAAAAGACCGTCACGCCCGCCGGTTCATCCCCGTTTCTCGCGGCCGCGCCGGCCGCCGGATCGTCCGCAACGTCGGCGATGCGCCGGGCGAAATCAAGCCGCACGGCGCCGCGCCACGGCGCGCGGACGGCCCCGACTCATTGACGGATCGTCGCGGGATCGGGCAACGCTTGAAAGGTCCGGACGAACGGGGGCGGCGTGGTCGCCCCGAGGGGAGGAAAGCGCAATGGACGAGGCGACCTACGAGAAGGGCATGGCGATCCGGCGCAAGGTGCTGGGGGACGCCTACGTGGACCGGGCGATGGCCGGCGTGGACGAGTTCACCGAGGACTTCCAGCGCATCGTCACCACCTACTGCTGGGGCGAGGTCTGGGGCCGGGAGGGGCTCGACAGGAAGACCCGTTCCATCATCAACATCGCGATGATCGCCTCCCTCGGGCGCAACCACGAGCTCGCCGCCCACGTCCGCGGGGCGATCAACAACGGCCTCACCAAGGACGAAATCAAGGAAGTGCTCCTCCAGGTCGGCATCTACTGCGGCGTGCCGGCGATGGTGGACAGCTTCCGGGTCGCAAGGCAGGTCCTCGATGACATCGAACGCGATTCCGGCTGACGGCGCGACGCGCCCCGTCATCGCCTTCGCGGGCCTCGGCGCCATGGGCGATCCGATGGTCCGCCAGCTCGCGGCCGCCGGCCATCGCCTGCGCCTGTTCGACATCCGCCCGGGCATCGCGGAGGCGCTCGCGGCCGAGACGGGCGGGAAGGCTGCGGGGAGCGGCGACGAGGCCGGGGAGGGGGCGGACATCGTCATCACCATGCTGCCCGACCACGAGGCGGTGGCCCGCGCGGTCCTCGGCGAGGGGGACGCGGGCGGTCTCGCCGCCGGGATGGCCTCGGGCGGCGTCGTGATCGACATGAGCTCGTCCTACCCGCTCGCGACCCGCGCCCTCGGGGCGGCCCTTGCCGCCCGCGGCATCGGCCTCCTCGACGCCCCGGTCTCGGGCGGGGTGCGCCGGGCGCGGGACGGCACCCTCGCCATCATGCTCGGCGGGGACGACGCGGCCGCCCTCGACCGGGCCGAGCCGGTGCTCTCGGCCATGGGCCGCGTCTTCCGCACCGGGCCCCTCGGCTCGGGCCACGCCATCAAGGCGCTCAACAACTTCGTGTCGGCGGCCGGGCTCGCCGCGGCGGCCGAGGCGCTCGTGGTCGCCACCCGCTTCGGCCTCGACCCGAAGGTCACCATCGACGTCATCAACGCCTCGACCGGGCGCAACAACGCGACGGAGAACAAGTTCCACCAGTTCATCCTCAACCGCGACTTCGGTTCCGGCTTCGCGCTGGACCTGATGGCGAAGGACATCACCATCGCCCAGCGCCTCGCCGACGACCTCGACTGCGCGGTCCCGACGCTCACCGAGATGCGGATGCTGTGGCGCTCTGCCGCCGAGGCCCTCGGCCCCGGGGCGGACCACACCGAGATCGCCCGCTACCTCGAGAGCTACGCCGGCCGCACCGGCGAGGACTGAGCCGCCCGCGCCGGCGGGGCTGGATCCACAGCGCACCAGGTGCCACTGCCCCGCGAGGCGCGGTCGCCGGCGCGGTCATCGGCCGGCTGCCCCGCGGTCCCGCCTGGCGGCGGCCTCCCATCGCACCTGCCCGGCGCCGGCATCGGCCCGGGGATCGTGGCGGCGAGCCTTGCGGTCCCGTCCGCAGCGGCCGGGGGACCCGGGCACGGCTCGGCCCCCGACATCGCCGGCTCGGGCCCCGCGAGCCCGGCCTCCCCCGTCGCCGCGGCGGCGATGCGCCTCGACTGGACCGGCCGCTGCCGCCCGCATCGTCGCCACCCCCGCCGACCCCGTGGTCGCCCGTCTTCCGGGCGGCCGCGGCGCCGGGCGGCCGGTCACGGTCCGAACAGGACCGACGGCAGCCAGAGGGCGAGCTGGGGGAAGGCGATGAGCGCTGCGAGGGCGACGAGCTGCAGCGCGACGAACTGGAACATGCCCGAGTAGATCTGGCCGAGGCCCCAGCCCGGCACGACCGCCTTCAGGTAGTAGGCCGCCATCGCGACGGGTGGCGACAGGAACGCCGTCTGCAGGTTGACCGCCACGAGGGTGGCGACCCACAGGAGGTCGAGCCCGGCCGCGTCCACCACCGGCAGGAAGATCGGCAGGAAGATGAAGATGATCGGCGCCCACTCGAGCGGCCAGCCGAGCAGGAAGACCACCGCCATCAGCGCGATCAGCATGAGGGTGGGCGACAGGTCGAGGGCGATGAGGGTGTCGGCGATGAACGGTCCGGTGCCGAGGCGGTTGAAGACGGCGCCGTACATGTTGGAGGCGGCGAGCAGGAACATGATCATGCTCGTCACCAGCAGCGTCTTGTAGAGCGCGGTCCTGAGGCGGGCGAAGGTGAGCCGGCGGTAGGCGACGGTGAGGAGGAGGGCGCCGAGGGCGCCCATGCCCGCCCCTTCCGTCGGCGTCGCGACGCCGGTGAGGATGGTGCCGAGGGTGGCCGCGATGAGCACGATGAGCGGCATCATGCCGACCGCGAGCTCGCGCAGCGCCGCCCCCACGCTCTCCGGCCGCTCCTCCTTCGGCAGCGGCGGCCCGAGCGCCGGGTTCAGCGAGACGCGGATCATCACGTAGGCGAGGAAGAGGCTCGCGATGAGAAGGCCGGGCAGGATCGCCGCGGCGAAAAGTTTCGGCAGCGACACGCCCGCCACCGGCCCGAGCACCACCAGCATGACGCTCGGCGGGATCAGGACGCCGAGGGTGCCGCCCGCCGCGATCGTGCCCGCCGACAGCGCCGGGTCGTAGCGGCTCTTCTGCATCACGGGTCCCGCCATCATCCCGATGAGGGTGACGGAGGCGCCGATGATGCCGGTGGCGGTGGCGAACATGGTCGCCGTCAGGAGGACGCCGATGTAGAGCGAGCCGCGCACCCGCGCGAGCACGAACTGGAAGCCGCGGAACAGGCGCTCCATGATGCCGGCCTGTTCCAGCATATAGCCCATGAAGACGAACAGCGGCACGGCCGCCAGCGTCTCCTCTCCCATGACGCCCCAGGCCTGGAAGACCATGATGTTGAACACCTGCTCCCCGAGGCCGATGTAGCCGAACACCACGGTGAGGCTGATCAAGGTGAAGGCGATCGGGAATCCCGCGAAGATGCCGGTGAGGAGCGCGCCGAGGAAGACGAAGCCGAGGATCTCGTTGAATGTCATCGCGCCGACCCAGCGCGGATCACGTAGACGGCCTTCAGCAATTCGGAGATCCCCTGGATGATGAGAAGGAGCGCGCACAGGGGGATGACGGCGCGGTAGGGGAACAGGAGCGGGCGCCAGGGGCTGGCGAAGGCGCGTTCCATGATGGAGAAGCTGTGCCAGGCCTTGTCGAAGCCGGCCAGCATGAACAGGAACAGGCCCGGAAAGAAGACGAAGAGGTAGAAGCAGGCATCCACCAGCGCCTTCGTCCGGTCCGACCAGTTCTGGTAGAAAAGGTCTGTCCGGATGTGGCCGCGATAGCGCAGGGTGACCGCCGCGCCCAGCATGAAGCCGGTGCCATAGAGCATGTAGCTGACGTCATAGGCCCAGATCGAGGGGTCGTTGAAGCCGTAGCGCCGCACCACCTCGATCGCCACGACGAAGATGAGCGCGAAGGTCGTCCACGCGAGGATTTCGCCGAGGATCTCGTTCGTCCGGTCGATCGTGCCGACGATGGCGCGGATGCGCGGTGGCATGCCGGCGGGGAGCGGCGGCTTGTGGTCGGGGTCGTAGACGAGTTCTTCGCTCTGTTGGCTCATTGCCGGGTTTTCCGGTTGTTCTGGTTTGCGATGCGGTTTCCCGGTGGGCGATGCCTCGTCCGCCGGGAAAGGGCAGGGCGGGGGCGCCGCCGCAGCCGCGCCCCCGGTGCCGCGCTCACTCCTCGGCGTAGTGCTCGAGGGCGATGTCGAGCGGCGGGTTGATCCGCGCCTTCAGCGGGACGACGCGGCCGGCCCACGTGCGCTGGCTGTCGAGCACCTCGGCGAAGAAGGGGTCACTCTCGGCGAAGCGCGACAGCACCGCGTCCCAGCCCTCGAGCTGCGCCTTCAGGATCTCCCGCGGCGTCTCGACCACGGTGACGCCCTTCACCTCCTCGAGCTCCTCCAGCGCCAGGCTGTTCTGCTCGAGGTAGCGCCAGTAGAAGTCGGCCGACTCGGCCATGACGGCGAACTCCACGATCGCCTTCAGGTCGTCCGGCAGCTCCTCCCACTTCTCCGCGTTGACGAGGAAGTTGAGCACGAGCCCGATCTGCAGGTAGCTCGGCATCATGTAGGTCTTGCGGATGTCCGGCAGGCCGAGGACGAGGTCGGCGCGCGGGCTGAAGTACTCCGCCGCCTCGATGACGCCGCGCTCGAGGGCGGGCACCACCTCCGAGCCCGGCACGGTGATGACGGACGCGCCGAGCTCGCGCATCACGTCCACCGGCAGGCCCGGGGTGCGGAACTTCAGGCCCTCGACGTCGGCGAGCGACAGCACCGGCTCCTCGAACCAGCCGAACGGCTGGGCGAGCGCCGGGCTCATCAGGAACGGCTTGACGTTCGTGTAGCGCAGGATCTCGTTGATGTAGCGGTCGTAGAGCTCGTTGCCGCCACCGTAGTTCATCCAGCCCATCAGCGTCATGGATTCCATGCCGAAGGCCGGGGAGGAGGCGAACAGGCTGCCGGCCGGGTGCTTGCCGACCCAGTAGTCGCCGTCGCCGCCCGCCGCGTCGATGACGCCGTCGTTCACCGCGTCGAGGACGTCGAACGCCGGCACGAAGGTGCCGCCGGGGTTGACGTCGATGACGAGCCGCCCGCCCGACATGAGCTCGATCTTGTCGGCGAGCGCGATGAAGGACTGGTGCAGGTCGTCGCCCGCGGCGTAGCCGGTCTGGAGCACCCAGTTGTACGTTTCCTGGGCACGGGCGGGCGCGGAGGCGAGGGGTGCCGCGACGAGCGCCGCGGCGACGCCGGTGGTGAGGAGACTGCCGAGCATTCTCATTCGTGCATCCTGTCTGATGGTGGGATCGGTCCGCACGCCCGGCTGCCCGGAAGAGCGGCCCGGGGGCGCGCCCGTCGCAGCGACGGGCACGCGGGGCGGGCGTGCCAGCCGGATGTGCAACCATCGTGCCGAAGGGGTTCGGCAGGCGGGCGCCCCCCGGGAAGGAGGCGGCGGCCTCGCCGGGCAGAGCGGCCGCCACCGCGAGACGAGGCCGTGCGCGTGCGCGCGGCACGAACGGTCATCCTGTGACCGGCGGCACATCGGGCGGGCCGTGCGAACCTGTCGTTCGATGCACCGGAGCGAAGGAAGCTCGACGACACGAGCGCGAACGTCTTCAACGGCGGCACGGGGGACGACTATCTCCTGACGTTCGCCGACCGTTGCGAGGATCGCTTCGTGTTTCGCTCTGGCGACGGCGACGACACCATCGAGGGCTTCGTGCCGGGGGAGGACCTCATCGACCTGAGGTCCCACGCGGACGCCCGCGGCATCGACGACGTCCACGTCTCGGCGGACGCGCGGGGAGCGGTGGTCGCGGTCGGCACCGACACCATCACCCTCCTCGGCGTCGACGCCGACGCGCTCGGCTCCGGCGATTTCCTGGTTTGACGACCCCCGGTCGCGGGCCGATGGCGCCAAGACGTCGCACCGCAAACGCCAAGAGGAGAGTGCGCGGCCGCGCGCCGCACAACCGATGCCGGAACGACACCCACCGCGACGGGTTGCCCACGCGCAACGCAAAGCGGAGGATCGACATGGCTGATCGCGACAATCCCGCGCTCAAGACTTTCATAACGGGCCTTCAGAACGCGCACGCTGTGGAAAAGCAGGGTCTGGAAGCGCTCGAAGGCAACATTGGCCGGACGAAGAGCTATCCCGCCTACAAGGCAATCGGCGAGCGTCACGCGGAGCGGACGAAGGTACTCACGGATCGTCTCGAGGCGGTCCTCGTCGAGCACGACGCCAAGCCGTCCGGCTTCAAGGACGGCATCCTCGGCTTCATCGGCACGGTGTCGGCGATGGCCCACGTGCCGACCCGGGACGAGGTCCTGAAGGACGCCTTCGCCGCCTACGCCTTCCGCCACTACGAGATCGCGATGTACGAAACCCTCATCGTGATGGCCGCCGAGGCGGGCGTCGAGAACACGGCGGCCCTTCGCGAGAACCTCGCGGAGGTGGAGAGGATGGCCGCAGAGGCGCGGCCGATCATCGCCGACGTCACCCGCCGCACGCTCGAGCTCGAGCGCGCCTGACCCTGCCGGGCGGCAAGCGCGTGGTCGCCACGGCGGCCGCGCGGGCCGCCGGGCCCGTCCGACCCGCCAGACCCCGCTCGCCGTCCGGAGCCTCGCCCGGCCGCGGCCTTCGGCGGTTCCTGCGCGCGGGTCGGCGAATCTGCGGGCGAGCCGAAAACGCCGCCGCCTCGCAGAAGGCCGGCGGGCGCGGTGCGTCCCCGGGGCGCGGCCGGCGCGGGGATCGCGGGAGCGCGCGGGGCGTTCGACGGCCATGCAGATAATCGATCGTCGCCAGCACGTCGTCATCGTCGGCGGAGGGTTCGCCGGCACCGAGCTCGCCCGCCGCCTCGCCCCGGCACGGGACCGGCTCAGGGTCACCCTCGTCAGCGAGCACAACTACACGACCTTCAGCCCCCTCCTGCCGGAGGTGGTGAGCACCAGCGTCCTGCCCGGCCAGGCCGTCGCCCCCCTCCGGGAGATGCTCGGCAGGGACCAGCGCTTCCTCCTCGGCCGCGTGGAGGGGGTGGACCTCGAGTGCCGCCGCCTCGCCCTCGCACCGGACGCGGCGGGCGCGCCGGAGGAAACTGCCTACGACCACCTGGTGCTCGCCGTCGGCGCCCGGGCGAACCTCGCCCCGGTGCCGGGCCTTGCCGACCACGCAATCCCCCTGAAGCTCGTGGGGGACGCGATGGCCGTGCGCAACGCCGTCATCGCGCGCCTCGAGCGCGCCGACCACGCGGCGGACCCGGAGGAACGGCGCCGCCTCGTCCACTTCGTCGTGGTGGGCGGGGGCTTCAGCGGCGTGGAGGTCGCGGGCGAGATCCACGACTTCATCCGCCGCGCGCGCCGCTTCTACGGGAACGTGCCGGACGGGGAGTCGCGGGTGTCGGTGGTCCACGCCGAGGAGCGGCTCCTGCCGGAGCTTCCCGAAAAGCTCGCCGTGCGCGCCCGCGACAGCATGGTCTCCCGCGGGATCGGCGTCCACCTCGCGACGAAGGCGCGGCGGGCGGACGCGAGCGGCCTCGAGGTGGAGGACGTGGACGGGGCCGTGCGGCGCATCCCCGCGGGGCTGCTCGTGTCCACCATCGGCACGCGGGCGAACCCGCTCGTGGAGCGCCTCGCCCTCGAGACGGACCGGGGCCGCATCCGCACGCGAGCGGACCTGTCGGTGCCGCAAGTGCCGGGGCTGTGGGCGATCGGGGACTGCGCGGCCGCGCCCAACGCCGCCCGGGAGGGGCCGACGCCGACCACCGCCCAGTTCGCCGTGCGGGAGGCGCGGCAGGCGGCGCGCAACATCCGCGCGGCGAGCGAGGGGCGGCCGACGGAGCCGTTCTCCTTCGCGGGCCTCGGCACCATCGCCACCATGGGCAACAAGCGGGGGATCGCGAGCGTCCTCGGGGTCCCCGTGGCGGGCTTTCCGGCCTGGCTCCTGTGGCGCGCGTTCTACCTCCTGCAGATGCCGACCACGAGCCGGAAATTCCGTCTCTGGGTCGCCTGGACGTGGGACATGCTCTTCCGCCGCGACATCTCCCAGCTCGCCTTCGCCACCTCGGCCACACTCGCCCGCCGCGACGAGGCGGCGGCCGGCCACGACACCGGTGCGAAGGCGCCGGAGGGCCGGGGCGCCCGGGCGTCCGCCAGGGCCGCCGAGGCCTCTTGACGGGGCGGCCCGGCCCCTTCGCCGGCGCCCGCGGTCAGGAACGGGCCACAGGGGCCAATTCGCCCGAGAGGCGGCGCGCGATGAGGAGGCCGAGGGCCGACAGGGCGAGGCACCAAAGGCCCATCACGAGGGCCTGCCGCGGGAAGTCGATCCCCTGGTCGATGAGGATCCCGGTGATGCCGGGGCCGATCGCCGTCGAGACCACCATCACCGTCGTCGCCATGGCGCGGACCGACCCGAGGTGCCCGGTGCCGTAGACGAACGGCAGGAAGGCCCCCCAGAGCGAGGCGACCATGCCCTGGGTGAGGCCGATCAGCCCGAGCGAGAGAACCCACGCCGAAACGTCGGTCGCCGGGCCGATCAGGAAGACGCCGAGGCCGGTCGGCAGGAGCACGACCGGGATGAGCCGGTGGGGTCCGAGGCGGTCCGTCGCCCAGCCGGTGGACAGGGCGGCCGCCACGCCGATGGTGGCGAGCACCGGATAGCCGGCCGCCATCTCCGCCAGCGACCAGCCCTTCGTTTCGGCGATGTGGACCTGGTGGAAGAAGACGACCGTGCCGATGAAGCCCGGCGTCAGCATGATCGGCAGGAGCGCCGGAAAGAGCCAGTGGCGCACCGCCTCCCGCCGCGTCCAGTGCCGCGCGCCGAGCCCGGCCGCCGCGCCCCCGCCCGCGGCCCCGCGCGCCGTCCGCTCCCGCGACAGGAGGACGGCGAGGAACGGGGTCACGAACAAGAGGAGGACGGCGGCGACCACCGTCCACGTGGCGCGCCAGCCGACGGCCTCGATCGCGACGACCGCGAGGATCGGCAGGACCACCTCGCCCGCCGGGTGGCCGAGGTTGGCGATCGCGACCGCCCGTCCCCGCCTCGCCTCGAACCAGCGGCCCATGGCCGTCATGGCGATGTGGCTGAACATGCCCTGCCCGCAGAACCGCAACAGGAAGACCGACAGCCCCAGCAGGAGCACGGACTGCCCGAAGGCCATGCCGAGCCCGGCGAGCGCGAACAGGACCGCGACGGCGGGGCCGAGGACGGCCAGGCGCACCGTGTCGGCGAGCGAGCCGCGGCCGAACAGGAGCGCGGCCGAGGCGAGGGTGGCGACCGTGTAGAGGGTGCCCCAGCCGCCGTCGGTGAGGGCGAAGGCCTGCTTGATGTCGCCCGCGAACAGGGAGATGAACCAGGTCTGGCCGAAGGCGGAGGCGAACGTGAGGAGGAAGCCGCCGCCGAGCCAGCGCGCGTTCTGGAGGAGAAAGCGCACCGTCAGCGCCCCCGCGGTCCGGTGGCCGCCGCCGGGCGGCCCGACCCGGTCCCCCGGCCGCGCCCGCGCGCCCATCGCCGGCCGCGCGCCGGTCGGGCCCCGCCGCCTCGCCGTTCCTCGCCATGATCCCCGTGCATGGCGCGAGGGCCACACGGACCGGAGCGGGCTGTCAACGCACGGGCGCACATGCCAGCATCCAGCGCCCGGGGAGGGGCGCGGCGGCGCGCGACCGTCGATGCCCCGCGGGCCCGGCCTCGGCAGGGGCCGGCGCGGCTTTCCCGCCGCCGGGCGAGGCGGGCGCGCCGACGCCGCATGGCCGCCACCCGCCAGGCGGGATGGCGGCGAGCGACCTGTCGTCGGAGACAGCCGCTCCTGCGTCGCGAAACCTCCGGGCCCATCATCGGGGAGGACGAAGCTTGATCGAACGCGCCTTCACAGAGGTGCGCGAGGAGTGGTTCGGCAACGTCCGCGCGGACGTCATCGCCGGCCTCGTCGTCGCCCTCGCCCTCATCCCGGAGGCGATCGCCTTCTCGATCATCGCGGGCGTCGACCCGAAGGTGGGCCTTTACGCGTCCTTCTCCATCGCCGTCATCATCGCCTTCGTGGGCGGACGGCCCGGCATGATCTCCGCCGCGACGGCGGCGACCGCCGTCCTCATGGTCACGCTCGTGAAGGAGCACGGGCTCCAGTACCTCCTCGCGGCGACGGTGCTCGCGGGCCTCCTGCAGGTGGGGGCCGGCCTGTTGCGGCTCGACCGGCTGATGCGGTTCGTCTCCCGCTCGGTGATGACCGGCTTCGTGAACGCCCTCGCGATCCTGATCTTCATGGCCCAGATCCCCGAGCTCGTCGGCGTTCCCTGGCTCACCTACGTGCTCGTGGCCGCGGGCCTTGCCATCCTCTACCTCTTCCCCCTCGCGACCCGCGCGGTGCCCGCGCCCCTCGTGTGCATCCTCGCCATCACCGCGGTCGTGGTCCTCCTCGACCTCGACCTGCGCACGGTCGGCGACATGGGCGAGCTTCCCTCCACGCTCCCCGTTTTCCTGCTGCCCGACATTCCGCTCACCCTCGAGACGCTCCTCATCATCCTGCCCTATTCGGCGGCGGTGGCGGTGGTCGGCCTCCTCGAATCGCTCATGACCGCCTCGATCGTGGACGAGCTGACCGACACCACCTCCCGCAAGGGCCGGGAGACGGTCGGGCAGGGCATCGCCAACATCGGCACCGGCTTCATCGGCGGCATGGCCGGCTGCGCCATGATCGGCCAGTCGATCATCAACGTGCAGTCGGGCGGGCGGGGCCGCCTGTCCACCTTCTGCGCGGGGATCTTCCTCCTCGTCATGGTGGTCTTCCTCGGCGACCTCGTGGGCATGATCCCGATGGCCGCCCTCGTCGCCATCATGATCATGGTCTCCATCGGCACCTTCAGCTGGGCCTCGCTCGCCAAGATGCGCGAGCACCCGATGAGCTCGTCCGTCGTGATGGTGGCGACCGTCGTCGGCGTCGTCGCCACCCACAACCTCGCCATCGGCGTCCTCATCGGGGTGCTCCTGTCGGGCATCTTCTTCGCCGCCAAGATCGCCCAGATTTTCCGGGTGCGCTCGGTGCTCTCCGCCGACGGTCGGGAGCGGACCTACATCGTCGAGGGGCAGCTCTTCTTCGCCTCCACGGACCGCTTCCTCGAGGCGTTCGACCTGCGCGAGGCGCTCGCCAAGGTCACGATCGACCTCACCCACGCCCACATCTGGGACATCTCGAGCGTCGCCGCGCTCGACAGCGTCGTCCTGAGGTTCCGCCGCGAGGGGGCGGAGGTGGAGGTGGTCGGCCTCAACGAGGCGAGCGAGACGCTGGTCGACAAGCTCGCCGTCCACGACAAGCCGGACGCGCTCGACCGTCTGATCGCCCACTGACCGATGGCGCATTGAGGATCACGGGATGCCAAAGCTCATCGCCTGCATCGACGGGTCGGTCTACTCGACGAGCGTCGCCGAGCACGCCGCCTGGGCGGCCGGGCGCCTCGACGCCTCGGTGGAGCTCCTCCAGGTGCTCGGGCGCCGCGAGGTCTCCTCGGAGGACCGGTCGGGCCGCATCGGCATCGCCGCGCGCCGCCGCCTCCTCGAACAGCTTGCCGAGCTCGACGCGCAGCGGGCGAAAGTCCTTCACGAGAAGGGCTGGCTGGAGCTCGACGAGGCGCGGCAGCGCATGGCCACCCTCGGCGTCGCCGACGTGACGACCGTGCTGCGCCACGGCGACCTCCTCGAGACCCTCGCCGAGCGGGAGGCGGGGGCCGACCTTCTCGTGGTGGGCAAGCGGGGCGAGGCGGCGGACTTCGCCAAGCTCCACCTCGGCTCCAACCTCGAGCGGATCCTGAGGGCGAGCGGGCGGCCCGTCCTCGTCGCCTCCCGGGCGTTCCGGCCCATCGCCCGCTTCATGGTCGCCTTCGACGGCCGCGCGAGCGCCGAGGCGGCCGTCGAGGCGGCCGCCCGCTCGCCCCTCTTCGCCGGGCTCGAGGCCACCCTCGTCACCGCCGGCAGCGGCACCGGCGAGGTGGGGCGCAAGCTCGATGCGGCCGCGGCGCGCCTCGAGGCGGCGGGCCTTTCCGTCACCGCGCGGGCGGAGGCCGGCGAGCCGGAGGCGGTGATCCCGCGCCTCGTGGAGAGCGAGGGGATCGACCTTCTCGTGATGGGGGCCTACGGCCACTCGCGCCTCAGGACCCTCGTGATCGGCAGCACCACGTCGGAGATGATCCGCGGCGCCCGCGTGCCCATCCTCGTGTGGCGCTGACGGGCCGTCGCCGCGGGCCGGCGAGGCGCCGGATCCGATTGACCGTCGCCCGCCCGGCGTTCAAGGGTTCCGGCGTTCATCGCCAACGGCTCGGGGAGGTGCCGACGATGCCGAAACGAACGATCGCCGCGGGCGCGTGTGTCGCCGCCGCCGTCCTTGTCCCGGGGGCGCCGCCGGCCGCCGCCCAGTCCGACGGGGCGGCGAGTTTCGCGATCGGCGACCTCACCTGCCGGGACCTCCTCCTCCAGGGCGGCACGGACCAGGAACTGACGATCTCCTTCCTCCACGGCTACGCGGCCGGCACCGCCGGGCGGACGGAGATCGACCCCGACGCCCTCGTGACGGCGACGACCCGCTTCCTCGAGGCCTGCATCGAGGCGCCCGACCGCGCCGCCATTAAGATGCTGCAGGATGTCCTGGACTAGCCGCCGACCGACGAGCCGCTTGCCGGGGCGCGCCGTCTTTCGCCTCGCGGCACTCGCGCTCCTTGCGTTTCTCGCGCAGCCGGGTGAGACGGGCGCGGCCGCCGCGCCGCTCGCGGGCGCGCCCGGTGTCGCGCTCGGCGCGGCGACCGCGGGGGAGGGGCCGATCGTCCACGTGCGCCGCGGCCGACCGGTCGGCCACCGGCCCCACCGGCCGCGCCCGCCCGTCGCGCAACGGCCGCGCCCGCCCGTCGCGCAACGGCCGCACCGCCCGCGTCCGCCGGTCGCCGTCCGGCCGGGGCGGCCCGGCTCAGGGCGGCCGATCAGGCCGCGGCCGCCGGTGGTCGTGCGGCCGCTGAGACCGCGGCCCGTGATCGTGAACCCGGGGCGGCGCGCGGCGGCGGGCGTAGCCGTCGGGGCGGCCGTCGGGCTCGCGGCGGGGGCCGTCGCCGCGTCCGCGGCCGCCAGCGCCGCGGCGCCGCCGGCCGGGCCCGTCTACCCGGCCCCGTTCACGCCCGAGTGGAACGCGCTGTGCGCGGCGAAGTACGGCTCCTTCCGCGTGAGCGACGGCACCTATCTCGGCTACGACGGCGTGCGCCACACCTGCCGGATCCCGTGAGCCCCGCTCACCGGCCGGCCACGGGCCCCGCGAGGGGACGACCCGGGGCCGGCCGCGTCAGCGCAGCGGGTTCACCCCGCGGGGGATCATCCAGTACTGGCACTGGGCGAGCAGGAAATCGACGACGACGGCGAGAAGGGCCGTCGGGATGGCGCCCGCCAGCATCATGGCGAAGTCGTTGAGGGCGATCCCCTGGAAGATGAGTTCGCCGAGCCCGCCGCCGCCGATCAGGAAGGCGAGCGGCACGGTCCCGACGTTGATGGCGAGGGCCGTGCGAACGCCCGCGAACATGACGAAGAGGGCGTTGGGGATCTCCACCCGCCACAGGATCTGCAGGGGCGTCATCCCCATGCCGGTCGCCGCCTCGATCAGATGGGACGGCACGGCCTGGCAGCCCGCGTAGGCGTTGCGCACGATCGGCAGGAGCGTCGCGATGAACAGGCCGAAGATCGCCGGCAGCTTGCCGATCCCGAGGAAGCTCATGGACAGGGCCAGGATCGCGAGCGTCGGGATGGTGGTGCCGACGTTGAGGACCTGGATCAGGATCTCCGCGTAGCGCCGCATGGACGGGCGCGACAGCCACACCCCGAGGGGCAGGCCGACGAGGACGGCAAGGCTCGCCGACACCGCGACGAGGTAGAGGTGCTCGTTGAGGAGGAAGACGATGTCCTCCCGCAGGTCCCACATCTGCGGCAGCAGGCCGGAGGCCCACGCCCAGGCCCCCGCGCAGAAGACGAGGATCAGGAGCACCCAGCTCCAGATCCGGGCGAGCTTGCCCGCATCGATGGCGTCCGACACGCGCGTCGCGCCCGCAAGGCGGTTGATGCCGCTCTTCAGGACGTCGAGCCGCTGTCCGCCCGACACGTTGTCCGTGTCGAGGATGTCGAGCGTCGCCGACCGTTCGGGAC
>CAZJNX010000075.1:0-19428 GCA_964547415.1 uncultured Hyphomicrobiales bacterium
ACCCGCTCCACATCGTTGCGGATGCTCTGTTCGAAGATGCCGCCTAACACGACGGTCTCGCCGTTGTTTACCAGCACCTGGGTGGTCACTTCCCGGGTATCGATGCTGGGGATCCCCTGGAAGGTCTGGCCGACGGTGTCGTTGGAGACGTTGAGATCCATGATGACGCGGTCGTCGGGGGTGATCTGGGGGGTCACCTTGAGGCTCAGGACCGCCTTTTTGAACGAAGTGGAGGTGGCGCCGGAGGACCGCGACAGCCTCGGCGACCTCGACCGCTTCACCGTCGCCCTGCCGGACGGCCGCCAGGTGCCGCTGTCGACCGTCGCGGTGATCGAGACCGGCCGCGGCTTCGCCCGCATCGCCCGCATCGACGGGCGGCGCACCGTGACCATCCGCGGCGATGTCGACCCGCGCGTGGGCAATCTCTCGGAAATCCTCGCCGCCACCCAGGCGGACTTCATGCCCGGCTTTGCCGAGCGCTATCCCGATATCGCGGTCGCGCCGGAGGGCGAGGCGGCCGAGCAGGCAGAGACATCCGGCTCGCTGATGCGCGGCTTCGCGCTCGGGCTGGTCGGCATGTTCGTGCTGCTCAGCTTCCAGTTCCGCAGCTATATCGAACCGGTCATCGTCATGCTGGCCATTCCGCTGGCGCTGATCGGCGTGGTCTGGGGGCACCTGATCATGGGCCAGCAGCTGGTCATGCCCAGCCTGCTCGGCTATGCCTCGCTGGCCGGCATCGTCGTCAACGACTCCATTCTCATGGTCGCGTTCATCAAGAAGAACGCGGCGGCGGGCATGGACGTGGTGACGGCCGCCCGGATGGCCAGCCGCGAGCGCTTCCGCCCCGTTCTGCTGACCTCGCTGACCACCATCGCCGGCCTGCTGCCGCTGCTGTTCGAACAGAGCCTGCAGGCCCAGGTGCTGATCCCACTGGTGACCTCGCTGGCCTTCGGCCTGGCCATGTCGACCGTGCTGGTCCTGGTGCTGCTCCCGTCGACCTACGCCATCCTGCACGATTTCCGCCTCACCAGCCTGGCGCGGGAGGAGGCGGTGGGGTGAGCAACCAGGTTGGCGGCGGTCGGCCGGAAGCCGACCCTTCAAAGCCCCCGCATCGTGGAGCGGCGGCGGGAAAAGCTCCCCGATCGACCAGGATGATTTCGAGACGCAGCAGCTCGCCCGGTCCCAACTCGAAGCCATGGCTACCCCCGGAACAAACACAGCAATGGCGTGCTCCGAGGCCGAACCAGGGACCCCTCGCGGCTTTGCCCATAGGCGGTGCGATGCTATAAGCGGGAGACGCGCGCGCGGCCGGGGGCAAGAACCGGCCGGCATCCCAGTCCCCCGAGTCCGGCAGGAGCATTATGGCGATGCAGAAAATCAAGGTGACGAATCCGGTCGTCGAACTCGACGGCGACGAGATGACCCGAATTATCTGGGAATTCATCAAGGAAAAATTGATCCTGCCCTATCTGGATATCGATTTGAAATATTACGACCTTGGCATTGAGCATCGCGACGCAACCGACGACCTGGTCACTGTCGATGCCGCCAATGCCATCGCCGAACACGGCGTCGGTGTCAAATGTGCCACCATCACCCCGGACGAGGCGCGGGTCGAGGAGTTCAACCTGAAGAAGATGTGGCGCTCGCCCAACGGCACCATCCGCAACATTCTGGGCGGCACAGTGTTCCGCGAGCCGATCATCTGCAAGAATGTGCCGCGCTATGTGCCCGGCTGGCGCAAGCCCATCGTCATCGGCCGCCATGCCTATGGCGACCAGTACCGGGCCACCGATTTTCGGGTGCCGGGACCGGGCACCCTGACCATGACCTTCATGCCCCGCGACAGTAGCGAGCCGATCGAATACACGGTGTTCGAGTTCGAAGGCTCCGGCGTTGCCATGGGCATGTACAATGTCGATGAGTCGATCCGCGGTTTCGCCCGCGCCTCCTTCAATTACGGGCTGATGCGGCGCTTCCCGGTCTACATGTCGACCAAGAACACCATTCTCAAAGCCTATGATGGGCGATTCAAGGACCTGTTCCAGGAGATCTACGAGGCCGAGTTCAAGGACCGGTTCGAGGAACTCGGCATCACCTACGAGCACCGTCTTATCGACGACATGGTCGCCTCCGCCCTGAAATGGGAGGGCGGCTTCGTCTGGGCCTGCAAGAACTACGACGGCGACGTGCAGTCCGACACGGTGGCCCAGGGCTTCGGCTCCCTCGGCCTGATGACCTCGGTGCTGATGACGCCCGACGGCAAGACGGTGGAGGCCGAGGCCGCCCACGGCACGGTGACCCGCCACTACCGCCAGCACCAGCGGGGCGAGGAGACGAGCACCAACTCCACCGCGTCGATCTTCGCCTGGTCGCGGGGCCTTGCCCACCGCGCCAAGCTCGACGGCAACGACGCGCTCGCGAAGTTCGCCGCCACCCTCGAGAAGGCGACCGTCGGCGCCATCGAGGACGGCCACATGACGAAGGACCTCGCCCTTCTCGTGGGCGCGGACCAGAAGTGGGAATCGACGACGGGCTTCCTCGACAGCGTCGCCGCCCGCCTCGACCGGGAGATGTCCGCCGCCTGAGCCGCCCGGGGCCGGACGCCCGCCGCCTTGCGCGCGGCGGGCCCTTCCCGCCCGTCAGGTCATCGGCGTCGGCGGCACCCGCGGGCCCATGCTGAGCTGCCGCTCCCGGTGGAAGACGTAGATCCCCGCCGCCACGATGATCGCCGTGCCGGCCCATGTCATCCGGTCCGGGAAGTCGCCGAACACGAGCCAGCCGAGCAGGGTGGCCGAGATGATCTCCAGGTACTGGAGCGGCGCGGCGGCACCCGCGTCCACCTTGGCGAGGGCGTTGGCGATCAGCTGGTGCGTGAGGGCGGCGATCACCCCCATGCCGGCGAACAGCAGGAGCTCCCGCCCCGTCGGGACCAGTGGGGCGGCGGTCGCGGGCGCCAGGACCCATCCCCCGGCGGCCAGCAGGGCGAGCGTCAGCATGGCGAACACGCCGGTCCAGAACTGGAGGGCGAGGCGGCTGCCCCGCCGCGCCATCATCCGCGTCACCAGCATGTAGAACGAGAAGAAGACGGCCGCGGCGAGCGGCCAGGCCGCCGCCGGCCCGTAGGCGGCGACGTTGGGCCGCAGCACCACCAGCGCCCCGGCGAGCCCCACGACGACGGCGAGGAGCCGCCGCCACCCGATTCCCTCCTTCAGGAGGATCCCGGCGAGCACCGTCAGGATCAGCGGCTCCACGAAGAAGATGGCGATGGCGTTCGCCACCGGCATCGCGTCGAGGGCGAGGTTGATGGCAAAGAGCGCGAGGCCGAGGCACACGCCCGCCGCGGCGTGATGGCGGTTGGGCCGGGTGAGGCGGCCGGCGAGAAGCACGATCGGCAGGAGGATCAGGGACTGGGCGAAGAAGCGCCCGAAGCCGACCTCCGCCGCCGGCAGCCGCTCCATCAACAGCTTGGCGATCACGTCGAGGCCGGGCACGAGCAGCATGGCCACGACCATGAAGGTCATGCCGACGGTGGCATCGGCCCGGGCGTCGGAGGGAGCGGCGGACGACATCCCCATCCCGTGCCAGCGACGGGCGCGGGCGGAAAGCGCCACCGCCGCAGGACAGCCACGCGCCGGGCGGGGGCGTCGCGGACGGGGGCGACCGGGGGGCGAGCGTCGCGCCGGGCACGGGTCCGCGACCGGCGGGGTCCGGGGCTTTTCGGCCGCGGCGGACCGCCCGCAGGGTCGTCCCGCCGTCGGAAGGGACCGGGGCGGGGCGCCCTGCGCCCGTCAGCGCGGGGCGAGGCGGTCGGCGACGGGGGCGAGATCCTCCACGAAGCGTTCCGAGCGGGCGAGAAGGGCGGCGTGCACCCGCTCGGCCGCGCCCGGGAACTCGGTGAGGATCCGCCGCATGCCCGCCCGCGGCAGGAACAGGAGCTCGGTGGAGACGACCGCCCGCGCGGTGAAGCGGTGGGCCGTCTCCACGAACAGGGCCGTCTCGTCGAGGAGGGTGCCGACGCTCGCCACCCGGTCCAGCACCTCGCCCGACGGCAGGGCGAGCGCCATCTGCCCGGCGAGCACCAGCGCCGCCCCGTCCGCCGGCTCGCCCGCCTGCCACAGGACGTCCCGCGCGCGGGCCGTCACGTGCTCGGCGCCGAAGGCGAACAGGCGCAGCTGCTCCTCGTCGAGGCAGCCGAGGACGCCGGCCTTGCGCATGACGGCGATGTCGCGGGCAAGGCTCATGCGACGGTCCGGCTGTCGGAGGGGCGCGGCACCAGCTTGTAGCCGCCGCCCTCGGTCACGAGGAGCTCGGCGTCGGACGGGTTGCGCTCGATCTTCTGGCGGAGGCGATAGATGTGGGTCTCGAGGGTGTGGGTCGTCACGCCCGAGTTGTAGCCCCACACCTCGTGCAGGAGCACCTCCCGCGTCACCGGCCGCTCGCCCGCCCGGTAGAGGTATTTCAGGATCGCCGTCTCCTTCTCGGTGAGGCGGACCTTGCGCCCGCCCTCCTCGAGGAGCAGCTTGGCGCTGGGCTTGAACGTGTAGTGGCCGATGGCGAAGGTGGCGTCCTCGCTCTGCTCGAACTGCCTCAGGTGCGCGCGGATGCGGGCGAGCAGGACGGCGAAGCGGAAGGGCTTCGTCACGTAGTCGTTGGCCCCCGCCTCGAGGCCGAGGATGGTGTCGGCATCGCTGTCATGGCCGGTGAGCACGATGACGGGCGCCTTGAAGCCGGCCTTGCGGAGCATCTTGACCGCCTCGCGGCCGTCGATGTCGGGAAGGCCCACGTCCATGAGGACGATGTCCGGCTCGGCCTGCTTGGCGGCCTCGATGCCGCGGGCGGCGGTGTCGGCGGCGATGACCTTGAACTCGTCGTAAAGGTTGAGCTGCTCTTCCAGGCCCTCGCGCAGGTCGTCGTCGTCGTCCACCAGGAGGATCGTTCGTGCCGCCATGTTCGCCCTCTTCTCGCCAGCGCCCTGATCCGGCCGTGCGCGGCAGATTTGGGTGCCGCTCTCCCCGGTTGTGATAAGGAAGCGCTCGCGGTGAACAACAATCCCGTGAACCCGGCCGGTCTCACCGGGCTCCGCCACCGCCGGCGGCGACCGCGCCCACGCCGGCCGCGTCGCCCGTTCGCGGTCGCCCCCCGCCCCGTCGATCCCCGCCAGGCGGTGGCGAGCCTGCCGGGGCGCACGCTCATCGCCGCCGCCGGGGCCGGCCGCTTCCGCGCCCTCAAGCGCGAGGGCGACGGGGCGACGCCGGTGGGGCGCCTCGTCCCGCTCGCCGTCCTGTGGCGTCCCGACCGCGTCGCGGCGCCCGACGCGGTCCTGCCGGGCCGGCCGGCCGCGCCCCGGGACGGCTGGTCGGACGATCCGGCCGATTTCCTCTATAACCGCTACCGCCGGCTACCGTCGAGTTGCGGCCACGAGCGGCTGTGGCGGGACGACGGGCTCTACGACGTCCTCGTGGTGACCGACCACAACCAGCGACCGCGGGTGCGCGGGCGCGGCAGCGCCATCTTCGTCCACGTGGCGCGGCCGGGCCTTCTGCCGACGGCCGGTTGCCTCGCCTTCGCGGCCGGGGACTGGCGGCGCCTCGGGCGGGTGATCGCGGGGCGCGCCTTCGCGGTCCGCGCACCGCCGCGACCGGTGCGGCGAGCGAGACGGGAGAAGCGACGGTGAAGCTGTGGAAGATGAACGGCCTCGGCAACGATTTCGCCGTGGTGGACGCCCGGGCGGCCCCGTTCGCGCCGCCCGCGGAGGGAATCGTGGCCCTTGCCGACCGGCGGACCGGCATCGGTTTCGACCAGCTCGTCACCCTCGGCCCGCCGCGGGCGGGCGGGGACGTGTTCATGGGGATCCACAACGCGGACGGCGGGGCGGTGTCCGCCTGCGGCAACGCCACCCGCTGCGTCGCCGCCCTCCTCATGGGGGAGACGGGCCGGGAGGAGGCGGTGGTGGAGACCGCCGCGGGCGACCTTTCCGCCCGCCGCGGCCGGGACGGGAGGATCGTGGTCGACATGGGCGCCCCGCGCCTGTCGCCGGCGCAGATCCCGATCGCGCCGGCCGCCGGCACGGGGCGGGACCTCGCGGTGCCGGCCGCGACGGCCGCAGGCCTCGGCACGGGCACCGCGGTCGGCATGGGCAACCCGCACGTGGTCTTCTTCGTGGAGGACCCGGCGGCGGTGGACCTTCCCGCCGTCGGCCCGGCCGTGGAGCACGATCCGCTGTTCCCGGAGCGGGTGAACGCCTCCTTCGCGGCGGTCCGCCCGGGGGGCGGGATAGTCGCCCGGGTCTGGGAGCGGGGGGCTGGCGCCACCCTCGCCTGCGGGACGGCGGCGTGCGCCATCCTGGTCGCCGCCCACCTCACCGGGCGCACGGGGCGTGCCGCGCGGGTCCATCTGCCGGGCGGCGCCCTCGACATCGCCTGGCTCCCGTCCGGCACGGTGACGATGGAGGGGCCGGTGGCGCTCGAGTTCGAGGGCGAGATCGACCCCGCCACCCTTTGCTGGCGCCGCGCAGCGGACGGCACAGCCGCCTGAGGCCACCGTCCATTCTCCGCCGCCCCGCCCATGGTCCGCCGAGCCGGCGAGAGGGACGGGCCGACGTTCCGCCGACGCCGCCCCTTCCCGGACCACGCCGCTCATCGGCCGCTCGGGGGAGCGCGCCGCCTCCGTGCCCCTCCGCCGGACGGGCCGGCGCGGCCGCCCGGCCGTCGCCTCACAGGGGCGTGGCGGCGTCGTCGGCCACCTCGTAGCGGGTGAGCTGGCGGCGGGCGCCGCCGATCTCCTCGATCGCCTGGCGCCACAGGGCCATGTGGGCGCTGTTGGCGTGGGCGTCGAGCGCGGCCGCGTCGCGCCAGGCCTCGGCCACCACGAGGCGGCCCGGCACCAGCGGATCGAAGGCGAGGGCGTAGGCGATGCACCCGTCCTCCTTCCGGCTCTCGGCCACCTGGCGGTGGACGGCGGGCGTGAACGCGCCCGTGGCGTCTGGGTCGAAGTCGATGTGTCCCATGAGAAGGATCAAGGCGGCCTCCCGGTCGAACGCGTGTGCACCGTGCCGTTCATCTGAGCAGGCCACCCCCCGTGCGGCAAGGCCCCACCGTCGCTGCCACCGCGCCCGGCCCGGCACGGAAGCTGCTTGTGGCCCCGCGGCTTCAAGGGAGGGCACCATGGCGACGGCGGACGAGACCTGGCAGGTATCGGG
Source organism: uncultured Hyphomicrobiales bacterium (assembly GCA_964547415.1). Lineage (GTDB taxonomy): Bacteria > Pseudomonadota > Alphaproteobacteria > Rhizobiales > Amorphaceae > CAZJNX01. The sequence goes on from CAZJNX010000075.1 coordinate 7,202, forward strand.
GATGATGGTGCCCCGCTTCGCGGGGGTCGCCACATTCATGCGCCTGCCCATGGCCGCCGAGACGATGGACGGCCTCGACATCGCCATCGCGGGCGTGCCCTGGGACGGGGGCACCACCAACCGCCCGGGCGCCCGCGACGGGCCCCGCGCCATGCGCGACGCCTCCACCCTCGTGCGCAACATGAACCAGGCGACGGGGGTGCGCCCGTTCGCCCTCGCGAAGGTGGCGGACGTGGGCGATGCCCACGTCAACCCGGCCGACATCCACGACACGCTCGGCCAGGTCGCCACCTTCTTCTCGCACGTCGTGGCGGCCGGGGCGACGCCGCTCGCCGTCGGGGGCGACCACCTGGTCTCCCTGCCGATCCTGCGGGCCGTCGCGGCGAAGGGGCCCGTCGGCATGGTCCACTTCGACGCCCACACCGACACCTGGGACAGCTACTTCGGCGGCAGCAGGTACACCCACGGCACCCCCTTCCGCCGCGCGATCGAGGAGGGCCTCCTCGACCCGGCGCGGGTCGTCCAGATCGGTCTGCGCGGGCCGCTCTACGCGGAACAGGTCTCCGACTGGGGCCGGCAGCAGGGCATCCGCGAGATCACCATCGACGAGGTCCACGAGCGGGGCCTCGCGGCGACCATGGAGGAGGCACGGGCCATCTCCGGCGACGGGCCCACCTACGTGTCCTTCGACATCGACTGCCTCGACCCGGTCTACGCGCCCGGCACCGGCACGCCCGAGATCGGCGGCTTCACCACCCGCGAGGCGCAGGTCATGATCCGCGCCCTGTCCGGCCTCGACATCGTCGGCGCGGACCTCGTGGAGGTCTCGCCCCCCTTCGACACCCAGGGCCTCACCTCGCTCGCGGGCGCCAACCTTCTGTTCGAGATCCTGTGCGTCACGGCCGAGGCGGTGGCCCGCCGCAAGGCCGCCTGACGCCCCTCACCCCGGGAGACCCAAGCCATGAACCGGATCCTCGCCGCCCTCGCCCTCGCCGCCCTGCCCGCCGGGCTCGCCACCGGGGCCGCCGCCGAGCCCTTCCGCATCGGCTACTCGGTGTGGGTGGGCTACGGCCCCTTCTTCGTCGCCCGGGACAAGGGCTTCTACGAGGAGGAAGGCGTCGAGGTGGAACTCGTCAACGTGGAGGACGTGAAGGTCCGCTTCGCCGCCCTCGCGGCCGGGCGGATCGACGCGCTCGCCACCACGGTCGACACCATGCCGCTCTACCTGAAGCCGGACATCGCCTATCGCTATCTGTTCGCCCTCGACGACTCCGTGGGTGGCGACGGCGTCGTCGCCCGCACCGGGATCGAGACGGTCGCCGACCTCGCGGGCAAGAAGGTCGCCTTCAACCAGGGCTCGGTCTCCCAGTTCTACATCAACGTGCTGCTCGCCCGGGCCGGCCTTTCGGAGGACGACATCGAGGTGGTCCAGATGGCGCCCGGGGATGCGGGGAGCGCCTTCGTGGCGGGTCACGTGGACGCGGCCGTCACCTGGGAGCCGTGGCTGTCGCGGGGCGCGGCCGCCGAGGACGGCCACATCCTCGCCGACACCTCCACCGAGCCCGGCCTCGTCACCGACATCTTCCTCACCTCCACCGACGTGATCGAGGAGCGCGGCGAGGAGATCGCGGCGGTCTACCGGGCCTGGAACCGGGCGGTGGATTTCGTGGCCGAGAACCCTGAGGAAGCCTACGCCATCATGGCGCGGGGCGTCGGCGGCTGGCTCGACGATCCGGCCGTCTTCGCCGAGACGCTCGAGAAGGTCGCCTACTACGACGCGGCGAAGAACGCGGCCTTCTTCGGCACGCCCGAGGCGCCCGGGCCGCTCGTCGACACGATAACGAACGCCCTCGACGTGTGGGCCGCCTTCGACCGCCTGCAGGTGGAGGTGGACGCGGTCGACCTCATCGACTTCTCGGTCGTGAACGAGTAGCCGCCCGATGGCCGCGGGCCTTTCCCGCTACCTCGCGCCCAAGGCGCCGATCCCCCGCTGGCTGTACCTCGCCGCCAGCGGGGCGATGGCCGGCAGCCTCGTGCTCGGCTGGGCCGTCCTGTCCTACGGCGGCCTCGTCCGATCGGACTTCCTGCCCACGCCGGGGGCGGTGCTCTGGGCCGCCGCCGACGCCCTCGCCGACCGCAGCCTCCTCACCCACACGGTGGCGAGTGCGACGGTGGTGGTCGCGGGCTTCCTCCTCGCCTCCGCCGTCTCCATCCCGCTCGGGATCCTGATGGGCAGCTTCAAGCTGGTGGAGGCGTTCATCGAGCCCCTCACCAACTTCGTGCGCTACCTCCCCGTCTCGGCGATGATCCCGCTCCTCATCCTGTGGATCGGGATCGGGATCGACCAGCGCATCGCGGTCATCTTCCTCGGCACCGTCTTCCAGCAGATCATCATGATCGCGGACGTGTCGGCCCGCGTCTCCCGGGACCTCGTCGACGTGTCCTACACGCTCGGGGCCGGTCGGCGGCAGGTGGTGACCCGCGTCCTCCTGCCCGCGTGCCTGCCGGGGGTCATGGACACGCTCCGCGTCACCATGGGCTGGGCGTGGACCTATCTCGTGGTGGCCGAGCTGGTGGCGGCCAACGAGGGGCTCGGCTACATGATCCTCAACGCCATGCGCGGCCTCTTCACCGAGGACATCTTCCTCGGGATCCTCGTGATCGGCCTCCTCGGCCTCGTGACCGACCAGATCCTGAAGGCGGTGAAGACGTGGGCGCTGCCGTGGGCGAGCGTGCGCTGATGGGCAAGGTCGAGATCGACGACGTGTCGATGCGCTTTCCGGGCCCGCGGGGCGGGGCGCCGGTGGAGGCCCTTTCGCGCGTCTCCCTCGCCATCGAGGACGAGGGCTTCACGACGATCGTCGGTCCCTCCGGATGCGGCAAGTCCACGCTCCTCAGGATGGTGGCCGGCCTCGTCACGCCCACCTCGGGCGAGATCCGCCTCGACGGAGAGCGCGTGACGGGGCCCTCGGCCGAGCGGGGCATGGTGTTCCAGTCCTACACCCTGTTTCCCTGGCTCACGGTGCGGCGGAACGTGGAGTTCGGCCTCGCGCTCAAGGGACGGGCGGCGGCCGAACGGGCGGCCGTGTCCGCCCGCCTCGTCGAGGACATGGGCCTTTCCGGCTTTTCCGAGGCCTACCCGTCCCAGCTGTCCGGGGGGATGCAGCAGCGCGTCGCCATCGCCCGGGCCCTTGCCAACGACCCGAAGGTCCTCCTCATGGACGAACCGTTCGGGGCACTCGACAGCCAGACCCGCTCCATGATGGGCGAGCTGCTGACGCGGATCTGGGAGAAGAGCCACAAGACGGTGATGTTCATCACCCACGACATCGACGAGGCGATCTTCCTCGGCGATCGCCTGGCGATCATGACCCGCCGCCCCGGCCGCATCAAGCGCATCGTCCCCGTCGACCTTCCCCGCCCGCGCACCAGCGACATGCTCACCTCCCCCGCCTTCATGGCCCTGAAGCGCGAGGTGCTGGACGAGATCCGCGAGGAGATCCTCGGCCCCGCCGAGACGCGGGCCGCCGCCGAGTAGCGCGCCCGGGCCGGCCGCGCCCGTCCATCCGGCCGGGCGCTTCAGGCGGCGGGCTCGGCGAGGTAGGGGGCGCGGGCCGCGCCGTCCGCGAGGGGGCGCACGGTGACCGGGGTCCCGATCGCAAGCGGCGCGCGCGCCAGGGCCATCACCCGATCGGCGCAGGGAACGGCGAGGGCGACGAGGACGAGGGTGAAGGGCGCCGGGCCGATCGCAGATGGACCGGCCGCCCGGTGGACCGTCGTCGCGGAGACCACCGTGCCGTCCCCCTCGACCGTTCGGGGGCCGAACGCGTCCGCCCCGCAGGCGGGGCAGCGGCGGCGGGCGGCGAGGGCGAGGTGCCCGCAGACCCCGCAGCCGTGGAGGACGAGGCCGCTCACGGCGCGCCCCCTTCCAGCACCACGCTCACGTGGGAGGACAGGACCCCGCCGTCGGCGTGGACGAAGGCGCGGGCGGGCCGCCGCGGGCGCTGGACGGGCGAGCGCCCCTGCATCTGCCGCACCGCCTCCACCGCGTGGGCCATGCCGCCCGCCACCCCCGGGTGCCCATAGGCGAGGAGCCCGCCGTGGGGGTTGAGGAGCTGGTCGCCGTCCATGGAGAAGCGGCCCGAACGGACGGCCTCGGCCGCACCGCCGGGCGGGGCGAGGCCCGTCGCCTCGATCAGCATGGCGAGCGTCACCGAGAAGCTGTCGTAGATGCCGAGGAGCTCCATCTCGCCCGGCGTGCGGCCCGCCGCGGCGAATGCGGCGGCGGCGGCGAGGGCCGCCCCTTCCGCGACGTCCGCGGGGGCATGCATCAGGCTCTGGTGGGTGTGGGCCTGGCCGGTGCCGGCGATCCGCACCGGCACCTCGCCCGGCTCGGCCGTCACCACGAGGGCAGCGGCCCCGTCGGAAATCGGGCAGCAGTCGAGGCGCTTCAGCGGCGTCGCGATGGGCCGGGACGCCATCACGTCCGCCACCGTCACGGGCTCGGCGTACTGGGCGCCGGGGTAGGCGGCGGCGTGGCGGCGCATGAGGACGACGAGCTCGGCGAGATCCTCCTCCCGCGCGCCCGTCTCGTGGAGGTAGCGGGCGGCGAGGAGCGCGTAGTAGGCCGGCACGGAGCCGCCGTTCGGCACCTCGTGGTCCGGATCGCCCACCTGGGCGAGGGTGGAGATGGTCTGGTCCGCCGTCTGCCCCGTGCGGCGGTTCTCGCCGCCGACGACGAGGACGGTGCGCGCCGCCCCCGCCACGACGAGGTGCCGGGCGAGCGCCACCATGGCAAGGCCCGTCGCCCCGCCCACCTGGAGGCCGTGGCCGTAGGACGGGCGGAGGCCGAAGTGCTCGGCGAACGCCGTCGACAGCATCAGGTGGGGGAAGGTGGTGGCGTAGCCGACGAGGAGGCCGTCGACGTCGCCGCGGGAAAGCCCCGCGTCGGCGAGGGCCGCCTCGGCGGCCTCCGCCATCAGCTCGAGGGTGGTGGCGGGGGCAAGGTCCCCGAACGGGGTGAGCCCCGTCCCCGCCACGTATGCCGCGCCGCTCACGGACCCGCGCTCCGGAAGGGGGGCCGCGCCGGGCCCGCCGCCGTCACGGGCCTCTCAGGTGCCGTAGCTCGCATCGAGCTTGTCGTAGACCTCGGTGCGGAAGCGCTCGAGCAGCGCGTCGCGGTTGGTGGCGCCGACCTCCTCCACGATGCCGTCCCACTTGGCGATCAGCTCCTGGAGCTTTGCCACCTTCGCCTCGGCGTCCGCGATCCCGTAGGTGTCGCGGGCGTTGGCGATGATGGTCTCCACGTCCTGCGCCACGAACGCTTCTTTCTGGGACACGAGCTCGGGCGAGGGCTCGATGATCTCGACCCCGTGCTCGCCCGCGAGATCGAGCACCTCATCGTCGGCGATGGTGTACTCGAGCGTGGCGTCGAGGCCCGCGCGAGCGGCCTCGTCGAGCATCATGCGGCGCTCCTCGTCCGACATGTCCCGCCAGGTGTCCCGGTTCCAGGACATCAGCGACAGGGAGTGGTAGGTGCCGAGGTTGAGGAGCGTCACGTACTTCGCGGTGTCCCACAGGCTGTAGGAGCGCAGCGCGCCCGGCGCCTGGATGGCGATGTCGAGGGCGCCCTTGTCGAGGCCCTCGTACATCTCGCTCGAGGGCACGTTGACCTCGATCCCGTCCACCGACCGGGCCCAGCGCGACCAGAGCGAGCCCGGCACCCGCATCTTCTTGCCCGAAAAGTCCTCCACCGAGCGCACCGGCTGGTTGGAGATGACGGTGTAGGGCGAGGTGGAGTAGGTGCCCGTGTAGACGATGTTCTGGGCGAGGTACTCGTCGAGGCACTCCTGGCAGTGCAGGAGGTTGAACTCGGTCGCCGCCATCATCGCGGCGAGGTTGGAGGGCGTCGACAGGCCCATGTCCGCCACGAGCTGGGCGTGGGGGAACTCGGCCGGGAAGTAGGTCATCGCCATCATGCCGACGTCCGCGATGCCGTCGCGCACGCCCGAGAGCGTGGGCTTGGCGCCGAGGAGCGCGCCGCCCTGGAAGTAGCGCACCGAAAAGTCCGGGTGCTCCTCCAGCTTCTGGACGAACGGATCGTAGCCGCCGGTGGAGACCGGGTGCTTCGGCCCGACCCAGAGCGAGGCGGTGACGGATGTGTCGGCATGGGCGGCGCCGGCCGCCAGGAAAGCCGCGCCGGTGACGCCGGCGACGAGGGTACGCTTCAGGCCCGCCATGGGCTTCCTCCCGTAAGGAAACGGTTGTCTCGTCTCGTTCTTGGCCTTTTTCGCGCCTCTGCGGGCGCGTGCCGAAGATACTGACGCGTAGGACGGCGGCTTGTCCAGACACGGGATGGCGGGCGGCCCCGCCCCTCGCCCCGCCGGCCGGCCGCTGGCCGCGGCAAGGGCGGGCCTCCGGCGCGGTCCGGCCGCATCGGCCCGGCGGGACCGTCGGCGGGTTCGTCGCTCCGTTGTCAGGAAGGAGGCGGGCGGGCGCGGTGCCGCCGGCGCGTCGGCGCAGAGCCGGTGGGCGGCGGCGTCAGCCCGCGAGGGCCGCGAGGACGGGGTGGGCGGCTTCCGCGGGCGTCGGCAGGCTCGCCGGGTTCTCGCCCGGGAAGGCCTGGCGGCGCAGGCGCGTCGCCGCCTTGCCCGGGTCGAGCACGGTGACGGCGATCCCAGCGTTCGCGGCCTCGACCGCGTAGGAACCGGCGAGCGCCTCGAGGGCCGCCTTGGAGGCGGCGAAGTGGCCGTAGAAGGCGGTCGCCTCCCGCGCCTCCCGGCAGGTGAGGAGGACGACGCGCGCGCCACCGGAGCGGCGCAGGAGCGGGTCGAGGGTCCGGATCAGGCGGAAGTGGCCCGTGGCGTTCACCGCCATCGCCTCGTTCCACGCCTTCTCGGTGATGTGGCCGACGGGAGCCAGCTTGCCGATGGTGGCCGCAGCGCCCACGAGGATGTCGACCTGTCCGTGCTTGTCGGCGAGCGCAGCGCCCAGGCGGTCCACCAGATCCGTCTGCTTGAGGTCCAGCGGCACGAGGGTGGGCGCGGGGCCGCCCGCCGCGCGCACCGCGTCGTCGAGCTCCTCGAGCGCGCCGGTGGTGCGGCCGAGCGCCACCACGTGCGCCCCGCCCGCGCCGAGGCCGAGCGCCACCTCCCGGCCGATCCCGCGGGTCGCCCCCGTCACGACGGCCACCTTGCCGGCGAAGGGGCCGTCCGCGCCGGAGGCGGCGCCGTTCGTGGCGGGCGAGGCGGGATCGTCGGTCACGGCGGAGGTCCTTGGCCGGTCAGTTCACGTCGACGAGGAGCGACAGCTGGTTGTCGCCCCGCCGCGCGGCACGGTCGGTGAGGGTGGTCGGGTAGTCGCCGGTGAAGCAGGCGTCGCAGTACCGCGGTCGCGTCGGCTCCCGCCGCGGCTCGCCCGCCGCGCGGTAGAGGCCGTCGATGGACAGGAAGGCGAGGCTGTCCACGCGGATGAAGCGGGCGAGCTCCTCCACCGACATGCGGGCGGCGATCAGCTTGGACTTCTCGGGCGTGTCGACCCCGTAGAAGCAGCTGTCCGTGGTCGGCGGGCTCGCGATGCGCATGTGCACCTCCCGCGCCCCCGCCTCGCGCACCATCTCCACGATCTTGACCGACGTGGTGCCGCGCACGATGGAATCGTCGACCAGCACCACGCTCTTGCCCGACAGGACCGCCCGGTTGGCGCTGTGCTTCAGCCGCACGCCCATGTGGCGGATCGAATCGGACGGCTCGATGAAGGTGCGCCCCACGTAGTGGTTGCGGATGATGCCGAGGTCGAAGGGAAGGCCCGACGCCTCGGCGAAGCCGATGGCCGCGGGCGTTCCCGAATCGGGGACGGGCACCACCACGTCCGCGTCCGCGGGCGCCTCCCGGGCGAGCTCCGCCCCGATGCCCTTCCTCACGGTGTAGACGGTCCGGTCGTCGATGCGGCTGTCGGGGCGGGAGAAGTAGACGTACTCGAAGATGCAGAAGCGGGACGGCACCTTGCGGAACGGCCGCATGGAGGTGATGCCGCTCTCGGAGATCACCACCATCTCGCCGGGCTCCACGTCGCGCACGGTGCGCGCGCCGATGATGTCGAGGGCGCAGGTCTCCGAGGCGAGGATGAAGGCGCCGTCGAGGTCGCCGATGATGAGCGGGCGCACGCCGAGCTGGTCCCGCACGCCCACCATCAGGTTCTCCGTCATGGCGACGAGGGCGAAGGCGCCCTCCACCTGGCGGATCGCGTCGGTGAAGCGCTCCACGAAGGAGTTGTGGGAGGAGGTGGCGACGAGGTGGATGATCGTCTCTGTGTCGGACGTCGACTGGAAGATGGAGCCGCGCTCGCGCAGCGCCCGCTGGATGGTGAGGGCGTTGGTGATGTTGCCGTTGTGGGCGATGGCGAAGCCCCCGCCCGCGAACTCGGCGAACAGGGGCTGGACGTTGCGCAGCACCGGCTCGCCCGTCGTCGAGTAGCGGTTGTGGCCGATGGCGGTGCGGCCCTTGAGGCGGTCGATGACGGCGGGGCGGGTGAAGTTGTCGCCCACGAGGCCGATGTGGCGCTCGGAATAGAAGTGGGTGCCGTCGTAGGAGACGATGCCGGCCGCCTCCTGCCCCCGGTGCTGGAGGGCGTGGAGGCCGAGCGCCGTGAGGGCGGCCGCGTCCTGGTGGCCGAACACGCCGAACACCCCGCACTCGTCGTGGAGGTGGTCGCCGTCCCCGTCCGCGCGGCGGCCGGCGAGGAAGGCGGCGTCGTCCCGCGCGGCGCGCCGCAGCCGGTCCCCGAGGGTGTCGATCAAGCGTACCATGGCCCGTGTCCGCTGCCTGGCCGGGGCGCCCGCCCGCCCGGTCCCGCCCCGTGTGGCCGCCGGCCTACTCCCGGCCCGCGCCCGCGCCGCCGCCGGACGTCGCGTCCTCGTCGGTGGACTGGATGAGCGCTTCCAGCCCCTGGCGGCTGCCCTCGTCGATGGTGGCGCCGTCCCCCGTCTCGGCGTTGCTGGTGCCGCCGATGGGGCTGGCGTTGATGCGCTGCTCGAAGCGGCGCTGCGCGTCCCGGAAGGTCTCGTCCGGGTTTTCGGGAAGCGCGGCGACGAGCTCCTCGCCCAGCCCGCTCAAGATGGGGTAGACGCGCGCGTTTGCAACGAAGGCCGGCTTGCTCTCCGGCACCAGCCAGTTGAAGAAGACGACCGCGATCACCATCAGCAGGATGCCCCGCGCCGCCCCGAAGGCGAAGCCGAGCGTCCGGTCGATGAAGCCGACGCGGCTGTCGATCACGTAGTCGGAGATCTTCATGGTGATCAGGCTGACGACGATCAGCGTCACCAGGAAGATGGAGAAGGCGGCGATGGCCGTGGCGATGAGCTCGTTCGACACGTACGCCTGCACGGTCGGCGTCAGCTCCTCGAACAGGAGGATGGCGGCCACGCCCGCCACCACCCAGGCGGCGATGGACAGGATCTCCCGCACGAAGCCGCGGAACATGGCGAGCAGCGCGGACAGGAGCACGATGGCGATGACGATCCCGTCGAGGAGGATGATGTTCATCGTTGGTCTCGCAAAGCTAAGGCCGGCCGCCAGCGCGCCGGGCGCGGCACCCCGTGCGCCCCGATAGCGCGCCCCGGCCGTCCGGAAAAGCCCCGGGCCCGCGAGGCGCCCCGCATGGCCGCCCCGCCCCGGCGGGAGGATAGCGCATCCGGGCCCTTCGATGGGTTGCGAGCGGGCGGCGATCCCCGGCTTTTCGGCGCCGGGTGCCTTGCCGACCGCATGACTTCGAAGCCTCGCGCCGGCCGCTGACCGCGTCGACCCGCGAGGGATCGACCCGGTCCACCCCCGACGCGCTTCCGGCGGCGGCGGCTCCGGCGGACCGTTGCCGGACGTCTCCCACCAGCGGAAGCGACCGGCATCCCTCGGCACCCCTCGCAGCGATCGGCGCGATGCCGTGGGCGTCGCCGCGCGGTCGCCTCAGCTTTCCTCGATGTCGATGGCGTAGCGCTCGATCACCGTGTTGGCGAGGAGGGTCTCGCACATGCGGCTGACCTGTCGGCGCGCCTCCTCCGGATCGGTCTCGGCGAGGGAGAGCTCCACGATCCGCCCCTGGCGCACGTCGCCGACGCCGGCGAACCCGAGTGAGGCGAGCGCCCCCTCGATCGCCTTGCCCTGGGGGTCGAGGACGCCGTCCTTCAGCATCACGGTGATGCGGGCCTTCATGCCTCTTCCCTCCTCGCCGCCGCCGGCCAGCCCGGGCGATAGCCGACCGGCCCGCCGATGTCCAACCGCCCGGCGCTGCCTGCCGCCTCAGGCGACGCCGAGCTTCTTCTGCAGGTTGGTGGAGGAGGTCGTGTACTGGAACACGATCCGCTCGTCCGGCGAGACGATGCGCTTGGCCGCCTGCGCCATCAGCGCCGCCTCGTGGAAGCCCGACAGGATCAGCTTCAATTTGCCCGGATAGGTGTTGATGTCGCCGATGGCGAAGATGCCGGGCTCGGAGGTCTCGAACTTCTCCGTGTCGACCGGGATCAGGTTCTCCTCGAGGTTGAGCCCCCAGTTGGCGATCGGCCCGACCTTCATGGTGAGCCCGAAGAAGGGCAGCATCCGGCTCGCCGGGACCGTCACCTCCCCGTCGGCCGTCTTAAGGGCGATGCCCGACAGCATCCCGTCCTCGCCCTCGAGGCGCGCCACCTGGCCGATGACGAGGTCCATCGCGCCCGCCTCCACGAGCGCGCGCATCTTGTTGACCGTGTCGGGCGCGGCGCGGAAGGCGTCGCGCCGGTGGACGAGGGTGAGGCGCCGGGCGACCGGCTGGAGGTTGAGCGTCCAGTCGAGGGCCGAATCGCCCCCGCCGACGATCACCACGTCCTCGCCCCGGAACGCCTCCATCCGGCGCACGGCATAAAAGACGCTCTTGCCCTCGTAGGCCTCGATCCCCGCGATCGGTGGGCGCTTGGGCTGGAAGGAGCCGCCGCCAGCGGCGATCACGATCGTCTTCGTGCGGAAGGTGGTGCCCGCGTCCGTCACCACGCGGAAGCGGCCGTCCTCGAGCCGTTCCACCTCGGCCACCATCTGGGAGAGGTGGAAGGTGGGCTCGAACGGGGCGATCTGCTCCATCAGCCGGTCGACCAGCCCCTGGGCGGAGATCGAGGGATAGGCCGGGATGTCGTAGATCGGCTTTTCCGGGTAGAGCTCGGTGCACTGGCCGCCGGGCCGGTCGAGGATGTCGACGAGGTGGGCCCTGAGGTCGAGGAGGCCGAGCTCGAACACGGCGAACAGGCCCACCGGCCCCGCCCCCACGATGACCACGTCGCACTCGATCACGGCTTGCGCGTCCACGCCTTCCTCTCCGCTCGTTCTTCGCCCCCGGGCCGTCCGGGGACATGGCGCACCGCGCCGTCCCCGTCGCCCGGGCAAGGTGTCGCCGCGCCGCGTCAGGCCTGCCGCTCGGGCACGCGCACCACGAGGCCGTCGAGATCGTCCGTCACCTTGATCTGGCAGGACAGGCGGGAGTTCGGCCTCACGTCGTAGGCGAAATCCAGCATGTCCTCCTCCATGGGCTCGGGCGAGCCCACCTTCTCCTGCCACCCCTCGTCCACGTAGACGTGGCAGGTGGCGCAGGCGCAGGCGCCGCCGCACTCGGCCTCGATGCCGGGCACCATGTTGCGCACGGCGTTTTCCATGACGGTGGAGCCGACCGCCGCGTCGACCGTCACGGGATCGCCGGCGTGGGGAATGTAGGTGATCTTTGGCATCGTCTCTGTCTGTCGTCCGGGAGCTCCCGGGACATAGCAGGTCGCGTGCGAACTTCAACCGAGGCCGCCCGCTTCCCCCTTGCGGCGGCGGGCGGCGATGGACAAAGGGCGGCGGGCGCCCACCTTCGGCCACGGACGCGGACCGGAACGCAGCGCAACGGAGGCGAGGGGACGGATGGGTTTCGCGGGGCGTGTGATCCTCCTCGCCGCGGCGACGATCGCGGTGCTCTACGCCTGGCAGCTGCTGCCCCTCCTCGAGGACCGCCTCCTCGGGACGGGCGAGCCCCGCCTCGTCACCGCCCGCGGCGAGCTCGCCGCCGACGAGCGGGCCACCATCGCCCTGTTCGAGGCGCGCAAGGACAGCGTGGTGTCGATCTCCACTGCCGAGCGCGTGGTCGACCGCTTCACCCGCAACGCCTACGACATCCCGCGAGGCACGGGCTCGGGCTTCGTGTGGGACGAGGCGGGCCACGTCGTCACCAACGCC
>CAZJNX010000075.1:19438-20866 GCA_964547415.1 uncultured Hyphomicrobiales bacterium
CACGTGATCGAGGGCGCCTCCCGCGCCACGGTGCAGGTGGCGGACGGGCGGGCGTTCCGCGCCTCCCTCGTCGGGGTCGATCCGTCCAACGACCTCGCCGTCCTCAGGATCGGGGTGCGGCCCGGCGAGCTGCCGCCGATCCCGATCGGGACCAGCGCGGACCTCGAGGTGGGGCAGAACGTGTTCGCCATCGGCAACCCCTTCGGCCTCGACTGGACGCTCACCACCGGCATCATCTCCGCCCTCGACCGGGAGCTGCCGAACGACCGGGGCGGGCTCATCCGCGGCCTCGTCCAGACCGACGCGGCGATCAACCCGGGCAACTCCGGCGGCCCCCTCATCGACAGCGCGGGCCGCCTCATCGGGGTCAACACGGCGATCTACTCCCCCTCGGGTTCGAGCGCGGGCATCGGCTTCGCCGTCCCGGTCGACACGGTGAACCGCGTGGTGCCCCAGCTGATCGCCCGCGGGCGCTACAGCCCGCCCGCCCTCGGGGTGTCGGTGGACGCGCGGGCGGACGCCATGCTGGCCCGGCAGGGGATCGAGGGGGTGATGGTCCTCGGCGTCGAGCCCGGATCGGCGGCCGAGCGGGCGGGGCTCCGGGCGGCCCGCATCGGCCGCGACGGCGCGGTGGTCCCGGGCGACGTGATCGTCGCGATGGACGGGACGCCCATCGCGAAGACGGAGGACCTGTTCGCCGCCCTCGACCGCCACGGCCCGGGCGACACGGTCACCATCGAGGTCCTGCGGGACGGCGGGCGGACGCGCCTGGAAGCGACCCTCGACGCGGGCCGCTGAACGGCCGGGGCGCCCCGTCAGTGGGACAGGATCTGGCTGAGGAACAACTTGGTGCGGGGGTGCTGCGGCTGAAGGAAGAACGGCTCGGGCGCGTTCTCCTCGACGATCTGGCCCTCGTCCATGAAGATCACCCGGTTCGCCACCTGGCGGGCGAAGCCCATCTCGTGGGTGACGCACAGCATGGTCATGCCGGAGGTGGCGAGGTCGATCATCACGTCGAGCACCTCCTTGATCATCTCCGGATCGAGGGCGGAGGTCGGCTCGTCGAACAGCATGACCTTCGGATTCATGCACAGCGCGCGGGCGATGGCGACGCGCTGCTGCTGCCCGCCGGAGAGCTGGCCCGGGTACTTGTGCGCCTGCTCCGGGATCTTCACCCGGGTCAGGTACTCCATGGCGATCTCCTCCGCCTCGCGCTTCGGCATCTTCTTCACCCAGATGGGCGCGAGGGTGAGGTTCTCCATGATGGTGAGGTGCGGGAAGAGGTTGAAGTGCTGGAACACCATGCCGACGTCGCGGCGGATCTCGTCGATCCGCTTCAAGTCGCCGGTGAGTTCGGTCCCCTCCACCACGATCTTGCCGGACTGGTGCTCCTCCAGGCGGTTGATGCAGCGGATCAGCGTCGACTTG
>CAZJNX010000076.1:0-20495 GCA_964547415.1 uncultured Hyphomicrobiales bacterium
TGGGCGTGCTCGATCGCCTCGGCGAAGAACTTGCCCACCATGCCGATGGAGTGGAGGCCGAGGGCGAGGACGCCCGGCAGCATCCCGAAGCCCACCGCCGCCACGAACACGATGCCCATGATGAGCTCGGGGATCGCCCGCAGCGCGTTCAGCACCATCCGCGCGGTCCGGTAGACCGTCTTGTTCGGGGCGGTGTTGCGCGCGGCGAGGAAGGCGAGGGGGATCGAGAAGACGACGGCGAGCGCCGTGCCCGCGACGGACATCGCCACCGTGTCGATCATCGGCTCGACCCAGTTGCGCCAGCGGGAAAAGTCGGGCGGCACCATCTCGGCGAACATGGTGCCGATGGCGGGCAGCCCCTCGGAGAGACGGGCCCCGTCGAACAGGCCCGTCACGAAGGCGCAGACGGCGATCGCGGCGAGGACCAGCGCGACCTGGAGGCCGAGGACGCGCCGCCCCCGCCGCTCGGCGGCGATGAGGCGGGACACCGCCTCGGCGCGGTCGTGCGTGTCGGGGGTGGTGGCGTCCATGGTGTCCTCCTCTTGCCTTGCCGGTCCTGCCGCGGCGGCGGGCTCAGCCGCCCGTCACGTTCTCGCGGATCGCGCGGATGACGTCGTAGTCCGCGTCGGTGATCGCCGCGAAGCCGTCGGCCTTGAACGGGCCGAGGACGCGGTCGCCCTCCTCGGTGCCGGGCTCGAGCGAGAAGAAGGCCTCGCGGATGCGCGCCTTCAGCGCCGGGTCGAGGTCGGTGCGCATCACCCAGGGGTACTGGGGGAGGGGGTCGGAGTAGCCGAGCACCACGAAGTTCTCTTCCTCGACGATCCCGCGGGCGATCAGGCTCTCGAAGATCGGGCGCGACAGGCCGCCCACCATGGCGTTGCCGCGCTCCACGTTCCGGGCGACGGCGTCGTGGGCGCCGGTGAAGTTCTCGTTGTAGTCCTCCGGCATCACGCCCTTCTGCATCATGGTGTACTTGGGCGCGAAGTGGCTGGAGGTGGACGCCTGGTCGCCGAAGGCCACCTCGAGGTCGCGGCCCTTCATGTCGGCGATGGTCTCGAGCTCGGACTCGCGGTTGGCGACGATCACCGACTGGTAGGTGGTCGCCCCGTCGCGCACGCGGGCGGCGAACGGCTCGATGTCCACCTCGCCGCCGGCCATGCGGTCCTTGGCGATGGTGTAGGAGGCCGGGCCGAAGTAGGCGAGGTCCACGCGGCCGAAGCGGGCGGCTTCGATCATCGAGGAGTAGTCGGTGGTGACGATGAGCTCGATGTCCTTGCCGAGGGTCTTCTCGGGGTACGCGGCGAACGGGCGGTTGTCCTGGATGACGGTCGCCGCGTTCTCGTCCGGCAGGAGCGCGACGCGCAGACGGTCGGGGTCGTAGGTCTCCTGGGCGCTGGCCGCGCTGGCGGCGAGGAGTGCCGCGCCGGCGAGGGCGAGGGCGAGGGCGGTCTTGAAGGCCTTCATGGGGTCTCTCCTCTCTCTGGGATGGTGTGGCTCTCCGGGATGGTGTGGCGGCCGGGCCGAGCGGACGCCGCCCGGCGAGCGTCAGGCGCCGTAGATCTTAGCGAGCGCCGCGTCGTCGAGCCCGTCCGGGCGGCCGTCGAAGACGATCTCGCCGTGGGACAGGCCGACGATGCGGTCGGCGAAGCGGCGGGCGTACTCGAGCTGGTGGAGGCTCACGATTGCGGGGATGCCGTCCTCCCGGGACACGCGGCGCAGGAGCGTGAGGACGCGCTCGGAGGAGGCCGGGTCGAGGGAGGCGACCGGCTCGTCGGCGAGGATCATCCGTGGGCGCTGGGCGAGCGCCCGGGCGATCCCGACGCGCTGCTGCTGGCCGCCGGACAATGAATCGCAGCGCGTCAGCGCCTTCTCGAACAGGCCCACCCGGTCGAGGCACTCGAGCGCCCAGCGCCGCTCCGAGTCGGGCAGCGGAAACAGGGTGCGCCAGAAGGAATACTGGCCGAGCCGGCCCGTCAGCACGTTCTGGAGCGCCGTCAGGCGGCCGATGAGCTGGTGCTGCTGGAACACCATGCCGGTCTGCCGGCGGTGGGCGCGGAGCGCCGCGCCCGGCTTCAACGGGCCGGTGGGTCCCACCGAGACGCGCCCTCGCGTGGGCCGCACCAGCATGTTGAGGACGCGCAGCAGCGTCGACTTGCCCGCGCCCGAGGGCCCGAGCAGCACCGTCACCTCGTCCCGGGCGAGCGCGAGGTCGACCGGTTTCAGCGCCACGGTCCCGTTCGGGTAGACGACCTCGACCCCTTCCACGGTGACGAACGGGTCGGCGAGGTGGCTCCGGGTCCTGTCGAGCACGGCCTTCTCCCTGGCGTCGGGCGCAAGTCCGGGGGCGGCGGCGGGCGCCGCCCTCACCCGGGCGGCGGCGCCGCGATGTTCACGAAATCGAATTGATCCCCCGGTTCGATACGGTTATCGAATAGTCGGCTGCCATGTCGGTTTTATGAATGCCGATCCGGGCGGCCGACGGGGGACCACGGAGACAGCCCATGAGACCGCGCATCGTCGTCGCCCAGCCGCTCCACGAGAGCGTCAGGGGGCTCCTCGAAGGCGCTGGCGAGGTGACGATGAACCCGGGCCCGGAGCCCTGGAGCGAGGCGGAACTGCGGGCGCGCGCCGCGGACGCGGACGGCCTGATGGCGTTCATGACCGAGCGGGTGGACGGGGAACTCCTCGCCGCCGCGCCGCGGCTGAAGGTGGTGGCCGGGGCGCTGAAGGGCTTCGACAACATCGACGTCGCGGCGCTGAACGCGCGCGGGGTCGCGCTCACCATCGTGCCGGACCTCCTGACGGCGCCGACGGCCGAGCTCGCCCTCGGCCTCATGATCGCGCTCGCCCGCAACATCCTGCCCGGCGACCGGGGGATCCGCGCGGGCGGCTTCTCCGGCTGGCGGCCGACGCTCTACGGCGGATCCGTGGAGGGGGCGACGGTGGGCGTCGTCGGGGCGGGGGCGGTCGGCCGGGCGATCCTGCGGCTGCTCGCGGGCTTTTCCTGCCGCCGCCTCTACTGCGACGAGACGCCGCTGGCTCCCGCGGAGGAGAGCGCCCTCGGCGCCGCCCGGACAAGCCTCGACGCCCTCGCCCGGGAGGCCGACTTCGTGGTGCTCGCCGCCCCCCTCACGGCGCGCACGATCGGCATGATCGACGCGGGCTTCCTCGCCGCCATGAAGCCCGGCGCGTACCTGGTGAACCCGGCCCGCGGCTCGCTGGTGGACGAGGAGGCGGTCGCCCGCGCCCTCGCGGCGGGGCGGCTCGGCGGCTACGCGGCGGACGTGTTCGCCCTCGAGGACCGCTCCCGCCCCGACCGGCCGCTCGCGATCCCGGACGCGCTTCTCGCCTCGCACCGGACGGTGCTGACGCCCCACATCGGCTCGGCCGTCGGCCCGGTGCGCGAGGCGATCGAGCGCTCGGCCGCCGAGAGCCTGCTCGCCGTCCTCGCCGGCGAGGTCCCCCCCACCTGCGTGAACCCGGGCGCCCTCGCCCGCGCGGGGGCCGCCCCCGCATGAACCTTCAGCACGTGCGCACCTTCGTGGCGCTGGTGGAGACGGGAAGCTTCGGCGGGGCGGCGGCGCGGCTCGGCGTCTCCCAGCCCACCGTCTCCCAGCAGATCCGCAAGCTCGAGGCCTTCTTCGGGCGCGTCCTCGTCCGCCGCTCCCACGCCGCCTGCACGCCGACCCCCCACGGCGCCGCACTCCTGCCCCATGCCCGCGCGCTCCTCGCCGCGGCCGAGCGGCTCGAGGCGGCGGGCCGCAGCGACGACCTGCTGATCGGGTGCAGCGGCAACATCGTCTCCTATTTCATCTCGGAGGCGGTGCAGCGCTTCGCGGCGGTGGCCCCGCCGGGCTTTCGCTGGCAGGTGCGGGCGGCAACCAACCCGGAGCTCGGCGAGGGCGTCGCGGGCGGGGAGATCGACGTCGCCGCCATGGAGTGGCCGGACCCGCGGCCGGGGCTCGAGGTCCTGCCCTGGCGGACGGAGGAGATGGGCGTCATCGTGCCGCCCCGCCATCCGCTGGCCGAGCGCGAGGCGATCACGGTGGATGAGCTCGCCCGCCTCGACCTCATCGGCGGCGAGCGGGGGAGCGGCACGGGCACGGTCCTCGCCGCCGCCCTCGGCGAGCGCGCGCGGGAGCTTTCGGTGGTCCATGCCCTCCCCACCACCGAGGCGGTGAAGAGCGCGGTGCGCGCGGGCCTCGGGGCCTCGATCGTCCTCGCGGCGGCGGTCGCGGCAGAGCGGCGGGCGGGCACGCTCGCCTATCTCCCGGTGGAGGGCGTCTGCCTCACCAAGACCTTCCACGTGGCGATCCCGGAGGGCCTGCCGGAGGAGGCCCTCGCCGCCCGCTTCGCCCGCTTCCTCGCCCGTGGCGACGCGAACGCCCTGCCGGCGGACGCCGCGGGGGAGGGGGCCTGAGGGACGGGTCGGCCCCGCGTGCGGGAAGGCGGGCGGGTCACGCCGCGCCGTTCCGGACGGGCGGGCGGGCGGCGAGGCGGACCGTCACGGTCGTGCCGCGGCCCGGGTGGGTGTCGACCGACAGGCGGCCGCCCACGTCGTCGAGGAGGCGGACGACCGTCCACAGGCCCAGCGCGTCGGCCCGGGGGAACGGCCGGTCGGGCCCGCCGGCCAGGAAGCGACGCACGTCGCCCGGAAGGCCCGGCCCGGTGTCGGTGACGGCGACCGACAGCTCCCCCTCCCCGTAGCGGGCGCAAAGGCGGACCTCGCCGCCCGCCCCCGACGCCTTCACCGCGTTGAGGAGGAGGTTGAGGAGCACCTGCCGCAGGATGTCCGGGTCCGCCTCCACCGGGTCCGAGAGGGCGACGTCCCACGAAAGGGCGACCTGCCGCCGCCGCGCCTCCGGGCCGACGAGCACCCGCAGGTCGGCGAGGTCGTCCGGCCCGAAGCCCGCCCCCGCCCGCGCCGGGCGGTAGGTGGACAGGGCCGCGCCCGTGACGCGCTCGATGGAGGACAGGCCCCGCTCGATCAGGTCGAGGCTTTCCGCGCGCACGGCCGGGTCGTCGCCGAAGCGGCGGAGGGTCGAGACGGCGTTCATGAGCCCGGCGAGGGGGTTGCGCACCTCGTGGGCCATGGAGGCGGCGAGCTTGGCAAGGCCCGTCGCCCGCTCCTTCTCGGCGAGCCGCATCAGCGCCTCGGACCGCTCCTCCTCGGCGGCGACCCGCTCCTTCATGACGCGCTGCAGGCGGCCGAACTCGGTGGAAAGCGGCTCGAGCTCCACCGGTGGCGCCCGCCCGCCCGTGCGGCCGGCGACGAGGTCGGCGGTGAGGGCGGCGACGGGTTTCAGGGTGGCGCGCACGAAGGCGAGCGCGACGAGGGCGCCGAGGAGGGAGATGGCAAGGTCCACGAGGGCGACCAGCAACTGGTCCGCGCGTCGGTCCGCGGCGAGGGCCGAGCCGTCCGCCACGAGCCGCACCGCGACCGTCCCGCCGCCGGGCGGGGTCACCGTGCGCTCCACGGAGACGCTGTGGGGCCCCGCGCCGGCGAGCGCGGCCGGGGCGCCCGCCCGGGCCGACAGGGGCGTGCCGTCCGCCCCCCGCCATTCCACGCTGACGGCGGCGAGGATCCCGGCTGGCGCGGCGCCCGCGGCCCCTTCCAGGACCCGCTCGACGGTGGCGGGGCCGGCCGCCATCACCGGCGTAACGGCCCCCGCGACGCCCTCGGCGAGGACGGCAAGGCTCGTCTCCACGAGCCGGTCCTCCCGCTCGCGGGCGAGGTGGAGGGCGGCCTGGGTGGAGACGGTGGCGACGATGAAGGTGAGGATCGCCGCCTGGAGGGGCACCTTGAACGACAGGGGCCAGGTGCGCGGCCGGAACGGGTGGGGCCTCAGGCTCGCTCGGGCTTGCATCGTGTCCGTTCGACATGCCGGGGCGGGGCCATTCCCGCCGTCCCGCACCCCATAGACCGCCGGCGGCCCGCCGCGAAGGCCGCCCTCAGCGGAGGACGGCCGGCCAGTTGCGGTTCCCCGCCCGGATGTTGCCGGCCGGGTCGCGGTCCCAGCGCCGCTGGATGGAGCGGCTGTAGTTGAGGTAGAGCTTGCCGCCCACGATGGACCAGGCCTCCGGCACGGTGGAGGCCGTGTAGCCCTGCGCGACCGCCCAGGCGCAGTAGCCGCCGTACTGCGGCGCGTAGCGGGCGGGGTCGGCGCGGAAGGCGTCCCGGTTGGCGGCGGAGGAAAAGCGCCAGGTGGCGCCGTTCCACTCGGCCGTGAAGGCGGGCGATCCCTTCACCGGGCGGCCGTCGGTGAAGTAGGCGACGGGGTCGGTCCCGTCGATGGCGACGCCGCCGCTCTGGTAGACGGCGGGCTTTCCCGCCCGGGCGGCGAGGGGGGCGAGGACGACGCCGGCGGCGAGGCCGGCGATCAGTCCGCAGCGGGTGATGGCGCTCATGGGTCTCCTCCGGCCTCGCGCGCTTCTCGCGCGCAACGCCGATATGCGCCGGACGGGCGCGCCGGGAAAGCGCCGACGGGCGGGGCTGACCCGCTTGTGATGGGCCGTGAGCGGCCGCCTCAGTCCGCGAGCGGCAGGTTGTCGATGAGGCGGGTCTCGCCGAGGCGGGCGGCCGCGAACAGGCGCACGGAAGGGGCGGCCCGCGTGGCGGGCTCCAGCGTCTCGTCGTCCCGCGCCTCCAGGTACTCCACCGCGAAGCCCGCCGCGGCGAGCCGCGTCCGGCCCTCCTCGAGGAGGCGGGGGAGGTCGTCCGGGCGGGCGGCCGCCGCCTCGCGGATCGCGACGAGGGTGCGGTACATCCCTGGCGCCCGTTCCCGGTCTTCTCGCGAAAGGTACGCGTTGCGGGAGGACAGGGCGAGGCCGTCCGCGTCGCGCACCGTCGGCACGCCGCGGATCTCGCCCGGCAGGAGGAGGTCCCGCGCCATGCGGCGGATCACCTGGAGCTGCTGGTAGTCCTTCTCCCCGAAGAAGGACACGTCCGGCCGCACCGCCTCGATCAGGATCGAGACGACGGTGGCGACCCCGGTGAAGTGGCCGGGCCGGTGGGCGCCGCACAGCCGCTCGTCCTCGCCCTCGACGGTCACGCGGGTCCGGTGGCCCGGCGGGTAGATGTCCTCCCGCGTCGGCGCGAACAGGAGCGAGACGCCGTGGCGCTCGAGGAGCGACCGGTCCCGCTCCATCTGGCGGGGGTAGCGGTCGATGTCCTCGTTCGCGGCGAACTGGGTCGGGTTCACGAAGATGCTGACGACCGCGTGGTCGCAGGCCGCCATCGCCGCCTCCACGAGGGCCATGTGGCCGGCGTGGAGGGCGCCCATGGTGGGCACGAGGCCGACGGTGGCGCCCCCCTCTCGCAGGGCGGCCATGGCCTCGCGAAGGTCGGCGATCCTGGAAACTTCGCGCATGGGTTGCCTCTAGCCGACCGGGGCGTCGTCCTTCTCGGCCGGGATCACGCCGGCCGCCATCAGCGCCTCGATCTCTTCCTCGCCGTAGCCCGCCTCGGCGAGGACCTCGCGGGTGTGCTCGGAGAAGGACGGCGGTTTCAGGCGCGGGGCGGGCGGGGTCCGGGTGAGCTTGATGGGGTTGCCGAGGCCGCGGTAGTCGTCGATGTCGATCACCATGTCCCGGTGGCGGGTGTGGGGGTGGTCGGCCACCGTCGGGAAGGCGTTGATGGGGCCCGCCGGCACGCCCCGCTCCATGAGGCGGCGGCACAGGGGTTCCGCCTCCTCGTCCGCCATCAGCGCCTCCAGCCGCTCGCGGAGGGCGAGGCGGTTTTCCAGCCGGTCCCGGTTGGTCCGGAAGCGGGCGTCGTCCGCCATCGCCGGCTCGCCCAGCGTGTCGCAGAGCTTGCGGAACTGGCCGTCGTTGCCGACCCCGAGGAAGATCTCCCCGTCCTTCACCGCGAACTTGTCGTAGGGCGACACGTTCGGGTGCGGGTTGCCGGAGCGGCCCGGCGGCTTGCCGGACAGGAAGTAGTTGGCGCCGTGGGGATAAACGAGGCTGACGGCGGTGTCGTAGAGGCTCACCTCGAGGAACTGGCCGGTGCCCGATTTCTCCCGCTCGTAGATGGCGCTCATGATGCCGAGGGCCGCCGAGATCCCGGTCGCGATGTCGACGATCGGGACGCCAAGGCGGAGCGGCCCCGTCTCCTCGTTGCCGTTGACGCTCATGAGGCCGGCGGTGGCCTGGATCACCGCGTCGTAGCCCGGGAAGCCGCCGAACGGCCCGTCCGCGCCGAAGCCGGTGATGCGGCAGTGGACGAGCCGCGGGAAGCGGGCCTTGAGCACCTCCTCGTAGCCGATCCCCCACCTTTCCAGCGTGCCGGTGCGAAAATTCTCGATGAGGACGTCCGCGTCCTTCAGGAGGCGCATCAGCACCTCCCGGCCCTCGGGGCGGGACAGGTCGAGCGAGATGCCCCGCTTCGACCGGTTCACCCCGATGAAGTAGGACGAGGCGTCGCCCTTGAAGGGCGGGCCCCAGCCGCGGGTCTCGTCGCCCTGGGGCGGCTCCACCTTGACGACGTCGGCCCCGTGGTCGCCCAGCCACTGGGTGCAGAACGGGCCGCCGAGGACGCGGGTGAGGTCGACCACCTTGAGGCCGGCAAGGGCGCCGGGGCGGCGGGCGGGGCTCTCGTCGGTCATGGGGCTCACGCTCCTTGCAGGGTGGCGCCGAAGACGCGCTCGGCGAACACGGGATAGAACTCGGCGACCTTCGGCGCGATCTCGCCGCGAAGCCGCGCGAGCCGTTCCGGGCCGGGGGAGGGCGTCTCGGGCACCTCGTCGGGCCGGTCGAAGGAAAAGCCCGTCCGCTCGGCGATGTCGTCCGGCGTCACGCCCGGGTGGACGCTCTCGAGGCGGAAGCGGCCGCGCTTGCCGTCGAAGGCGAAGACGCAAAGGCCCGTGACGAGGAGCGTCGGCCCGCCGCGCCGCCATGTGCCCTCGGGCGAGGTGCCGGGGGCGGAGACGAAGTCGACCTTCTCGACCAGCGTTCGCGGCGAGTGCTCCTCCCGGAAGAGGATCACCTTCGGGACGGCGAAGGCCATGAACGCCGAGCCGAACGAGCCCGGAAAGCGCTTCTTCAGGTTCGGGTAGGGGCCGACGCCCACGAGGTTGATGTTCGCCGCCCCGTCGATCTGGACGCCGCCCAGGAAGAAGGTGTCGATGCGGCCCTGGCCGGCGGCGTCGAACAGCTCGCGCGCGCCGTCGGTGAAACGGTTGTGGCGGCGGCTGTGGAGGATGGTGACGTGCATCGGCGCCGCGGCTTCCGCCTGGGCGAGGAGGGCGGCCGCCCCCGGGATCGGCGAGGCGGCGCCGACCGCGACGTGCCGGTCGCCGGCGAGGGCGTCGGCGAGGCGGCCGATCAGGAGCTCCTCGAGGGCGGGCGCGCTCACGCCGGCTCCGCCGCGGCGAAGCCCGCCCGGGCCAGGAACCCGGCGAGCCATTCGGCAAAGCCCGCCTCGGTGCGCGCGGCGCGGGCGTAGCCGGCGATCGCGGCCTCGTCCGCCTCGTGGACGCCCGGCAGCTGGCAGGGGAGGGCGCCGTCCGGCGCGACGGCGACCGCGTCCACGTAGAAGGCGGGAAGGGCGGCCGCCGCCGTCTCCTCGCTCTCGAAGAAGCTGCCGGGCACCACCTCCTCCACCGTCACGAGGGTGCGGGCGGAGGCGTGGGCGAGGGTGGCGAGCTCGCGCCGCCGGCCGATCCACACGTTGCCCTCCGCGTCCGCCTTCGCGGCGTGGAAGAGGGCGACGTCGGGCTTCACCGCGGGAAGGGCGACGATGGTATCGCCCGGCGCGAACGGGTCGTCGATCACCTTCCAGTCCGGCCTGTTGGCGAGGACGTCCGTGCCGAGAAGGCCGCGCAGCGGCATGAACGGGACGCCCTTCTCGGTCGCCTGCAGCTGGGTGTGGAGCGCTGGGCAGTTGGAATCGCGCATCGTGATCCGCCCCGCCTCGACGGCGGCGGAAAAGCGCGGGGCGAGCCCGTGCTCGCCGAGGGTGACGGCCGCCGCCTCGATCGACGCGACGCACCCCGCGCCGACGAGGACGTCCGCCTGCACCGTGGAGTAGGGGAGGCAATAGAGGCGGAGCCCCCGCGCGCGGCGGGCGAGAAGGGCGGCCGTCGCGGCCATGGCGACGCCCGAGTAGTCCGGCGGGATCGCCACGAGCGCCCCGTCCGGCACGGCGGCGGCGAGGTCGGCGAGGGAGACGGGCGCGAGCGTCGGCGTCATGGGCGGTCTCCGTCAGGCGGGCGCGATCTCGGCGCGGCCGTTGTCGATCACGGTGACACCGCGGGGCAGGGTCGTGCAACGGTAGCCGAGGACGCCGCCGTCCATCTCCCAGACGTCGGTGGCGATGGTCTCGCCCGGGTAGGCGGGGGCGGAGAAGCGCGCGTCCATGGCGACGAGCCGCTCGGGCGCCACGTTCGCCGCCTTCAGGAGCGCGCGCCCCGCGATCCCGTAGGTGCAAAGGCCCGCCATGATCGGCCCGTCGAAGCCCTCTCCCTTAGCGAAGTCCGGGTCCACGTGGATGGGGTGGCGGTCGCCCATCAGGCGGTAGAGGAGGTGGATGTCGGGGCGGGTGGCAAGCTCCACCCGCCCGTCCGGCGGCCGGTCGGGAAGGGCGAAGGGGCGCGGCGCGCGCTTTTGCGGCCCCCCCGCGCCGCCGTCGCCGCGGGCGAAGGTGGTGATGGTGGCGGTGGCGACGTGTCGGCCCGCCCCGTCGCGGATCTCCCGCTCCTGGTAGATGAGGAGGCCCTTGCCGGGGCCGCGGTCGATGGCGTCGACGATCCGCGTCGTGCCGGTGACGGTGCCCGAGGTCGGCAGGGGCCCGTGGATGCGGATGCCCTGCTCGCCGTGGAGGAGGCGGCGCCAGTCGATGCCGAGGCCGGGGTCGGCCATCCACAGGCCCGGGTGGGCGAGGACGCTCGCCATGGTGGGCAGCACCTTCAGCCGCTCCTCCCACACGAACGGCAGGTCGTCCGCCGCCTCGCCCGCGCCGCAGCCGAGGGCGTAGAGGATGACGAGGGTGTCCGTCACCGCCTCCCGCGTCTCGGGGACGGGCCAGCCCATCAGCCGCTGGTAGTCGACCGGCATCGTCAGACCGTCGCCGCCGTGCCGAAGAGGCTCGTCACCTGGCTCGACAGGACGCCGCCGTTGCCGTGGGCGAGCGCCACGTTCGCCCCCGGCACCTGCCGCTCGCCGCACTCGCCGCGCAGCTGGCGGATCGCCTCCGTCACGGTGAAAAGGCCATACATGCCCGGGTGGACGCAGGACAGGCCCCCGCCGTTGGTGTTGACCGGGAGCCGCCCGCCCGGCGCGATCGCCCCGTCCGCGACGAACGCCCCGCCCTCGCCCTTTTCGCAGAAGCCGAGGTCTTCCAGGAACAGGATCGTGTTGATGGTGAAGGCGTCGTAGAGCTCGAGGACGTCCACGTCCTTCGGGCCGAGGCCCGCCATCTCGAAGGCGCGGGGGCCGGACGCGCTCGCCGCCGTCACCGTGAGGTCGGGCATGGCGCTGATCTGGCGGTGGAAGTGGGCAAGGCCCGCGCCGAGGAAGTAGGCGGGGGGCTTCGGCGTGTCCTTCGCCCGGTCGGCCCGCGTCATGACGATGGCCGCGCCCCCGTCGGTGACGAGGCAGCAGTCGAGCTTCGTCAGCGGGTCGGAGATCATGCGGGAGGAGAGCACCTCCTCCTTCGTGAGGGGCCCGCGCTCGAACGCCTCCGGGTTCATGCGCGCCCAGGCGCGGGCGGCGACGGCGACGTCGGCGAGCTGCTCGCGCGTCGTGCCGTACTCGTACATGTGCCGGCTCGTCGCCAGCGCGTAGGAGCTGATGGGATAGCGCGGGCCGTAGGGCGCCTCCATCGGCTGCGGCTCGGACATGGAGACGAGGCGGCCGCCCGCCGTCCGCTGGTTGCTGCCGTAGCAGATCAGCGCCACGTCGCACAGCCCGGCGTCGAGGGCGAGGGTCGCGTTGAGGGTGTGGGCGACGTAGCTCGACCCGCCGATCATCGACCCGTCGGACCAGCGGAGCGCGATCCCGAGGTACTCCGCCACCGACAGGGTCGGCATGAAGTGGCTGGACGATCCGGTGAAGAGGCCGTCGACGTCGGCGAGCGTGAGGCCCGCGTCGTCGAGGGCGTTCTTCACCGCCTCGGCCAGGATCTCGAGGGAAGAGCGGCCGGGCGCCTCGCCCATGCCGCCGTGGCCGACGCCGATCACCGCGGTCGTGCCGCGCAGCCTGTGTGCCATGTCGCGGGTCCTCAGCTGTCAGGCGGGGCGGAAGAGGACGGCGG
This sequence comes from uncultured Hyphomicrobiales bacterium, assembly GCA_964547415.1. Lineage (GTDB taxonomy): Bacteria > Pseudomonadota > Alphaproteobacteria > Rhizobiales > Amorphaceae > CAZJNX01. The sequence continues at coordinate 12,254 of CAZJNX010000076.1, forward strand.
GCTTGCCGGCGATGTCGCCCACCTCGGCGACGACGGCCATGCCGATCGCCACCGCGTCCGGGGCGACGCCGACGACGCGGCTCATCATCCGCGGCCCCTCCTCGAGGTCGACGAGGGCGACGTTGTAATCGCCCCCCTTCTCCGGGCGCTGGCGGACGACCGTGGTCGCGTAGACGGTGCCGCGGCCCGACGCCTCCACCCATTCGAGGTCGTCCGCGCCCGTGCCCGGCGCGATGGCGCGGGGGTAGAAGACGTGGGCGCCGGTGGAGCGGCTCCTCTGGATCATGAAGCGGCCCTCGGCGAGGAACGCCTCGAAGAGGGCGTCCGGGCCGAGGCCGGCGTGGGCGTCGGCCGCGCTCACGGGCGGCGGCCTTTCGGCGCGTGAGGGGTCATGGGCGTCTCCCGGTGTGCCGGCCTGCCGCCGGTCTCGAGCCTGGGCCCCGGGCGCCCCGGGGCGGCTGTTGACCGGCATCATACTACTCGGTAGCGTGACCTCAAGGCGCCCGCCCGAAACGAGGCGCATTCCGGAAATGTCGCGGGCCGCACGGCCCGAGGGGAGGACGGCGGTGGGGGACGCTCTGACCGCGAACGGTCTCACGGCCGAGGCGAGCCTGTCGGACACGCTGGCGGCGGCCGCCGCCGACCGCGGCCCCTCCGTGCCGGACCTCCTCGCCCGCGCGGACCCCGCCGGCGCCGCCCTCCTCCACGAGGGGCGCACCATCACCTTCGCCGCCCTCGAGGAGCGCGCCCGCCGCCTCGCCACGGCCCTTGCTTCCCTCGGCGTCGCGGAGGGGGACCGGGTGGCGATCTGGCTGCCCAACGTCCCCGAGTATGTCGAGCTCTTCCTCGCCTGCTGCCACCTCGGGGCGATCGCGGTGGCCGTCAACACGCGCTTCCGCTCGGTCGAGGTGAGCGACATCGTCGGCCGCACGGGCGCGAAGGTCCTCACCTTCTCCCCGCACTTCAAGGGGATCGACTTCCCCGCGATCCTGCGCGACGTGGACCCGGCGGCGCTGACCGCCCTCGAGACGATCGTGACGGTCGGCGACCCCGCGGGGGCGGACCACATCGCCCACGCCGAAACGGTCGCCTTCGAGGCGCTCGCCGGCCACCCGCCGCTCGCCGAAAGCCGCGCCCGGCCCGGCAGCCCGTGCAAGATCTTCACGACGTCGGGTACCACGTCCGGCCCGAAGTTCGTCCTCCACAACCAGGCGACGGCGACCCGCCACGGCCTCGACGTCGCGCAAGGCTTCGGCTACGGCGCGGCCGACGCCGTCCTCCTCCAGGCGGTCCCCCTGTGCGGCGTGTTCGGCTTCGCCCAGATCATGGGCGCGCTCGCGGGCGGCCGGCCCACCGTGCTCCTGCCCGTGTTCGACGCCGCGGAGGCCGCCCGCCTCGTCCACGCCCACGCCGTCACCCACGTCAACGGCTCGGACGACATGGTGGACCGGCTCATCCTCGCGGGCGCGGGCGCGGGCGAGCGGCCCTACCCCGCCTTGTGCTTCATCGGCTACGCCCGCTTCAACCCGGGCCTTCCCGACCTCGTGGAGCGGGCGGACGCGGCCGGCATCACCATCACGGGCGTCTACGGCATGAGCGAGTGCATGGCCCTGTTCGCCATGCAGCCCCTCGGCGCGGGGCCGGAGCGGCGCGGCCAGCCCGGCGGGATCCCCGTGTCGCGAGAGGCCGAGGTGCGGGTGCGCGACACCGAGACCGGCAAGCTCCTGCCGCCGGGCGAGAACGGCGAGATCGAGGTGCGCGCCCCCTCGGTCATGATCGGCTACTACGGCAACGAGGAGGCGACCCGCGCCACCTTCACGGGCGACCTGTTCCTGAAGACGGGCGACCTCGGCACCCTCACCGAGGACGGCGGCTTTTCCTTCCTCAACCGCATGGGTGACGCGCTGCGCCTCGGCGGCTACCTGGTGAACCCGGAGGAGATCGAGGCCCACATCCTCGCCCACCCGGCCGTCGAGGGCTGCCAGGTGGTGGGTGCCGTTTCGGGCGAGAAGACGCGCGCCGTCGCTTTCGTGACGCTGAAGGCCGGGGCGACTGCCGAGGAGGCGGACATCCTCGGCCACTGCGAGGGGCGGATGGCCCGTTTCAAGGTGCCCGCCCGGGCGTTCGTGATCGACGCCTTCCCGGTGACGCAGAGCGCCAACGGCATCAAGATTCAGAAGAAGAAGCTGCGCGAGATGGCCCAGGCGGCCATGGACGAGGCCTGATGGCCGCGATCGAGCGCCTCCTCGGCCTCCTCGCCTCGGCGCTCATGCTGGTGGGCGGCCTCGCCCTCGTCGCCATGATGGTCCACGTGACGGTGGACGTGGTCGGCAAGTACTTCTTCAACGCGCCCGTGCCGGTCACGCTCGAGATGGTCTCCAACTACTACATGGTGGCGGTGGTCTTCCTGCCGCTCGGCGCGGTGGAGCGGGCGGGCGGCAACATCCACGTGGAGCTCGTGTACGCCGCCCTGCCGCGGCTCGGCCGCCGCCTCCTCGACGTCCTCGCCTACGGGCTGGGCGCCGTCTTCTTCTACCTCCTCACCACGGCCACCTGGCGCGTCGCCGTCCGCAAGTTCGAGGTGGGCGAGTTCATCATGGGCTCGTACTCCGTCATCATCTGGCCGAGCCGGTTCCTGGTGCCCGTCGGCGCGTCGCTCATCACGGCGATGCTGGTGCTGAAGCTCGTGCGCAGCGCCGTCGCCCTCGTGCGCGCGGACCTCGACCCGGACCGGGTCTCCGCCGCGGCGCCCGCCGCCAAGACGACCCACTGATGGATTTCTCCCCGGAAACCATCGGCGGCATCGGGATCGTCGCCCTCCTCGCGCTCATCTTCCTGCGCGTGCCCATCGGCGTCGCCCTCGGCATGGTCTCGGTCGTCGGCATCTGGTGGATCGTCGGCCCGCGCGCCGCCATCGGCATGATCGCCGAGATCCCGTACGACTTCACGGCCCACTGGACGCTCTCGTCCGTGCCGATGTTCCTGCTCATGGGCTACTTCTGCTACCACGCGGGGTTGACGGACGGGCTCTTCCGCCTCGCCCGGCTGTGGCTGTCGTGGCTGCCGGGCGGGCTGTCGGTCGCCTCCATCGGCGGCTCGTCCATGTTCGCCGCCGTCACAGGCTCCTCGCTCGCCTGCACGGCGGCCATGGGGCGGATCGCCGTCCCGGAGATGCTGAAGCGGGGCTACGACAAGGGCCTCGCCACCGGGACGATCGCCGCGGCCGGTACCATCGGATCCATGATCCCGCCGTCGATCCTCCTCATCATCTACGGCATCTTCGTCGAGCAGCCGATCAGCCAGCTCTTCCTCGCCGCCTTCGTGCCCGGCCTCCTGACGGCGCTCATGTACGCCCTCATGGTGGTTGTGCGCTCGAAGCTCAACCCGGCCCTCGCCCCGCCGGTCGAGGAGAAGGTCACCCTCGGCGAGCGGCTGTGGGCGTTCCGGGACACCTGGCCCGTGGTCCTCCTCATCGTGGGCGTGTTCGGCGGGCTGTTCTCCGGCGCCTTCACGCCGACCGAGGCCGGCGCGGTCGGGGCGGCGCTCTCCTTCCTGATCGCGCTCGTGAAGCGCGCGCTCACCTTCGAGGTCTTCAAGTCGGCGATCGGCGAGACGCTGCGCTCCACCGCCGCCATCTTCGTGATCGCCATCGGGGCGCAGCTCCTCACCCGCTTCTTCGCCCTGTCCGGCGTGACGGAGATCCTCGCCGACTTCGTGGGCGGGCAGGGCTACTCTGAGCTCCAGGTGATCCTGCTCATCTCGGTGGCGCTCGTCTTCCTCGGCATGCTGCTCGATCCGATCGGCATCATGCTCCTGTCGATCCCGATCCTCCTGCCCGTGCTCGAAACGCAGGCGATCAACCTCATCTGGTTCGGGATCCTGATGGCGAAGTTCCTGGAGATCGGCTTCATCACGCCGCCGGTCGGCCTCAACGTGTTCGTGGTGAAGGGGATCGTCGGCGACCTCGTGCCCACCGACAAGATCTTCCGCGGCATCGCCTGGTTCGTGGCCATGGACGTCCTCGTGATCGCGCTCCTCATCGCCTTCCCGGGGATCGTCCTGTGGCTGCCCTCGCTCGTCGCGCCCTGACGGAGGAGAGGATGGACGGTCCCGTATCGGTGACGCGCGCGGGGCGGGTGGCGGTGGTCACCCTGTCGGCCCCCGAGACCCGCAACGCGCTGACGCCCGCCATGCGCGAGGGGCTGCTCGCCGCCTTCGACCCGCTCGTGGCGGACGGGGCGGTGCGGGCGATCGTGCTCACCGGCGCGGGCGGCACGTTCTGCGCGGGCGGGGACCTGAAATCCATGCGGCCGGGGGAGCCGGCCTACGCGCGGGCGCGGCTCATGGCGGGCCACCGGCTCGTCCGCCTCCTGGCGGAGGGGCCGAAGCCGGTGATCGCGGCCGTCGAGGGGGCGGCGTTCGGGGGCGGCCTGTCCCTCGCCGCCCTCGCGGACTGGTGCGTCGCGGCGCGGGACGCCCGCTTCGGCGCCGTCTTCGGCAAGGTGGGGCTGATGCCGGACTACGGGATGCTGTGGTCGGTCCCCGCCCGGGTCGGCTACGCCCGGGCGAAGCGCCTCGCCATGCTCGCCGAGGTGCTCTCCGGCGAGGAGGCGGTCGCCATCGGCCTCGCCGACGCCCTCGCCGAACCGGGCGAAGCGCTCGCCGCCGCCCTTGCCGAGGCCGAGCGGTACGCCGACGCGGCACCGCTCGCCGTCGCCGCCACGAAGGCCGCCTTCGCCCGCCTGCCGGGCCCCCTCGACACGGTGCTCGCCGAGGAGGTCGGCGGGCAGGCCGCGCTCATGGCGAGCGAGGACCACGCCGAGGCCCGCGCCGCCTTCCTGGAAAAGCGCCCACCGGCGTTCCGCGGCCGATGAGCGCCCTCCCCGCAGCCTCGGCCGCGCCACCCTTCCCGCGGCTTTCCGACCCGTTCGACCTCGCTGGGCTCCGTCTGGCGAACCGTCTCGTGATGGCGGCCATGGAGACCAACATGGCCGCCCCGGACGGGAGCGTCACGCCCGAGCTCGTCGCCTGGTACGCCGAGCGGGCGCGGGGCGGGGCGGGCATGGTGACGGTGGAGTTCACCTGCGTCGACCGGACCGAGGGCCTCGGCGCCGCACCCCAGCTCTCCCTCGATTCCCCGCACCTGATCGGCGGTCACGCGCGCCTCGCCGAGGCGATCCGCGCGGGCGGGGCCCGCGCCTGCCTCCAGCTCCACCATGCCGGCCGGCAGACGACGCCGCGCATGATCGGCGGGCGGCAACCCGTCGCGCCGAGCGCGTTTCAAAGCCCCATGTACCGCGTGGCCCCGCGCGCCCTCGAGGCGGGCGAGATCGAGCGGCTGGTCGAGGCGTTCGCCCGGGCCGCCGGCTGGGCCATCGGGGCGGGCTACGAGGCGATCGAGCTCCACGGCGCCCACGGCTACCTCCTCGGCCAGTTCCTGTCGCCCCACACCAACCGGCGCGACGACGCCTGGGGCGGCGACGAGGCGCGCCGTCTCGCCTTCCCCGCCGCCGTCATCCGTGCGGTGAAGGACCGGGTCGGCGCGGCCGGGCCGCTGATCTACCGGATGTCGGCGGCCGAGTTCGTGCCGGGCGGGCTCGCCATCGAGGACACCGAGCGCCTCGCCCCCCACCTCGTCGCGGCGGGGGCCGACGCCATCCACGTCTCCACCGGCATCGCCGAGCGGATCGACACCAACGTGGACCCGATCTCCACGCCCGAGGGCTGGCGCCTGCCGTTCGCCCGCCGCATCCGCGCGGCGACCGGCGCGCCGGTGATCGGCGTCGGCGTCATCCGCCGGCCGGAGATGGCGGAGGCGGCCGTTGCGGAGGGGGACTGCGACCTCGTCGCCCTCGGCCGGGCGCTGATCGCCGACCCGCTGTGGCCGCAAAAGGCCCTCTCGGGCCAAGCGCGCACGATCCGCCCCTGCACGTCCTGCAACTGGTGCATCGACCGTCTCGCCCGGATGGTCCCCGTCGGCTGCGCGGAGAACCCGCGGGCGGGGCGCGAGCGCGATCCGCCCCTGCCGCGGACGGGCGGCGGGCGCCGCGCCCTCGTGGTCGGCGGCGGGCCGGGGGGGATCGCGGCCGCCCTCCTCCTCGACGGCGCGGGCTTTTCCGTCACCCTGGCGGAGGCGCGGGCGGCGCTCGGCGGCGGCCTCGTCGCCTCGGCGAACCCGCCGGGCAAGGACAAGCTGTTCTGGTACCGGGACTACCTCGTCGCGCGCCTTGCGGACTCCGCGGTCACGGTCCTCGCCGGCACGCGGGTGGACGCCGCCTTCCTCGCGACCTTCGCGCCCGCGGTCCTCGTGGTCGCGACGGGCGCGCGGACCCGGCCGCGGGCGATCCCCGGAGCGGACCGCCCCCACGTGGCGGACGCCTACGACCTTCTCATGGAGGAGCCGCCAGCGCTGCCGGGGGAGGGGCCGGCGATCGTCTACGGCGGCGGGGAGACCGGGTGCGAGACGGCCGAGCTCCTCGCCCACCGGGGCGTCGCCGTCACCATCGTCACCCGCTCCCCGGCCCGGCGCATGGCGCGGGCGGCGGAATTCGTCTACCGCCGCCGCCTGCTCCAGGCGATCGCCGACAACCCGCTCATTTCGGTGCGGGACAACACCCATCTCCTGTCGATCGGCGCGGACACGGTGGTCCTCGGCACGCATGAGGGGGAGGAGACGGTGCCCGCCCGCCTCGTCGTGCTCGCCCAGGGCCGCGACCCGGGCTCGGACCTCCTCGCCGCCGCCGCCGCCCGGAAGATCCCGGCGCGGGTGATCGGCGACGCCGCCGGCATCCGCCGCATCGGCGAGGCGGTGAACGAGGCCTACCTCGCCGTCCGCCACGTTCTCGACGAACCCGTCGACCTTCCCTGCTGACCGTCCGCGGGACCGGCTCGCCGGTCGGAACAGGTCTCCGAGCCGCCCGTCGCAGAGCCGCACGCCGACGCCTCGTCCGCCGCCGGCCCGTCGAGACGGACGATCGGCGGCCATGTCCCAACGGTCGACGCGGCAAGGCTCGGGTCGGACGCGTCGACGTCCGCCCACTCGGGGTGTGGGACGGGCCCCGGGCGTTCGGGGCCGCGTCGAGCGAGATGCGTTTCTGCTGCATCCGGACCGTGGAGAAGGCGTCCGCACCGGCCAGCGCGAACGGGAAGCCCGCGCCATGGTCGCCATGAAGACGGTCCGCCGAGGCGGGCGCGCGGCCCGGCACGGGCGCCCTGGCGCCCTCGTCCGCGTCGAGGGCGACCCGTCCCGCCTGCTTGCGGACGCCGGAGAAGACGCCCGCACCGCCGTGGCCGGGGAAGGAGCCCCGGTCGGGGCGGGGCTGCCGGCGCCCGGGGCGTCTTCGGCCGCGCCGTCCTCGCAGGACGTTCGGGCCGAAATGACGGCGTCGAGCCAGCGTGGGAAGGCGAACCGCATCGCCGAACGTCGCTCGGTTCCGGGACAGCCACCCGCCGTCCCGGACGGACCGCGCGGGGGAAGGCCTCGCCGCCCGTTGCGGTCGGGGGATAACGAAGCCCCGGCGCCGGACGGGGACGGCTCGCCTCCGCCCGGTCTTCGGCGGTTGCGGCGGAACCGGCGTGATCGCCGTCACGGATCGGCCCTTTGCGGCGTCGCGCGGGGGATCACGGCGTCCGGGTGGGGGCGCGTCCGTCGCTTGCCGGCCGAACGAAAAGCGCCCCCGGCGTGGGCCGGGGGCGCTGGAGCGGTCGGCGGCGGCGGGCGCCGCCATGGCACGGACGTCGGGCGGGGCCGGACGGGCCGCGCCCGGGTCGGCCGGCGATCAGGCGACGTCGAAGCGGTCCGCGTCCATCACCTTCGCCCAGGCCGCCACGAAGTCCTTCACGAACTTCCCGTGGTTATCGTCCTGGGCGTAGACCTCCGCGTAGGCCCGCAGGATCGAGTTGGAGCCGAACACCAGGTCGACCCGCGTCGCCGTCCACTTCGTCTCGCCCGTCTTGCGGTCGCGGATGTCGTAGAGGTTCTCCCCCGTCGGCACCCAGGAATAGCGCATGTCGGTCAGGTTGACGAAGAAGTCCGCCGTCAGCGCGCCTTCCCGCTCGGTGAACACGCCGTGCTTCGCACCGCCGTGGTTGGCGCCGAGGACGCGCATGCCGCCGACGAGGACCGTCATCTCCGGCGCGGTGAGCCCCATCAGCTGGGTGCGGTCGAGCATCAGCTCTTCCGGGGCGACGGCGTAGTCCTTCTTCAGCCAGTTGCGGTAGCCGTCGTGGATCGGCTCCAGCG
>CAZJNX010000077.1:0-20359 GCA_964547415.1 uncultured Hyphomicrobiales bacterium
CGTGGTTCCGCTTGCCGTCCGGCGCCGCCGGGCGGGCGCGTCGTCCCGATGCGCCACGCCGATGGGGCAAGTCGTGGGGTGCGCGCGGCACTCGCCGGGGTGGCCGCGGCAGGACACCGGCACGGCGGCCCCTCGCCCACCCGCGCGCTCTCGTCCGCCGGGCCACCACGGCGCTGCCCGCGGCAAGCCGCTCCGGAGGCGGCCGGATCCCCCGCTCCCGTCGGCCGTGGTGCCGCGCGCGGCCCCCCAGCCCCCGGAAAGCGCCGCGCGGCGCGGTTCGTGCGAGCGCCGGGCTGCGCACGCAAGGGGCTCTCTGGGCGCTGGCCGCCCGGCCGCCCCCGCAGCGGGGGCGCCGGCGCCGGGACGGTCCGCCTTCGGCCGCCGTCCGCACCGCGCCCGGACCAAAGACGCCGTCCGGCCGCTCCATTCGCCCGTCGTCCGGGGCGGGGCAGGTGAGTTGCGCCCGGGTTGGGCTGCGCGACGGGCCCCGGGCGCCACGCGCGAGCCCCTTCGGTCCGGAACGGCCTGTCCCGTCTGCGCTCTGGATGGGCCGCCGAGGCTCCCGGGATGCCGCCGCGCGGTTCCATCGACGTCCGGCCGCCGACGGGCGAGGGCGCGCCCGCACGCGTGCCGCTCGCGATCGACGGTGCCCGGCGCATCGGGAGCCGTCGCCGCCGGGCGAATTCGTCGGCCGCCGCGGTCCCGCCGGCCCCTGCCGCAAGCGAAACGCTCCCCCGCCGCCCCGCTCCCGGTCTGCCGCGGCCCGCGGGGCTTCGTCCAGGCGATGCGCGTGGCCTCGCGGCGCGGATCCCGCTCCGCCGGTGCTCGCGGACCCCGATCCGGCCTCGCCGGACGGTCCTCCGGCGCGTCCGCGCGGACAGGTGGCCTTCCCCCGGTGACCCGCCCTCGGCCCGATGACGCCGCGCGGGGGCAGGCGGGTCGAGGCGGGTCGTCGTCGGCGCGGGGCCTGAATGTCCGCCCGGCCCGAGCGCGCGGTCCCCGTCCCGGTTCGCGGCGATCGGGTGGTCGGAAGGTCGGTCGCACCCGGGCGGCGGGCCGCACGCACCAGGGCCACGGGAGGTCGGGAGGCAGGGGGCCGGCGGTTCCATCAGGGTGGCGGCGCGTCGCAGGCGCGGCCGGGCGCGGGCGACAGGACGGGCGCGAGGGCGGCGAGCGTCCGCTCGAGGGCGCCCGCGCTCGCCTCGGCCACGCTGCGGGCGTGGGCGGCCATCGCCGCCGCCGCGTGCGGATCGTCAAGGAGGCGGGACGCCGCCGCCGCCAGCGCCGCGGCGTCGGCGACCGACGCCGCGCCCCCGGCAGCGAAGAGGGCCGCGAACACGTCGCGGAAGTTGTGGACCGCGGGGCCGGTCAGGATCGCGCAGTCGAGTCGGGCGGGCTCGTAGGGATTGTGCCCGCCGACCGGCGCGAACGAGCCGCCCAGCACCACCACCGGCGCGAGGCGGTAGAACAGGCCGAGCTCGCCCAGCGTGTCGGCGACGTAGACGGCGGTTTTCGGACCCGGCAGCTCCGCGCGCGAGCGGACGGCCACGGCCCCCGCGCCCGCGGCGAGGGCGGCCACCTCCGGCCCCCGCTCCGGGTGACGCGGCACGAGGACGAGGAGGAGTTCCGGCCTCTCCCGCGCCAGGCGCTCCCGGGCGGCGAGCACCAGCGCCTCCTCTCCGGGGTGGGTCGAGGCGGCCAGCAGCACCGGGCGTCCGGCGACGGCGTCCGCGAGGCGGGCGAGGGCGTCGCCGTCCGCCGGAAGCGGGGCGACGTCGCCCTTGAGGTTCCCGGTCTCGTGCACCGAGGGCGCGCCGAGCGCCCGCCAGCGGGCCGCGTCGTCCCGCGACTGGGCGGCGACGAGGCGGAGCGCCCCGAACAGCGGCCGCGCGAGGGGGCCGGCCCGCCGCCAGCCGCGGAAGGAGCGCTCCGACAGGCGCGCGTTGACGACCGCGAACGGGATCGCCCGCCGCGCCGCGGCGGCGATGGCGGCGGGCCAGATCTCGCTCTCGGCGAACAGCGCGGCGACCGGGCGCCAGTGGTCGAGGAAGCGTGCGAGGAAGGGCGGCGCGTCGAGCGGCGCGTACTGGTGGAGAACGCCCGCCGGGGCGCGCGCCGCCACGAGCCCGGCCGAGGTGACCGTGCCGGTGGTGAGAAGCACCGGCCGCTCCCCGGCGAGGCGCGCGGCGAGGGGCAGGACCGCCGTGGTCTCCCCGACCGAGACGGCGTGGAGCCACACGAGCGGCCCGTCCGGACGGGGCAGGGACGCCTGTCCGGTGCGCTCGCCGAGGCGGGCGGGATCCTCCTTGCCGCGCGCCGCGCGGCGGGCGAGCCAGGCGGGCGCCAGCGGCGCGAGCCCCCGCCCCGCGCCCTCCCACGCGCCGGTGAGGAGGCTCACGCTCCCGCCCCCCTTCGCGGCGTTGCACGCGGCGACCGGCGGGCCGCCCGGATCGATCGCCCCCGTCGACGCCGACCGGGATCGCCGCACGGGACGCGACCGGTGTCGCTCGATGCCGCGCCCGGCACCGGCGGCGGTGCGAGGCGAGCGTTCGCTCCGTCGCGGAGCGGAGCCGAGGGTGCACGGACAGCCTGCGCCGTCCGGCCGGTGGCGGCGGTCGCCTGCGGCCCGTGGCGAACCGGGGACGGCGTGCCGCCATCGCCCGGGCAGCCGTCCCGGCATGCTGCACCGTGACGGGGTGGCGGTGGCGCAGCTCCCGTCCGACCGGATGCGGCAGGGCAACCCCGGCGAGGTGCGCCGCCTTCCAGTGAACGCGAAAAGGGGGCGTCGCATGCGCTCGCGCCGCGGGTGGACCGCCTCGCCGCCGCCGGGGTCGACGGCGCGGCAAGCCCGTGTCCGCCGGCCACGGCGACCGGATCGAGGGTGCGGGTCCCGCGCCGGCCGCCGGCGGTCGCGGGCGGCGCGGGGCGGACGCTGGCCCGCCGGAGCGGGACCGGCCGCACAAACGTTGCGCGCGATCGCCCGCCGGTCAGGGCGACGGCAGCGAGGGCGGCAGGCCGGCGGGAGCGGTGTCCGCCGGCCAAGGCGACCGGATCGGGGGCGACGGTCCCGCGCCGGCCACCAGCGGTCGCGGGCGGCGCGTGGCGGACGGCGGCCCGCCGGAGCCGGACCGGCCGGCCGGACGCTTCGGGCGATCGCCTGCCGGTCACGGCGACGGCAGCGAGGGCGGCAGGCCGGCGGGACCGGACCACGGCCGGCGCCGCGCGCGGGCCGGGACGGCCGCGGCCCGCGGACGTGCGCGCGGCGTCAGCTCTCGCAGGGAACGGCATTGGGGGCGCCGGAGGGAGCAGGGGCGGCCTCGCCCCGGGCGAGGGCGCCTGCCCGCGCGTTCGCCCGGTCGAGGCTGCTCGCCACGATCTTGCGGTAGAGGGCGAGGCCGTCGTCGTCGAGGTCGGACGGCACGGCGATCGGCTCGGCATAGACGATCGCCATGCGGCCGAACGGCAGGTTGATCGTCGTGTGGTCCCAGGTGGACGTGAGCACGATCCGGCGCGAGGTCGCCACCGCGAGCGGCAGGATCGGCCGGCCGGAGCGGGCGGCGAGCAGGACCACCCCCTCGCCCGCCTGCCGCGCGGGACCCTTCGGCACGTCCGCCGTGAGGGCGACCGAGATCCCCTCCTCGAGGGTGCCGAGGGCCTCGAGGAAGCCCCGCGCCCCGCCGCGCTTAAGGATCTGCCGGCCAGTGCGCCCGCCCGAGGCGCGGATCGTGCCCATGCCGAGCCGCTCGGCCGCCACGGCGTTGATCTCCCCGTCCGCGGAGCGGGAGATCATCACCCGCGTCGGCACGTCCCGCGGCCGGGCGAACGGCACCATGAAGTGCTGGCCGTGCCACATGGCGCCGATGAAGGGCTGGATGCCGCGGTAGCGCTCGATCGCGTCCTCGGGATCGCGGACCGTCCGGTTGGTCGCGTTCACGAAGCGCAGGAGCTCGGCGAGGGCCACCCCGACGGCCCGCCGGACCGCGGGCGAGCGGGCGAGCTTCATGCGTCCCCCCGGGCGGCCCCGGTCCCGTCCATCCTCAGGCGTCCGGCTCCATCAGGCGGTGGATGTGGACGATGAAGTAGCGCATGTGGGCGTTGTCCACCGTCGCCTGGGCCTTCGCCCGCCACGCCTTCTCCGCGCTCGCGTAGTTCGGGAAGATGCCGACGACGTCGAGCTTGTCGAGGTCGCGGAACTCCACCGTGTCGAGGGAGGTGAGCTCGCCGCCGAACACGAGGTGGAGGAGCTGCTTGGTTTCTGTGTCGGCCATCGCTGCCATCCTGCGGGCGCCGTCGGGAAGGGGTCGGCCGTGAGCCACACGAGGGCGGCCCCCGTGTCAAGGGGACGGCGCGCCGCTCAGCTCCGCCGGCGGGCGTGGCCGAGCCGCTCGGCGATGGTCCTGAGCGGCTCGTCGAGGCCCGGGCGGCAGGCGATCACCACCGGCTGGTCCGGACGGCGCCCGTTGAAGGCGAGGGGCCGCCCCTCGTAGCTCTCCACGATCCCGCCCGCCTCGGTGACGACGAGGTCGGCCGCGGCGAGGTCCCAGTCGCTGGAGCCGCCGTGGGTGAGAACGCCGTCGAGCTCGCCCGCCGCGACCATGGCGAGACGCAGCGCAAGGGAGGGGATGTAGCGCACCGCCTCCATCCCCGCGGCGACCGCCTCGGGCTCCCGCGTGAGGCGCCGCGGGCCCGACACCCGCGCCCCCGCGGGATCGGGCCGCGGGCGGATCGACAGGCGCTCCCCGTCCCGGAACGCGCCGCCGCCCCGGGCCGCCGTGAACACCGCGCCCGTCGCCGGGCGGACGAGGCAGCCCACGAGCGGCCGCCCGTCCTCCACGACGGCGACGCTCACCATCCAGCGGTCCTCGCCGGCGATGAAGGCCTTGGTGCCGTCGATCGGGTCCACCACGAAGACGCGGCGGCGCGACAGGCGCGTGGGTTCGTCCGCCGTCTCCTCCGACAGCCAGCCGTACTCGGGCCGGGCGGCGGTGAGGGTCTCGAGCAGGTAGCGGTCGACCGCGAGGTCCGCCTCGGTGACGGGCGAGGCGTCGTCCTTGGTCCACTGCCGCGCGCCCCGCCGGAAATGGTCGAGGGCGATGTCGGCGGCCGCGAGCGATGCCTCGCGGATGAGCGCGAGGTCCTCGGCGGCCGCGGCGGGGGCCGGGGCGGCGGCGACGGCGTCAGAGCCCACCGATGGTCATCCCCTCGATGGCGACGGTCGGCGCCGTCAGGGTGGAGAATTCCACGGGGTCGTCGGCGAGGACCATGCGGGCGAACATGTCGGCGAGGTTGCCCGCCACCGTGATCTCGCTCACCGGGTAGGCGATGGCCCCGTTCTCGATCCAGTAGCCGAAGGCGCCGCGGCTGTAGTCGCCGGTAACGAGGTTCACGCCCTGTCCGATGAGGTCGGTCACGTAGAGCCCGTTGCCGATGTCCTGCATCAGCCGGTCGGGCGGCGTGGTCCCGGGATGGAGCGTCACGTTGGTGGCGCCCGGCCGCGGGGCGCCGAGGCCGCGGGCGGCGCGGCCGTTGGGGGAGAGGCCGAGCTCCCGCGCGCTCGCCGCGTCGAGGAGCCAGGACGACAGCACCCCGTCCGCCACGAGGTCGATCGCCTCGCCGGGCACGCCCTCCCCGTCGAAGGGGCGGGAGGCGAGGCCGCGGGGCTTCACCGGGTCGTCGGTGATCCTGACGCCGTCCGAAAACACCTTCTCGCCCATGCGGTGCTTCAGGAAGCTGGTGCCGCGGGCGATGCTCGCCCCGTTGACGGCGCCGAGGAAGTGGCCGACGAGGCCGGCCGCCGCCCGCGGCTCGAACAAGACGGTCGCCGTGCGGGTGGCGATGCGCTGGGGCTCGAGGCGGCGCACGGCGCGCTCGCCGGCGATGCGGCCGATCTCGGCCGGGTCCGCGAGGTCGGCGAGGTGGCGACGGGCGGAGAACCAGTAGTCCCGCTCCATGCGCGTGCCGTCCCCCGCGACGGCGGTGGCCGAGACCGCGTGGCGGGTCGCCTGGTGGGCGCCTGAAAAGCCGGTGGAGGTGACGAGCACCATTCCCGCCGTCGCCGCCGAGGCGCTCGAGCCGCCCGAGCGGGTGACGCCCGGCACGGCGAGCATCGCCCCTTCCGCGGCTTCGGCGCGGGCGACGAGCTCGTCCGTGTCCGAGGCGTGGGGGTCGAACAGGTCGAGATCGCCAGCAAAGCGGCCGGTGAGGGCGGGATCGGCGAGGCCCGCGTACGGGTCCTCCGGCGCCGCCCGGGCCATGGCGACGGCGCGCTCGGCGATCGCGGCCGGCGCGTCGGCGAAGCTCGCCCCCACGAGGGCGCCACGCTTGCCGCAGAAGGCCCGGAGCGCCACCTCGGCGCTCTCCGCCCCCTCGAGCTCTTCCAGCCGCTCGGCGCGGATCGTGACGGAGCGCTCGGCCGACAGGACGACGACGGCGTCGGCCGCGTCCGCCCCGGCCTTCCTCGCCGCCTCCACGAGGGCGCTCGCGCGGTCGGTCAGCGTGTCAAGGTCTGCGTGGTCGGTCATCGGCTGGCCTTGCGGTCGTGAACGGGGGCGGGTTCGTCCCCGGGATGTCGCGCGGCAGGGGGCAAAGCGCAAGGGTGTGGCGGGCCGCACGGGCGGCGGCGCCGCGGCGCGAACGCCGGGGCCGCGGCGTCGGCGGCGGGGGTCAAGGCGCCGGGAGAGGGCACCGGCCGGGACGGTTTAAGGATCGTGACGAGGGCGCCGCCGATTTCGAAAGGGCGCTTAAGCGCGCCCTAAAGCGGCCTTGATATGCATCCTCCCGTCGAAGGCGCGCCCCCGGGCGGCGCCTCCCCCGATCGCGATGCGGCCCGGTGCCGCCACACGAGGAGCGTCAGACGACGATGCAAGGTGCGGTGACGACGGCCCGTCTTCCGGCGGACCAGGAGACCCTCATCACCTTCGCCTCGCCCGACCGCCTGCCGGCGCGGATCGCGCTGCCGGACGCGGCCCCGGGCGGGCGAACGGTGGACCTTTCCCGCGACCACGCCGTGATCCGCACCCCGGAAACCGACGCCTCGCCGGTGGTGATGGTGGCGATCGGCCTGTTCCGCGGCATCGCCGTCACCGTGGCGGACGGCCCGGACGGGCCGCTCTTCCGCCTCGATCTCCTCCACGCGGACGGAAAGCTCACGGTGCCGCTCGCCGTCGGCACCTCCCTCGACGCGGTGGCGGGCGAGTGGCAGGCCTGGGCGCGCCTGTTCGGCCTGCCGATGCTCGCCGTCGACCAGGACGGCACCGTGCACGGCGCGCTCCAGGCGTTCGGCACCTTCCTCGCCGCCCCGCCGAAGCCCCGCCGCCGCGGCTCGAACCTCGTCGGGCGCCGTTCGCGCCTGTCCCGCCGTCGCGCCGTGCCCGCGCGGGCGCCCGCCCGCGTCTTCCGTGGCGAGCGGGAGCTGATCGCGCCGGAGTAGGCCCGCGCCCGCCGCGCCCCGTCCTCACCGGAACCGTCGGCATCGACCCGCGCCGTTCGCTCCGCTATCCTTCGGCGAGACCGACGATGGCTCGTCCCGCCAGGGGTGCGGCCACGCGCTCGGCTCCACTTTCGACGGAATCAACGATGGCCACTGTTTCCCCGCCCGAAGAGGCCGAGGACATCCTCGTCCTGTTCCTGCCCGCCGGCACCGTGACGATCGACCTCCTGCCGGACGTCGCGCCGGAGACCGTCACGCGGATCAAGACCCTGACCCGCGCGGGCGAGTACGACGACGTCGCCTTCCACCGGGTGTTTCCGGGCTTCGTCGCCCAGACCGGCGACGTGGAGTTCGGGAACCTCGCCGAGAACTACGACCCCGCCCGCGTCGGGACCGGCGGCTCGGACCTGCCGGACCTGCCGCTCGAGCCCACGGACGAGTTCTCCTTCGTGCGCGGCGCGGTCGGCATGGCCCGCGCCGCGGCGCCCGACAGCGGCAACAGCCAGTTCTTCATCACCTATGACGACGCCACCTTCCTCGACGGCGACTACACCCTGTTCGGCGAGGTCTCGTACGGGATGCCGTTCGTGGACCGCCTCAAGGCGGGCGATCCGGCCCTCAACGGCCGGGTCGAGGGGGTGCCCGACCGCATCCTGCAGGCGGTGATCGCCGACGACCTCGCACCCGGCGCGACGGCGGTCGGCACCGGGCGCGCCGACCGGATCCAGGGGACGGCCGCGGACGAGGCGGCGCTCGGCCTCGGCGGCCGGGACGTGATCAAGGCCCGGGGCGGCGACGACACCGTGCTCGGCGGGGAGGGGAACGACGTTCTCCGCCTCGGCGGCGGGTCCGACGCGGCGGCCGGCGAAGGCGGCCGCGACCGCCTGTTCGGCGGCGGCGGCGACGATTTCCTGCGCGGCGACGGCGGCCGGGACAGGCTCGTCGGCAAAGGCGGGGCGGACATCCTCGACGGCGGGAACGGCGACGACGACCTGCGGGGCGGCCGGGGCCGGGACACGCTCGTCGGCGGCGCGGGCGACGACGTGCTGCGCGGCGGCCAGGGCGCGGACACCTTCGCCTTCCTCGGTACCGAGACGGGGGACGACCGGATCCTCGGCGGCTTCGTGCTGGGCGAGGACACGATCGACCTGTCCGGCACGGACCTTTCGCTCGCCGACCTGTCGATCTCGCGCTCGGGCCGCTCCGCCGTCGTCGAGTTCGGTGACCTCGGCACCCTCACCGTGGAGGACCTGTCGGGCTCCGCGAGCGGCGCAGGCGACGTGTTCATCTTCGCCTGAGCGGGACGGGCGGCGGGCGGTCAGCCGAGGAGGCCGTTGCGCACGGCCGCATCCGCGACGAGGCCGGCGAACAGGATCCAGCCCGCCGAACCGTTGGCGCGGAAGCGGGCGAGGCAGTTCGACCCGTCGGCGATGTCGAGCGTACCGATCTGCCAGGCGAGGTGCCCGGCGAACAGGACGAGGCCGAGGAAGGCGAGCGGCCCCGCGCCCGCCGCGAGGAAGGCCCCCGCGAGGAGCGCGGTGGCGAGGCCGTAGAACAGGACCAGCATGGGCTTCGTGCGCGGGCCGAACAGGAGCGCGGTGGACTTCACGCCCACCACCGCGTCGTCCTCCTTGTCCTGGTGGGCGTAGATGGTGTCGTAGCCGATCGTCCAGGCGATGGCGCCGAAGTAGAGGAGCACCGGCGCCAGCGACAGGCTGCCGAAGACCGCGCTCCAGCCCACCAGCGCCCCCCAGGAGAAGGCGAAGCCCAGCACCACCTGCGGCCAGTGGGTGACGCGCTTGGCGAGTGGGTAGACCGCGACGACCGCGAGCGAGCATACCCCGAGGAGGATCGTCGGCACGTTGAACTGGATCAGCACAAGGAAGCCGACGAGGCAGAGCGCGACCATCCACAATTTCGCCTGGCGGGGGCGGACCTGCCGGCTCGGGATCGGGCGGGAGCGGGTGCGCTCCACCTTGTCGTCGATGTCCCGGTCGAGGATGTCGTTGTAGGTGCAGCCCGCCCCGCGCATGACGATGGCCCCCACCATGAAGAGGGCGAGGTGCCACGGGTCCGGATAGGCGCTGCCGGCCGCGCCCGCCGCAAGCGCCGCGGACCACCAGCACGGCCACAGCAGGAGCCACCAGCCGATCGGCCGGTCGAACCGGGCGAGCCGCGCGTAGGGGCGGGTGGCGGCCGGCGCGTAGCGGTCGACGAGGTTGCCCTTCGGCGCGTCGAAGACCCGTTGCTCGGCCATGCCTCACTCCCGTTGCGCGTCGGCGGTCCGGCGCCGGTGGGCGGCCGGGGCTTGCGGTGACGGCCGCCGCCGGCGAAAAGGCGGACCGGCGTCCCGGCAAGGCCCCGTACATGTCGCGGAACGCAATCGAACGCAACGTGACGGGGCGACCGGCCGCGGCCCGCCCCGCCCCCAGCGGACGGACGATCCCGATGGCATCCGCCTTCCACATTCTGGTGATCGGCAACGGCGGGCGGGAGCACGCCCTCGCCTGGCGCCTTGCCCGCTCGGCGAGCTGCCGCGCCGTCTCATGGGCGGGCGGGCCGAACGCGGGCCTCGCCCGGATCGCCCGCCGCCTTCCCGTGGACGTCGCCGACCACGACGCGGTGGCGGCCGCCTGCCGGGCGGAGGGCATCGACCTCGTGGTGGTGGGCCCGGAGGCGCCGCTGGTGGCCGGCCTCGCCGACGACCTGCGCGCGGAGGGCATCGCGACCTTCGGCCCGTCCCGCGCCGCCGCGCGCCTCGAGGCCTCCAAGGGCTTCACCAAGGACTTCTGCACCCGCCACGGCATCCCGACCGCCGCCTACGCCCGCTTCGACGACGAGGCGGCGGCCCTTTCCCACCTCGCCGCCACCGGCGCGCCCGTCGTGGTGAAGGCGGACGGGCTCGCGGCCGGCAAGGGCGTCGTGGTCGCCGAGACCGTAGAAGAGGCCGAGGCGGCCGTCAGGGCCTGCTTTGCCGGCAGCTTCGGCGCGGCGGGGGCGTCGGTGGTGCTGGAGGAGCGGCTCGTCGGGCGGGAGGCGAGCCTGTTCGCCCTGTCGGACGGCCGCACGGCGATCCCCTTCGGCACGGCGGAGGACCACAAGCGCGCCTTCGACGGCGACGCGGGGCCCAACACCGGCGGCATGGGCGCCTTCTCCCCCTCGGTGGTGCTCGCCCCCGCGCTCCACGAGCGGGCGATGGCCGAGATCGTGGCGCCCACCGTCGCGGGCATGGCCGCGGAGGGAACGCCGTTCGCGGGTGTCCTCTACGCCGGGCTGATGGTGACGGCGGAGGGGCCGAAGCTCATCGAGTTCAACGTGCGGTTCGGCGACCCGGAGTGCCAGGCCCTGATGGTCCGCCTCGAGGACGACCTCGCCGCCATCCTGTACGGCGCGGCGACGGGCGCCCTGCCGGACCGCGCCGTCCGCTGGTCCGACGCGGCCTCCCTCACGGTGGTGATGGCGACCCGCGGCTATCCCGGCGCTTACCGCAAGGGCTCCGTCATCGGCGGCCTCGCGGCGGCCGAGGCGACGGGCGCCGTCGCCTTCCACGCCGGGACGGACGAGCGGGACGGCGAGACGGTGGCCGTGGGCGGCCGCGTCCTCGGCGTCACGGCGACCGGGGCGGGCGTTCCGGCCGCGCGGGCCGCCGCCTACCGGGCGGTGGGCGCCGTCGACTGGCCGGAGGGCTTCTTCCGCACCGACATCGGCGCGAGGGCCGGCTGAGACCGGCGCATCGAAAGGACGAGGGGATGGCCGACCTGTTTCCGGGCTTCGACGCGCAGGAGGTGGACGGGGAGAACGAGCGCCTCTTCTGCCGCATCGGCGGGGAGGGGCCGCCCGTCGTCCTCCTCCACGGCTACCCGCAGTGCCATGCCATGTGGCACCGGATCGCCCCGCGGCTCGCCGAGCGCTTCACCGTCGTCGTGCCGGACCTTCCGGGCTACGGCCGCTCCTCGATCCCGCCGGACGCGGCCGACCATGCGCCCTACTCCAAGCGGCGGATGGGGGCGGAGGTCGCCGCCGTCATGGCCCGCCTCGGGCACGACCACTTCGCCCTCGTCGGCCACGACCGGGGCGCGCGGGTGGGCTACCGCCTCGCCCTCGACGCACCCGAGCGGGTGGAGCGCCTCGCGGTCCTCGACATCGTGCCGACGGGAACGCTCTGGCGGACCTTCTCGGTCCGCCGGGCCATGACCTTCTACCACTGGACGATGCTCGCCCAGAAGGCGCCGCTGCCCGAGACGCTGGTGGGCGGCGACCCTTCCTTCTACCTGCGCCACACCATCGGCGGCTGGACCAAGGCGAAGGACCTGTCCGCCATCCACCCCGACGCGCTTGCCGCCTACGAGGCGTTCTTCCGCGAGCCGGAGCGGATCCACGCCACCTGCGAGGACTACCGGGCGAGCGCCACCATCGACCGGGTCGACGACGAGGCCGACATGGACGCGGGGCGGAAGATCGAGCCGCCGGTCCTCGTCCTGTGGGGCGACACCGGCTTCGCCGGCCAGGGCTCGCGCCAGCTCGACGTGTGGCGCGAGTGGTGCCGGGAGGTGACGGGGGCGCCGGTGGATTCGGGCCACTTCATCCCGGAGGAGAACCCCGACGGCGTCATGGAGCACCTTCTCCCGTTCCTCCTCGCCGGCCGTCCCTGAGGCCGCGGAAGAAGGTTTCCAGAAGGGCGCGGGCCTCGCCCTCGCCGATCCCGTCGTAGACCTCGGGCCGGTGGTGGCAGGTGGGCTGGTCGAAGAAGCGCACGCCCGAGACGACGGCGCCGCCCTTCGGGTCGCTCGCGCCGAAATAGAGGCGGGAGACCCTTGCGAAGGCGATCGCGGCGGCGCACATCGTGCAGGGCTCCAGCGTCACGTAGAGGTGGGCGCCGACGAGGCGTCCCGCGCCGAGGCGCCGGGCCGTGCCGGACAGGACCAGCATCTCCGCGTGGGCGGTGGGATCGCCCGTCTGACGCATCCGGTTGCCCTCCGCGGCGAGGACCTCCCCCCCGCGCACGAGGACGGCGCCCACCGGCACCTCGCCGCGCCCCGCCGCCGCCCGCGCCTCGGCAAGCGCCAGATCCATGAACGACGCGCCCCTTTCCATCAGGACACCGCCCCTTCCATGACCGACCGCGACGACACCGAAGACGACCCCGACCTCTCCGAGGTGCGCCCGGGCGAGCGCATCGCCAAGACCATCGCGCGGGCGGGCCTCGGCTCCCGCCGGGAGGCGGAGGCCTGGATCGCGGCCGGGCGCGTGGCGGTCAACGGCACCGTCATCGACACCCCGGCCGTCAACGTCACCCGCGCCGACAGGGTGACGGTGGACGGCAAGGCCCTGCCCGAGCGCGAGCGCACCCGCCTGTGGCTGTTCCACAAGCCGCGCGGGCTCGTCACCACCAACCACGACCCGGACGGGCGGCCCACCATCTTCGGCGCGCTGCCGCCCGAGCTTCCCCGCGTCATGACGGTCGGGCGGCTCGACATCAACACCGAGGGTCTCCTCCTCCTCACCAACGACGGGGGCCTCGCCCGCGTCCTCGAGCTGCCCTCGACGGGGTGGCTGCGCAAGTACCGCGTGCGCGCCCATGGCGAGGTGAAGGAGGCCGACCTTCAGCGCCTGCGCGAGGGGATGGCGGTGGACGGCATCCTCTACGGCCCCATCGAGGCGAGCCTCGACCAGGCGTCCGGCCACAACGCATGGCTGACGCTGGGCCTGCGCGAGGGCAAGAACCGGGAGATCAAGAACGTGCTGGGCGCGCTCGGCCTCGAGGTGTCGCGCCTCATCCGCGTCTCGTTCGGCCCTTTCCAGCTCGGCGGTCTCGCCCGCGGCGCCGTGGAGGAGGTGCGGACGCGGATGCTGAAGGACCAGCTCGGCCCGCGCCTTGCGGAGGCCGCCGGGGCGGACTTCTCGGGCCCGGCGATCCTGCCGCCGCCCCCCGCGCCGCGCACCGTGCGTCCGGCGCCGACGGCCGGCCCGGCGCGTGGCGGCCGCCCCGGCGCCGCGTCCCGCGGGCCGCGCAAGGCCGGTCCGCCCCCGGGTGCCGGCGATCGCCCGCGCGGCAAGCCCTACGGCGCCGACCGCGGGCCGCGGCGGGACGCGGCGGATCCGTCTGAAAAGCCCAAGCGTCTCCTGTTCGACGTCGCGGAGGACGGCGTCGGCCGCTCCGAGACATGGGTGCCCCGCGGCGCCGGCAACGCGGCCGCCGTCGGCCGCGACGACCGCGCCCGCATCCGCCCCTCCGCCGCCCGCCCGGGCCGCGAGGGCGGTGAACGCGGTGGGCGACCTCCGTTTTCCTCCGCCGCTCGCGGCGATCGCCCGGCCGGCCCCGCCGCCGCGCGGGCCGGGGGCACGGGACGCGCCGAGGCCGACGCGCGCGGGTTCCCGGGGCGCGGGGCGGGCGAGCGCGGCCACCGGTCGGCCCGTGCGCCCGGCGATCGCGCTGGCCGCGCCGCCGGCGAACGGGGGGAGGGGACCGGCCGCGCCGGGACCGATCGCCGGGACGCCCGCGGAGGCGACGGCGGCGGGCGCGGCCATCGGTCGGTCCGTGCGCCCGGCGATCGCGCTGGCCGCGCCTCCGGCGAACGGGGGGCGGGGACCGGCCGCGCCGGGACCGATCGCCCGGACGCCCGCGGCGGCGACGGGGGCGACCGCGGCGGGCGGAACGCGCCCGGCTTCGGCGCCCGTTCCGACCGCACGGCCGCCGCCGGTGGCCGCGGGCCGGCCACCGGCCGCCCGCGTGCCGAACGGAACGGGCCCTCGGCGCGCGACGGCGGCGACCGGGACACACGGCCCCCGCGGCGCTTTCCCGGGGGCGAGGAGCGCGGGGCCCGCGGCCCGGGCGGCCACGGAGAGGCGTCGCAGGACCGCCGCGGTCGGCACCGCGACGCACCGTCCTCGCCGTCCGGACGCGGGGTGCGGCCGGCGGATGCCTCCGCCGGCCCTTCCCGCAAGCCGCGCCCCGTGGGGCAGGGGCAGGGCAAGGGCGACCGCGGCCCCCGCCCCGTGACCGGGCGCGGCGCGGGGACCGGTGACAAGCCGAAGGGACGGCGGCCCGGCGGCGCAGCACCGCGCGGGGAGCGCCCCGGCGGTGGCCGCAAGGGCGGGCGCTGAGCGGCGCGAGCAAAGAGCGAGACGGGGAGACGCCGCGCGCCTTCCGCGTCCTTCGCGCCGATCGAGGGCGCGCGCGTCCGCCGGCGAGGAGGACGCCGCCAGCACCCGGCGGGGCGGGAAGTCGTGCCCGAAACCGTCCAGCGTGCGCGCCGCCGGGATCGGGGACGTGGGTGGGGTTCCCCGCAGGGAAGAAGCGAGGCCCGTCGGATCCCGACCGGGTGTGGACGGGCGAGGGGCGGGCCCGTCCCTTCCGTCCCCGCCCGCGGGATCGACGATGGGGGCGACCGCTCCGGCGTCCTCGCGGGCCCCCTCGCCAAGGATCGCGTCTCCCGCGCCCTGGCGAGCGGCTCGCCGCGCTTCCCGCCGGCGCGGGTGTTCCGCCTTCCGGCCGAGGAGGCGGTTCTCGCCTCTTCGCCATCGACGCTTCCGGCGTCGTCACCGGCACCGCCCCACCCTGTCGTTCGCCCGTCGACGCGGACGGGCCGACAGCGTCCATCTTCCCGCCGCGCCCCCCCGCGCGCGCGGGCGGCGGCGCTAAGGGTTGTCGATAAAGGAGGCACGGCGGTTCCGCCCGGGGGGCGATGGCGCTATAATCCGGCCGCGCGGCCCGGGGGCGCTGGCCGCACGGCTCAACCGGCGGAGGCTGGACAGGTGAAGCGGATCCTCGAAGTCGTCATCATTCTGCCGTTGGCGATCATTCTCATTTTCCTCGCCGTGGCGAACCGCACGCCGGTCTCCCTCTCGATCAACCCGTTCGACCCCACGGACCCGAACTTCCTCGTGACGGTTCCCCTCTTCTGGGTGATCTTCGCCGCGCTCGCGTTCGGCGTCGTGCTCGGCGGGCTCGCCGTCTGGCTGCGGCAGTCCCGCTTCCGCAAGGCTGCCCGGAAGCACCGGCGCGAGGCCGAGCGGCTGCGTCAGGAGGTGGCCCGTTCGCGCACGCCGGTCCCGCCCCAGCCGGTCGGTCCGGCCCTGCCGCCCCCATCGAGCGCGACGAGCGGACGCCCGCAGCTGGCGGCCCGCGCCTGACCCCAACGCCCGCCGCGCGCGGCGCACCATTGCAGGCGCCGTGCGGGGCTTCCTGCACCACCCGCCCGGACGCGCCCCGCGCCACCCGGCGGACCGCCCCTCGGCCGCGCCCGGATCGTCGAGGGTCGGAGCGCACCCATGGCCGCCCCGCCCCTGCGGTCGCGCGGCGACACTGCGGCACCTTTCGGGACGAGCCTGACTTCCTGCGCCCGTCAGATCCTCTCGGCGAGCCGGTAGGACTCCATGGACCGGGCCCGGCCCTTCCTGCCGCCGGCGGGCGATGGCGCGAGGCGGAGCCCGCGTGTCGGACCTTTGGGCGGGCGGCGGGCCGCAGAAAAACCCGCCGCCGCTCGCCAGGCAGCGCCAACGGTGTCGGCGGGGCGGGGAGCGGGCGCGCCGAGGCGGTGGCGCGCACGATAAAGGACGCGCCGAAGCGGTGGCGCGAATGGTGAAGGGCGCGCCGAGGCGCTGGCGCGAACGGTCAAGGCGCGCCGAAGGTGGCGCGGACCATGAAGGCGCGCCGAAGGCGGCGCTCCCGGCGCCGTTCTGGTCAGCCAGGGGGTGGAACGGACGCGCGCGGGACCCGCGCCGCCGGCGGACCTAGCCGTCGGAGCCCGCGTAGCCGTTGTTGAGACGCTCGCGCAGCTCCTTGCCGGTCTTGAAGAAGGGGACCGCCTTTTCGGCGACGAAGACGGCCTCGCCCGTGCGCGGGTTGCGGCCCATGCGGGACGGGCGCACGCGCACGGAGAAGGCCCCGAAGCCGCGAAGCTCCACCCGGTCGCCCCGCTCGAGGGCCGAGCAGATCTCGTCGAGGATGGTGTTCACGACGGTCTCGACGTCGCGCTGGTAAAGGTGCGGGTTCTTTTCCGCGAGGCGCTGCACGAGCTCGGACTTGATCATTCGAACCGTGCCTCCCCCATGCCCTTCGTCCCTGGTACGGGACCGTGCCAAACGGAGATGAGACCGTCAAGGAAAGCCGCTTCGCCGGCCGGACCGGAGAGCGCCTCCACGGCGCGGACCGCGATCCGGTCGGCGAGCGCGAACAGGAAGCCGCCCTCGTCCGGCCGCCGCGGGCGCCAGGTCCGCACCGGCAGGTCCTCCGCCACGCCCCGCTCCGTCTCCAGCCAGTCGATCGCCGCGTCCTCGCCGCCGAGGGCGTCCACGAGGCGTGCCTCGAGGGCCTGGTGGCCCGTCATGATGCGCCCGTCGGCGAGCGGGCGCACCTCGGCGGGGGTCAGCGGCCGCCGCTCCGCCACGAGCCCGACGAACCACTCGAAGCTGTCGGCGACGACGCCGCGCAGCATCTCCACCGCGTCCTCGCCGACGGGCGCGAACGGGTTGGGCTCGGCCTTGAGAGGCCCGGTCGCTACCTTGTCCACCTCGATCCCGAGGTTGGACAGGAGGTCGTCCACCTGTCCGTACTGGACGAGGACGCCGATGGAGCCGGTGATGGAGGTGCGCCAGGAGACGATGTGGTCGCTCGACAGGGCGGCCATGTAGGCCGCGGACGTGCCGATGGTGTCGATGTGGGCGACGAGCGGCTTCTTCTCGCCGAGTTCCCGCAGCGCCTCGTAGAGGGATTCGCCGCCGACGGTGGACCCGCCCGGGCTGTTGATGGCGAGGAGAACGCCCTTCACCCCGTCCTCCTCGCCGATCCGCTCGATCATGCGGATCAGCGGCCGGTCGCTGGTGATCGCCCCGGAGACCTCGATGCGGGCGATCTGCTCCCCGCGGCGGGTGAGGGCGGTGTCGTCCGTCAGGACGGCGGCGGAGACGGCCGCGACCGCGACGATGGCGACGATGGCGAGGAAGCGCCAGAAGAAGACCGAGCGCTTCAGGCGCCGCCGGTCCATCATGCGGTCGGTCTCGGAAGCCAAGGGGTCCTCCCGGGTTGGGACCGAACGGGGCCGCGGCGTCAGCGCGGCGGCGTGCCGTTCCGGTCGAGCACATGGCCTGCGAGATAGAGCGAGCCGCACACGAGGACACGGGGGCTCGGCTCGAACCGCCAGCCCTCCTTGAGGAGCGCGAGCGCCGTCGGGACGGATGCCACCGGTTCGGCGGACAGGCCCGCCCCTTCGGCGAGACGGGCGAGCTCGGCGGGCGGGATCGTTGCTTCGTGGTCGGGCACGGGCACGGTGAAGACGTGGCGGGCCATGCCGGCGAAGGCGCGGAAGAAGCCGGACGGGTCCTTGGTGGAGAGCATGCCGGCGACCAGGAACAGCGGGCGCTGCACGCGGTCCTCGAGGTCGGCGAGGAAGGTGGCGATCACCTCGCCCGCGTCCGGGTTGTGCCCGCCGTCGACCCAGACCTCCGCCCCCGGCGGCGCCTCCTCGAGGAGGCGGCCGCGGGGCAGGCGATGGAGCCGGGCCGGCCAGTCGGCCGCGCCGAGGCCCGCCTCCACCGCCGCCGTGCCGGGCAGCATGCCCGCCGCGCGCAAGGTGGCGATGGCGACGCCCGCGTTCACGAACTGGTGACGGCCCGGCAGGCGTGGTGCCGGCAGGTCCATGAGGCCCTCGCCGTCCTGGAAGACGAGGCGGCCGTGCTCCTCCAGCACCGTCCAGTCCTGCCCCCCGAGGTGGAGGGGCGCGCGGCGACGCGCGGCGGTGCGGGAGATGACGTCGGCCGCCTCGTCCTTCTGGGGGGCGGAGACGATCGGCACGCCGTCCTTGATGATGCCGGCCTTCTCGCCGGCGATGGCGGCGAGGGTGTCGCCCAGGAAGCGCTGGTGGTCGAAGCCGAGGGTGGTGATGGCGGTGGCGGCCGGCCGGTCCACCACGTTGGTGGCGTCGAGCCGCCCGCCGAGGCCGGTCTCGAGGAGGACGACGTCCGCCGGGTTCTCCGAGAACAGGAGGAAGGCGGCCGCCGTCGTGATCTCGAAGAAGGTGATGGGCGCGCCGTCGTTCGCCTTCTCCGCCCTCAGGAGGGCGTCGGCGAGCCGATCGTCGTCGACGAGGACGCCGCCGCCGGGGGCGGCGAGGCGGATGCGCTCGTTGAAGTGGACGAGGTGGGGCGAGGTGTAGACGTGGGCCGTGTGGCCCGCCGCCTCCAGGATCGCCCGCATGAAGGCGATGGCCGAGCCCTTGCCGTTGGTGCCGGCCACGTGGACGACGGGCGGCAGCCGCCGCTCCGGGTGGTCGAGGCGGGCGAGGAGCCGCTCCACCCGCTCCAGCGACAGGTCGATGACCTTGGGGTGGAGGCCGAGGAGCCGCTCGAGAATGGGGCTCGAATGATCCATCGCGGGCGCTTTCTCAGGTGGCCGGGAGCGCGGGCGGCAGCGGGCGCCGTGCGGGCGTCGCCCTCCCGGCGGCGGGCGCTTGCGTCCGGGCGAAGGCGGGTTCCCACTCGCGCTCCCGGTCCTCGGGGGAGGACGCGGCGCCGTCCGCACCGGGGGAGGAGGGAGCCCCGCCCTCGCCGCCGGCGGCCGGGGCCTCGCCCGCTGTGCCGCCGCCGGAGGCCGGATGGTCCCGGTTGAGGAGGGTGGCGAGGAGCCGCGACAGGGTGCTGCGGATCTCGTGGCGGTGGACGACGGCATCCACCATCCCGTGCTCGAGGAGGTACTCGGCGCGCTGGAAGCCGGGCGGGAGCTTCTCGCGGATCGTCTGCTCGATCACCCGGGGGCCGGCGAAGCCGATGAGCGCCCGGGGCTCGGCGAGGTTCAGGTCCCCGAGCATGGCGAAGGAGGCGGTGACGCCGCCGGTGGTCGGGTCGGTGAGCACGGAGATGAACGGCACGCCGGCGTCATCGAGGCGGGTGACGGCGGCGGTGGTCCGCGGCATCTGCATGAGGGAGAGGATCCCCTCCTGCATGCGCGCCCCGCCCGAGGCGGCAAAGAGGACGTAGGGCAGGCCCTTCTCCCGCGCCCGGTCGGCGCCGGCCACGATCGCCTCGCCCGCCGCCATGCCGAGGGAGCCGCCCATGAAGTCGAAGTCCTGGAAGGCGACGACGGCGCCGACCCCCTCGATCGCCCCCTCGATCACCACCACCGCGTCCTCCCGCCCGGTGCGGGCGCGGGCGTCCTTCAGGCGGTCGGTGTAGCGCTTCTCGTCGCGGAATTTCAGCGGGTCGGCGGGGACCGCCGGGAGCGGGATCTCCTCCTGCCCGTCGGCGTCGAGGGTCGCGGCGATGCGGTCCTTCAGCGGCATGCGCATGTGGTAGCCCGAGCCCGGCACCACCCAGCCGTTCGCCTCGAGGTCCCGGTGGAAGACCATCTCCCCCGTCTCGGGGCACTTGATCCACAGGTTCTCCGGCACCTCGCGCTTCGACAGCAGCGAGGAGAAGCGGGGGCGGACGAGGGAGTTGATCCAGTTCATCGGCTCGGCGTCCCGGGCTCGGGGTCTTGCGGTGTCAGGCGCTCATGGGGGCGGCCTTCGCCGCGGAAAGGCCGGCGGCGAGGTCGCCGACGAGGTCGGTGACGGCCTTGACCGTCGCGGCCGGGTCGGAGACGGCGCCGTCCGCGGCAAGGCTCGTGCGCACCGCCTCCACGATGGCCGAGCCCACGACGACCGCGTCGGCGAAGCGGCCGATCTCGGCCGCCTGCTCGCCGCCGCGCACGCCGAAGCCGACGGCGATCGGCAGGTCCGTGTGGGCCCTGAGGCGCGACAGGGCCGCCTCCACCACGCGGGGGTCGGGCTTGCGCGTGCCCGTGATCCCCATGACGGAGACGTAGTAGAGAAAGCCCGCGGTGTTGGCGAGCACGGCCGGAAGGCGCCTGTCGTCCGTCGTCGGGGTGGCGAGGCGGATGAAGTCGAGCCCCGCGTCCCGCGCGGGAAGGCACAGCTCCGCGTCCTCCTCGGGCGG
>CAZJNX010000078.1:0-13000 GCA_964547415.1 uncultured Hyphomicrobiales bacterium
GCAGGGCGACCGTGCAGGCCCCGCAGTCCCCTTCCGCGCAGCCTTCCTTGGTGCCGACGAGGCGCCGCTGGTATCGCAGCCAGTCGAGGAGCGTCGTCGCCGGCGGCACGCCCGCCACCGCGACCGCCTCGCCGTTGAGCACGAAGCGGAGGGTGTGCGGGTCGTTCACGCGCCTCTCCGCGGGAGATGGCCCGAGAGCCAGTGCAGGAAATCAATGCTTGTCATGAACCTGGTTGCCCACGGCTCTAACGCGAATGATCGCACATCATGGTGACGGACGGCCTTCCTGCGCCGCTCACCGTGGTCGCCCGGTCAATTCGAAGGCGTGCCAGCGGGTCATTCCTGTATGCCAACGCCCGTGCTCTGCGTTCCCGCATCGGGCTCACGCTGCCCTCGAACGAGATTCCGTAAGAATTGTCACCGCATTCGCAAACAGTGTTGACGTACAGCTTTTCTACGGTCAGCGTCTCGCTTTCGATCGCAACTGGATTTTCCCGCCACGGTAGCTGTGCAGTTGTCTCGGTCAGCACTATTTCAACGGGTTTATCCGGAACGATCGATGCCCGGCTGCCGTCCAAAACACGGTGATCCCCTGCTGATGTATACGCTTCTTCGAAAAATATAGTGAAGTCGGCTGAGCAGTCTGGCAGGATGCAATACCCAAGGGTATTTGCGTTGAAATACACATCCGCGTAGTCCGTTCCGGTGGGTGAACCGTGGTCTGCGGCCCAGTATGCCGCAAAGACAGCCTCACCGAAAGCTTTCTGGTTCGCGACCGGTAGTGGATCGCATCCCTCGAAGATACCCACCGCCAACGCTTCCAGAAGCGAGCTCGCCTGCTTTTCCGGTTTCGGAAGCGGGAGCCGCTCCGCCCACGCTGACGACACGTTCGCGGCGATCACGACGAGCGTCAACACCAGCGTCCGTCTGAACGAAGTCACCTGCAACAGCATCTACCGTCACGCCGAGATCGAGGGCTTCCCCCAATGTGACGTTTCCCCGGGCATCACCGCAAGCCCCGTCAACTGCCGCGGCAAGTCGAGCAGCCGTGGGAGGCGACGGGCGGGGGACATGGTCGGTGGTCGGCGCGTCGGCGAGCGGCGGGGCCTCGTGGGCGGCCCTCAGGCTCCAAGCCGGGGGTGCAGAAGCCGCACTGGGAGGCGTGGGCGTCCACCATCGCCCGCTGGACCGGGTGGAGCGCGCCGCCCGCCCCCGCGATCCCCTCCACCGTCACCACCTCGCGCCCGTGCACCATGGGCAGGAGCGTGATGCAGGCGTTGACGGCCCGCGTCTCCACCCGCCCGTCCGCCCGCGGCACGCGCAGGGCGACCGTGCAGGCCCCGCAGTCCCCTTCCGCGCAGCCTTCCTTGGTGCCCATGAGGCGCCGCTGGTAGCGCAGCCACTTGAGGAGCGTCGTCGCCGGCGGCACGCCCGCCACCGAGACCGCCTCGCCGTTGAGCACGAAGCGGAGATGATCCGCCAGCGCCAAGGCCCGTCCCTCAGTGATGGCCGTGGCGATGGCCGCTGTGGCCGGCTCCGCCGGCGGGCGCCTCGGCGTAGCCGCGCAGCCGGGCGTAGCGGGCCGCCTGCTCGCCGGTGAGGACGTCCGCGATCTCCAGGTGGGCGGCGAGATGGACCGTGCGGAGCGCGCCCCGGACGGCGGCGATGTCGCCGGCGAGCGCGGACAGGCGGGCGGCGTCGATGGACCGGTCGGCGAAGGCGGCGTCGAGCTCGGCCTCGAGGGCGACGAGGCGGGCACCGAGGTCCGCCGCCTCGTCTCGCATGGCGTCGAAGGCGGCCTCCACCCGCGCCCGCTGGGTGGCGGTGAGGGCGAGGTCGTCGGCAAGGGCGAGGACGTGGGCGGGGCCCGGGTAGCCGTTGAGCTCGGCGGCGAGGGCGAAGCCGGCGCCGCGACCAGCGAGGAGGTCCGCCACCATGCCCTCCGGCAGGGCCTTGATGGCGCGGGTCTCGAGGCCGGCGTAGGGCTGGTCCGTGCCGGCGGCGAGCGCGGGCAGCGGCAGGCCGGCGAGGAGGAGGAAGGCGAGTACGGTGCGGATCGGGCGGAAGGTCGGCATCGTCGTCTCCGGTGGCTGCGCTGAGGGTCGTCTCGCCGAGCCCGTCCGTCAACTGCCGCGGTAGGTCGAGTAGCCGTAGGGGGCGGCGAGGAGCGGGACGTGGTAGTGGGCCGCGGGATCGGCGACCGCGAAGGCGACGGGCACCACGTCGAGGAACGGCGGCTCGGGCAGGGTCAGGCCGAGGCGGCGAAAATAGTCGCCCACGTGGAAGGACAGGACGTAGCGGCCCGCCGCCATCGCCTCGCCCTCGAGGAGCGGGCCGTCGCAGCGGCCGTCCCCGTTGGTGACGACGTCGGCGAGGACGGTGCCGCCCGCGTCCGTCAGCACGATCCGCAAGCCGGCGGCGGGCCGGCCGTGGGCGGTGTCGAGGACGTGGGTGGTGAGGCGGCCCACCGCTCAGCGCGCCCCATCGCCCCGGTGGGCCCAGCCGGTCATGCGCCGCTCCACCCAGACCATCACCACGTACAT
Source organism: uncultured Hyphomicrobiales bacterium (assembly GCA_964547415.1). Taxonomy (GTDB): domain Bacteria; phylum Pseudomonadota; class Alphaproteobacteria; order Rhizobiales; family Amorphaceae; genus CAZJNX01. The sequence goes on from CAZJNX010000078.1 coordinate 2,544, forward strand.
GGCGATGCCGAGGACGGCGAGCGCGATCAGGCCGCCGAACACCAGAGGCACGTTGAACTGGCTCTGGGCGGCCAGCATCATGTGGCCGAGGCCGGCGTTGGCGCCGATGGTCTCGGCGATGACGGTCCCGACGAAGGCAAGCGTGATCGCCACCTTCAGGGAGCCGAAGAAATAGGGCAGCGCCCGCGGGATGCCGATCTTCAGCATCACGTCCATCTTGGAGGCGCCGAGGGCGCGCAGCACGTCCTCCGTCTCCGGCTCGATGGTGGCAAGGCCGGTCGCCACGTTCACGACCACCGGAAAGAAGGCGATGAGGAAGGCGGTCAGGATCGCCGGGATCTCGCCGATCCCGAACCAGATGACGAGGATCGGCGCCACGGCCACCTTCGGGATGGCGTTGAAGCCGATCAGGATCGGGTAAAGCCCGGCGTAGATCGTCTTCGACCAGCCGACGAGGAGGCCGATGGCGAGCCCGCCGCCGACGGCCAGCAGAAAGCCCGCCACCGTGGTCCACAGCGTCACCAGCGCGTTCTTCCAGACGGCGGGCCAGAACTCCACCATGGTCGCGAACACGAGAGTGGGCGGCGGCAGCACGAAGGTGGCGACCCCGAACAGCCGCACCGCCGCCTCCCAGACGACGAAAAGGGCGACGGTGAACGCCCAGGGCGCGAGGGCCACGGCGTCGATCCGGCGCCGGCGGGCGGGGGGCCGCGGCGCCTCGCGCTCGGCGCCTTCGGTGGTGGCGGTCATCGGGCCGCGCTCGCGGCAGGCATCGCGGGTCCTCCGGCGGCGTCCTTGCGGGCGTCGGCGATGTGGCCGCGCAGCTCGTGGACGATGTCCACGAACGCCGCCTCGTAGAGGATCTCGAGGGTGCGCGGGCGGGGAAGGTCCACCTTCCGCTCCACGATGACGCGGCCGGGCCGCGCGCTCATCACGAAGATGCGGTCGGCGAGGTAGACCGCCTCCCGAAGGTCGTGGGTGACGAGGATCACCGTGAAGCCCTTCTCGGCGTGGAGGTCGCGCATCACGGTCCACAGCTCTTCGCGGGTGAAGGCGTCGAGGGCGCCGAACGGCTCGTCCAGCATGAGGAGGACCGGGTCGTGGATGAGCGCCCGGCACAGGTTCGCCCGCTGCTGCATCCCGCCCGACAGCTGCCACGGGTATTTTTCGCCGAAGCCGGCGAGGCCGACGAGGGACAGGAGCGCCTCCGCCCGGGCGGCGTAGCGCGCCTTCTCCCGGCCGAGGCGGCGGCGGTGGGGCTCCACAATCTCGAGCGGGAGCATGACGTTGGACAGCGTCGTGCGCCAGGGCAGGAGTGTCGGGTTCTGAAAGGCCATGCCGGCGATCGACAGGGGCCGGTCCACGGTCCGGCCGGCCACCGCCACCCGCCCGCGCTGGGGCAGGCGCAGGCCGGTGGCGAGGCGCATCAGCGTCGACTTGCCGCAGCCCGACGGGCCGACCACCGCGGCGAACTCCCCTTCGGCGACCGACAGGGTGAGGCGGTCCACCGCGAGGGTGCCGCCCGTTCCGTTCTCGCCGCCGTAGGTGAGGCTCACGTCCTCGATGTCGACGAAGCTCATGCAGCGTCCCGCCTGTCGCGCCCGCCCTCGCGGTGATGGCTAGCACGGGCCGCCGCCTCGCCGCGAGTGGCCGGAAGGCCGCGCCGGGGCTTCCGGGCGCCCGCGCGGACGATTAGGCTCGCGGCCCCGACACCCGGTCCCGAGGAGCCGCCATGAGCGCCCCGTCCTGGACGTCCGACGACCCGCACCTGTCCGGCAACTTCGCGCCCGTCCAGGACGAGATCGGGGTCGCCGACCTCGCCGTCGTGGCGGGCCGCATCCCCGAGGCGCTGTCCGGCGTCTACATGCGCAACGGGCCGAACCCGCGCCACGAGCCCATCACCTACACCTACCCATTCGACGGCGACGGGATGATCCACGCCGTCACGCTGAAGGACGGGAAGGCGCACTACCGCAACCGCTTCGTGCGCACCCGCGCCTTCCGGGCGGAGGAGCGAGCGGGGCGCACGATCTACGCCGGCGTCCTGCAGCCGCGGCCGGTGGACCCGTCGCTGCTGCAGCCCGGCGACGAGCCCGGCCCCTTCAAGAACGGCGCATTCATCAACGTCATCCACCACGCGGGCCACCTCCTCGCCCTGTCGGAGACGGACACCGCCTACGAGATGACCATGGACCTTGCCACCCTCGGCGAGTGGACGGCGGGCACGGAGGAGCCGATCACCATGGGCGCCCACAACCGCCGCCACCCGGCGACGGGCGACCTCTACGCCATCAGCTACTCGGTCATGGCGCCGACGGTGACGTTGAAGCGCATCGGCGCGGACGGCGTCCTCGCGGAGACGCGCGCCATCCCCCTCGACGCGCCCACCATGATCCACGACTTCGTGCTGACGGCGCGCCACGCGCTCCTGTTCGCCTGCCCGATCGTGTTCGACCTCGAGGCCGCCTTCACCGGCGGCAACCCGCTCGCCTGGCGGCCGGAGATGGGGACCCACATCCTCGTGGTTCCGCTCGACGGCGGCGCGCCGCGGCGGGTGGCGACGGAGGCCTTCTTCGTCTTCCACTTCGCCAACGGCTTCGAGCGGGGCCGGGAGATCGTGGTCGACTACGTGCGCCACGGCGCCCTCGCCCTCGGGGGCGGCGAGGGTGGCGACCACGCCCCGCCCATGCTCCACCGCATGACCATCGACCCGGTGGCCGGGACCGTGCGTGACGAGCGGGTGGAGGCGATGTTCTGCGAGTTCCCCCGCGGCGACGACCGGCTCGAGACGCGCCCGACCCGCTTCGTCCACGTGCCGACGGTCACCCCTTCCCTCACGGCGCCGGACCAGCCCGCGGGCGCCTTCAACGCCATCGCGAAGGCGGACACCGAGACGGGCCGCGTCGTCCTCCACGACTTCGGCAACCGCCTCGTGGGCGAGGCCGTCTTCGTGCCCGATCCGGAGCGGGCGGGGGAGGACGGCGGCTACCTCGCCGTCTACGTCTACGATCTCGCGGAAGGGACGAGCGACCTCGCCCTCCTCGACGCGGCGCGGCCGGAGGAGGAGCCGGTCGCCCTCGTCAGGATGCCGCGCCGGGTGCCCCAGGGCCTTCACGGCAATTGGATCCCTCTTCCCTGAACCCGCCCGCGCGGGGCCCGCCGTCACTCGGCGGCGGGTGGCATCCGCTCCTCCTTCGGGGGCAGGTAGGACGGGTCGAAGACGTCCCCGGGCGCGGGCGGGTTGTCGAGCTCGAAGGAGGCCTTCAGCGTCTCGATGGAGGAGGCGAAGCGGTCCTCGTCGATGGCGCCGAAGCCCGCCTCGCGGGTGGCGTCGGTCACGATGTTCTGGTCGAGCGCCATCTTGAGCCGCTCGAGCTCGGTCTCCTCCCGCGCCACCTCGTTGCGGGCAATCACGCTCTGCACCGCCTCCTCCTGGTTCTCGGCGGTGAAGGCGATGCCGCGGGCGAGGGCCTTCAGGAAGCCGGTGACGGCCTGCGGGTTCTCCTCCGCCCACTCGGTGTTGACGAGGACGGTGTTGCCGTAGAGGTCGAGCCCGTTGTCGGCCATCAGGATGAGGCTGATGTCCTCCTCCGGCACGCCCTGTGCCTTCAGATTGAGCACGGACGAGAAGGAAAAGCCGAAGATCGCGTCCACCTGCCCCTGGGCGAGCATCGGCTCGCGCACCGGGAAGCCGACGCTCTCGATGGTGATGCCGGAGGTGTCGATCCCGGCCTTCTCCACGAAGGCAGGCCACTGGGCGAAGGCGGCGTCGGGCGGCGGGGCGCCGAGGGTCTTGCCCTCCAGCGACTTCGGATCCTCCGTCACCCCCTGTTCCTTGCGGCCGATCACGGCGAAGGGGGGCTTGTCGTAGACCATGAACACGGCGCGCACGTCGGCGTCCGGGTTGTCGTTGAGGAACTTGATGACGGCGTTCACGTCGCCGAAGCCCATGTCGTAGGTGCCGGTCGCCACCCGCGGGATGGACTCGCGCGAGCCAGCGCCCGAATCGATGGTGACGTCGAGGCCCTCCTCCTCGAACCAGCCCTTGTCGAGGGCGACGAAGAACGGGGCCGACGGGCCCTCGAACTTCCAGTCGAGGGTGAACTTCACCGGCGTGAGGTCCTGCGCCACGGCGGGCGTGCCAGCGGCGAGCGCCGCCGCCGCGAGGGCCGCGAGCGCGAGGCGAGGGGCCTTCGTCATGGTCATCGCGCGTCTCTTCCTCCTGTGGCCGCTCGCTCACCCGCGGCGGCCGTCACGGCAGCCCACTACAAGAAACGTGCCGCATGCGACACCCCGCCCCGTCAGCCCGCGGGCGGCGCGGCCTTCGGGTTCGACACGGCGAGCCGCTCCCCGACGCGGGCGAGGAGCGCCTGCCGCAATGCCTCGTGGCGAGGCGTTCCGGGGTCGAAGGCGCCCGCGCGGATCAGCGCACAAAGCGCCCGCTCCGCGTCCTCGCCCGGCTCGCCCCCGGCCTCGCGGACGAGGCGGGCGGCCTCGGCGGGGGCGGCGGGCTCCCCCGCCGCGATCTGGCGGATCGCCGTGCGGATCGCGTTCGCCACCATCAGCGCCTCGAAGCGCACCGACGCGGGCACCTCGGGCGTCACCTCCCCCTTCAGGACGTCGTGGGCGACGGCGAGGAGCGACAGGGCCTCGGCCCGGGCGTCGCGGCTCACGGGACGCGCTCCCGCGGGGGAGCGGCGCGCGCCGGCAGGGTCGCGGCAAGGTCCAGGATGTCCCGCTCCAGGACGGGGACGATGTGGTCGGTGAGGGCGAGTTCGAGGTTCGGCTCGCGGCCGGAGAAATGGCGCTCGGCCTGCTGCATGGCGATGACGCCCCAGCGGCAGGGCGCCATCAGCTCCCACCACGCCACCTTGGAGCGATCCACCGGAACGCCCGCCTCCGCCTCGTAGGCGGCGATGAAGGTCTCGCGCGGGCCGATGCCGCCCGCCTCCCGCTCGTCGGCGCCGAAGCGCCAGCAGCGGGCGCACAGCCAAGCGATGTCGCAGTGCCGGTCGCCCCAGCCCGCGAACTCCCAGTCGAGGATCGCCGTCACCCCGTTCGCGTCGGCCATGAAGTTGCCGGTGCGGAAGTCGTGATGGACGAGGACGATCTCGTCCGTCTCCGGCGCCGTCAGTTCGAGGCGGCGCAGGCCGTACTCGATGACGGGGTTCGCGAACGGGTGGGCGTCGAGGTCGCGCCTCAGGCCCGCGATGGCGTCGCGGGCGGGCGTCTCCTCCACCGGCGGCAGGAAGGCAAGGTCCTCCCGGCCCGGGCGGATGGTGTGGATCCGGGCGAGCTCGCGGCCGAGGGCGGCAAGCAGCGCCTCCCGCCCGCCGCCGAGGGTGTCGTCGCGGACGACCTTGTGGCCTGCCGCGATCCCCCTCGCCCGGCGCATCACGAAGAAGGGGCGGCCGGTGACCGAGGCGTCCTCGCACAGGAACAAGGGCTCGGGCGCCTTCACCCCCGCCTCGAAGGCGGCGCGGTAGATCGCGAACTCCTGCGCCCGCGAGTGGCTGAAGGAGACGCCCGACGGCGCGTCGGTGCGGATCACCGTCTCGATCCTCTCCGGCCCGCCCGGGCGCTCGATCGTCACGTCGGCCGCCCAGTTCTCCTGGATGGCGCCGCCGGACAGGCGCTTCAGGCCCGTGACCGTCGCGCCCTCCGCGCCCGCTGCCCCGGCGAGGAACGCGGCGATGGCGCCTGCGTCGAGGCCCTCGCCGGTGTCGGTGCGTGCCTGCACGGGTCACACGCCCCAGCGCCAGAAGTCGATCCCCTCCTTCGCGAGGAAGGTGTTGAGGACCATGCGGTGGACCTCCGAGGCGCCGTCCACCAGGCGGGCCTGGCGGGCGTAGCGGTAGATCCACTCGAGCGGCGTGTCGGTGGAGTAGCCCCGGGCGCCGTTGAGCTGGAGCGCGGTGTCGACGGCGGTCTGGAGGGCGTCGGCCACCACCACCTTCGCCATCGACACCTCCTTGCGGGCGAAGTCGCCCGCGTCGAGCTTCCACGCCGCCTTCATGGTGAGGAGGCGCCCGATCTCGATCTGCATGGCCGCCTCGCCGAGGGCCATCTGGACCGATTCACGGTCGGCGAGCGTCTTGCCGAAGCTCTGCCGGCGCTCGACGTACTCCCGCGCGATCTCGAGGGAGCGCTTGGCAAGGCCCAGCCACCGCATGCAGTGGGTGAGGCGGGCCGTCCCGAGCCGCATCTGGGTGAGCTTCAGCCCGTCGCCCACGTTCATCAGCCGGTTCGCGTCGGGGATCCTGAGGCCGTCGAACACGAGCTCGCAGTGGCCGCCGTGCTCTTCCGGGCCCATGATCGGGATGCGGCGGACGATCTCCCAGCCCGGCTGGTCCCGGTGGAACAGGAACGCCGAAAGGCCCTTCCTCTCGTCGTCCGAGGTGCGGGCGATCAGGATGAACACCTCCGCCCCCTGCGCGCCGGTGATGTACCACTTGCGGCCCCGGATCACCCAGTCGTCGCCGTCCCGCGTCGCCGTGGTGTAGGTGAGGGAGGGGTCGGAGCCGCAGCCGTCGGGTTCGGTCATCACGAAGGAGGAGCGGCACTTGCCGTCGATGACGGGCTGGAGCCAGCAGTCCTTCTGTTCTTCGGTCAGCACCTTGTTGAGGATCGTCATGTTGCCGTCGTCGGGCGCGGCGGCGTTGAAGCACACGGGCCCGAAGATCGACCGGTTCATCTCCTCGTAGGTCGCCGCCCAGCCGACGATGGGAAGGCCCATGCCGCCCCGCTCCCTCGGCATCTGCGGTGCCCAGAGCCCGGCGGCCTTCACCTTCTCGCGCACGGCGGCGAGGGCGGCCGGGGCGATCATGCCGTGTTCGTCGTAGTTCGACGGATCCGCCTCGAGGGGGATGATCTCCTCGGCGACGAAGGTGCGCACCCGCGCGCGGGCGTCCTCGATCTCGGGCGGGAGGGAGAAGTCCATCGGGTCGTCCTCGCTCTTCTCTCAGAGGGTGCTGACGAGGTGGCCGCCGTCCACGAACACGACGGTGCCGGTCATGTAGCGCGAGGCGTCGGAGGCGAGGAGGAGGAGCGGCCCGTCCATGTCCTCCATCTGGCCGAGCCGGCGCTGGGGGATGCGGCGGATGATGGCCTCGCCCGCCTCGGTGCGGAAGAAGTCCCGGTTGAGGTCCGTCTCCACGTAGCCCGGCGCGAGGGCGGTGACGCGGATGCCGTGGCGGGCGAGCTCCAGCGCGAGCCCCTTCGTCATCTGGATGACGCCCGCCTTGGCGACCGCGTAGGGCAAGACCCCCGCCGCCACCCGCTCGCCCAGGATCGAGGCGATGTTGACGATGGCGCCGCCGCGCCCGGCCGCCACCATCCGCCGGGCGACGGCGCGGGCGACGAAGAACACCCCGTCGAGGTTGGTGCCGGTGACGTGGTCCCAGTCCTCGTCCGTCGTCTCAAGCGCCCGCTTCGTCATGGCGACGCCCGCGTTGTTGACGAGGACGTCCACCGGCCCGAACGCCTCGGTCGCCGCCGCGAGCCCGGCCTCGATGGCGGCCGTGTCCGTCACGTCCATGACGACGGCGCCGGCCTTGCCGCCCTCTTCGCGGATCGCGGCGGCGTTCGCCTCGATCGCGTCCCGCCGACGGGCGGCGAGGGTGACGGCCGCGCCCGCCCGGGCGAGGACGCCGGCGAAGTGGGCGCCGAGGCCCGACGAGGCGCCGGTGACGAGGGCGTGCTTGCCGGAAAGGTCGGCGGAAAGGGTCACGAACGGCCTCCGCTTCTCGCGCGCGTGTCGACGGGGCTCATCCACTCTCCTCCCGACCGGGGTTCAGGCCGCCCCCGGCTCTTGCTAGCTTGGCCACCACGTTCCACGACGGCCGGTCCCTTGCAAGCGGCGCCTTCCACGGGCGCCCGCCGGCGGCAATAGCACAGAAGGAGGCGGGAGATGTCCATGGCATCGCAGGGTTTCGGGCGGTTCGCGGGGGCGGCCTTCGAGGCGGAAGGCAAGGCGGGCGGCGCGGCCGGCGATGCCACCTCCCCGTTCGACGCGCCCCACCTCGCCCCGCGGCCCCAGAACTTCGTGCCGCTCACCCCGCTCACCTTCATCGAGCGGGCGGCGAGCGCCTTCGGGGCCCGGACCGCGGTGATCCACGGCGACCTCGCCTTCACCTGGGAGGAGACCTACGCCCGCTGCCGCCGCCTCGCCTCGGCGCTTTCCGCCCGCGGCATCGGGGCGGGCGACACGGTGGCGCTGCTCCTGCCCAACACCCCGGCGATGCTCGAGGCCCACTACGCGATGCCCATGCTGGGCGCGGTGATGAACCCCCTCAACACCCGCCTCGACGCCGCCTCCATCCGCTTCATGCTGGAGCACGGCGAGGCGAAGGCGATCCTCGTCGACACCGAGTACGCCGACGTGGCGACCGCCGCCCTCGACGGCCTCGGCCGGGAGATCCTCGTCGTGGACGTCGCCGACGCCGCGCGGCCGGACGATCCCCGCATCGGCGCCGTCGAGTACGAGGCGCTTCTGTCCGAGGGCGACCCGGCCTTCGCCTATCCCGGCCCCCGTGGCGAGTGGGACTCCCTCTCCCTTCTCTACACCTCCGGGACCACGGGGAACCCGAAGGGCGTCGTCTACCACCACCGGGGCGGCTACCTGTCCGCGCTCGGCAACGCGCTCACCCTGCGCCTCGCCCCCGACAGCGTGTACCTGTGGACGCTGCCGATGTTCCACTGCAACGGGTGGACCTTCACCTGGGCCGTCACGGCGGCGGGAGGCACCCACGTGTGCCTTCGCAGGGTGGACACGGCGATGATCTTCTCCCTCATCGCCCGCCACAAGGTCACCCACCTGTGCGGCGCGCCGATCGTCCTCAACATGATCGCCCACGCGCCGGCCGGTGAGCGCGTTCCCTTCGATCACCAGGTCCTGTGCGCGACGGGCGGGGCGGCGCCCCCCTCCACCGTCATCCGCAACATGGAGGCCCTCGGCATCAAGGTGATGCACCTTTACGGGGCGACGGAGACCTACGGCCCCTCGGTCGGCTGCTTTCCCGCGCCCGAGTGGGAGACGATGCCCGAGGAGGCCGTCTACGCCCGCATGGCGCGGCAGGGCCAGTCGCTGCCGATGGTGGCGGCCTACGCGGTCGGCGACAAGATCGACCAGACGGTGCTGCCACGGGACGGGGAGAGCCAGGGCGAGATCCTGATCCGCGCCAACACGGTGATGAAGGGGTACCTGAAGAACCCCGACGCCACGGAAGAGAAGTTCCAGAACGGCTGGTGCCGGTCGGGCGACCTCGCCGTGTGGCACGCGGACGGGGCCATCGACATCCGCGACCGGTTCAACGACGTCATCATCTCGGGCGGGGAGAACATCTCCTCCCTGGAGGTGGAGGAGGTGCTCTACCGCCACCCGGCCATCCTGGAGGCGGCCGTGGTGGCCAAGCCCGACGACACCTGGGGGGAGGTGCCGTGCGCTTTCGTGACCCTGAAGGACGGAGCGGAAGAGACGCCGGACGCGATCATCGCCTGGTGCAAGGAGAACATGGCCCGCTACAAGGCGCCCAAGGAGGTCGTCTTCACCGAGCTGCCGAAGACGTCGACCGGCAAGATCCAGAAGTTCGTCCTGCGGGAGAAGGTGCGCGAGGCGTAGGCCGACGGACCGCGCATTCACGCTCGGTCCGGGAAGGGTCGGCTCCGGCGGAATGTCGGCAGGATCCGTCCCACCAGCGGAATGGACCGGGAGGGGCCGGCGCGGTGGCGGCCCCGGGCTGGGCGGTTGCCCGTCGCGTCGGGGGTCAGTCGAAGAGGCTGGAGACGGACTTTTCGAGGGCGGTCCGGCTGATCGCCTCGCCGAGTAGCGGGGCGATGGAGACGGCGCGGATGTTGTCGGCGCCGATCACCGCCTCCGTCGCCTCGATGGAGTTGGTGATGACGAGCTCCTTCAGGCGCGAGCCGGTGATCCGCGCCACCGCCCCGCCCGAAAGGACCCCGTGGGTGATGTAGGCCGACACCGACGTCGCCCCCTGGTCGAGGAGGGCGTCGGCCGCGTTGCACAGCGTGCCGCCAGAATCCACGATGTCGTCCACCAGCAGGCAGTCCCGGCCCGCCACGCTGCCGATGATGTTCATCACCTCCGATTCGCCCGGCCGCTCCCGCCGCTTGTCGACGATGGCGAGCTGGGCGTCGATCCGCTTGGCGAGGTCGCGGGCGCGGACGACGCCGCCCACGTCCGGCGAGACCACCATCAGGTTGCCGTTCGAGTAGCGCTCCTTGATGTCCCGGGTCATCACCGGGGCGGCGTAGAGGTTGTCGGTCGGGATGTCGAAGAAGCCCTGGATCTGCCCGGCGTGGAGGTCGAGGGTGAGCACCCGGTCCGCCCCCGCCCGGGTGATGAGGTTGGCGACGAGCTTGGCCGAGATCGGCGTGCGCGGGCCGGGCTTCCTGTCCTGCCGGGCGTAGCCGAAGTAGGGAATCACGGCCGTGATCCG
>CAZJNX010000078.1:13010-20127 GCA_964547415.1 uncultured Hyphomicrobiales bacterium
GACTGGATGACGAACACGTCCTCACCGCGCACGTTCTCCTGGACCTCGACGAAGATCTCCTGGTCCGCGAAGCGCCGCACCACGCAGCGCGTCAGCGGCAGGTCGAGATAGTCGGCGATCTCCTCGGCGAGCCGCCGGTTGGAGTTGCCAGCCACTAGCTTCATCGTTCCGTCCCCGTCGTGGCCGGAGGGCGCCCCTCCGGCGAGCCGCCGGCCGTCACGGCCATGTCATCCCCGCCCGCGGCATCCTCTAGGCCATCCGCGCGCTCAACTGAAGGCTCAGGCGGGCGGCGGCGGGGGCGGCGCGGGCGCCTCTCGCGGGGAAGGCGCCGCGTCGAGCCAGGCGGCGGTGAGCGCCGCCACGATTTCCGCCATCGTCCTGAGGTCCCGGTTCAGCACGCCGAACCAGGGGTCGGAGCGGGAGCGGCCGGAGGTCTGCTGGCCGCTGATGCGGTGGAGGAGAGCGCCCGTGCGGGCATCGCGGATATCGAACGAATAGAGGACCACCGAGCTCGTGTCGTCGCTGATGGCGTTGAGGTTGCCATGGACCGTGAGGGCGTGGGGCCGCTCCTCGCGCCGCACCACGGTCAGGCCCTCCGCGCGGAAGGCGACGCGCAGGTAGCGCTCGAACCGGTCCGCCGTGTTGACCGGCACGCCGATGAACGGCTCGATGTAGAAGGTCGGGTCCTCCAGCACCTCCCTCGGCGGGCCGAGGTTGCGGCGGTCCCCGAGGTCGACGACGCCGGTGACGCCGCCCGGCACGCACGCCGGCAGGAGGGCGAGGGCGATGAGGGCGGCGAACAGGGCGGCGGGCCTCAGGGGCATGTGACGAGCCCCTTCGGCGCGTCCGGCACGAGGGGTTCCGGGTCGCCGTCCGTGGTGAGGTAGGTGCGGCCGACGCACATGGCCGTCCCCGTCTCGCTGTCCATCAGGATCATGTGGGCGAACAGCACCATGGAGGGGACGATGGCCGCCTCGTTGTCCCGGTAGAACATGGGCGGGTCCATCCAGCAGGGGGTGTAGGTCGCCCCGAGGGAGTAGCCGCAGGCGTTCATGCGGGCGTTGTGGAGGCCGCGCCCGTCGAGGACGTTGGCGTGGGCGTCGAACACGTCGCCGAAGGTGTGGCCCGGGCGCAGGACCGCCTCCACGGCCGCGAGCGCCTCGTGGGCCGCCGCGTTGAGCTCGGCGTGGCGCGGCGTGGGGCTGCCGACCACGGGCGTTTCCATGAGGGCGACGTGGTAGCGGCGGAAGGCGCCGGCGAACTCCAGGGTGATCTGGTCGTTGTCGGAAAGCCGCCGCCGCCCGCTCTTGTAGCGGCACAGGAGCGCGTCCCGCCCCGAGCCGATGATGAACTCGTTGCCCGGATAGTCGCCGCCCCCCGCAAACACGGCCCCCTGCATGGCCGCGAGGATCGCCCCCTCGTCCGCGCCCGGCCCGATGGTGGCAAGGCCCGCGTCGAGGGCGGCCTTGGCGAGCCGCGCCGCCTCCCGCACGCAGTCGATCTCCGCCGCGCTCTTCACCGCGCGCAAGGGGGGCACGATGCCGGACGCGTCGATCAGCGTGCAGAAGGACTTCAGGCTGTCCTCCAGCAGGCTCCAGTTGCGCGCCGTGAGCCCCTGGGTGTCCATCTCGATGCCGACGCGGGCGCCGAGGAGGTCCCGCTCGGACAGCATGTCCTTGAGCGGGGCCATCGGGTCCGCCCCGCCCCGGTCCACCCAGATGCGCACGTCCTCCACGATGGAGGTATGGCGCGCCTGGCGAAGGTCCGGCAGGCGGGTGAGGAGAACGGTGTCGCCCGAGGCTTCCAGCAGCAGCGTCTGGAAGAAGCAGTAGCCGAAGGTGTCGTAGCCCGTCAGCCAGAAGTGGCTCTCGGGCGCGAACAGCAGCATGGCGTCGAGCCGCCGCGCCTTCATCTCGGCGAGCACCGCCGCCTTCCTCGCCTCGAACTCCTCCCGCGCGAAGTGGATCGCCATCTCTCGCCCTTTGCTCGCCCGTCCTCAGGGCCGCAGCGCGATCGCCGAGACGAGGCGGCCGTAGTCGTCCTCGCCCCGGTGACACGCCCGCCGGTAGGAGAAGAAACGCGTTTCGTCGCGATAGGTGCAGTCCCCGACGCTCTCGACCGTGCCGACGCCCGCGGCGGCGAGGCGATGGACGCAGAAGGCGGCGAGATGGAACATCGGGTGGGTCTCCCGCGCACCGGGGGTGAAGAAGCGCTCGTAACCGGGGTCGGCCGCGAGGAAGGTGGCGCGGAACTCCGGCCCCACCTCGTAGGCGGCGGCGGAGATGCACGGGCCGACGACGGCGACGATGTCGGACCGCCGCGCGCCGAGGCGCCCCATCGCGTCCACGGTGGCCTCGAGGATGCCCGAGAGCGCCCCGCGCCAGCCGGCGTGGGCGGCGGCGACGGCGCGGCCCCCGCGGTCGGCGAACAGGACCGGCGCGCAGTCGGCGGCCAGCGCCGCGACAGCAAGGCCCGGCCGGTCGGTCACGAGGGCGTCCGCCTTCGGTGCGGCGAGCGGGTCGTGGGGCGCCGTGGCCACGAGGGCGTTCGCCGAGTGGACCTGGTGGACGGTGAGGAGCCGCTCCCCCGGGAGATCGAGGGTGGCGGCGACGCGGCGCCGGTTCTGCGCGACCGCGGCCCGCTCGTCCCGCGAGCCGTACCCGCAGTTGAGACCCGCGTACACGCCCCGCGAGACGCCCCCTTCGCGGGTGAAGAAGCCGTGCACGACGCCCGGCACGGCGGAAAGGGCGCCCACCGCGATGGGGCGCGGGGCGTGGTCCGGGCAGGTGGCGTCGTCGGCGGCGAGGTCTTGCATGGCACGGGTTCCGAACGTCGCCGGACCATCGGCCGGCCCGGCGCCCCCGTCAACGGCGCCCGCGTCGTCCGCGCCGCCCGGGGCACCGTTCGCGCGCGGGGTGATGCAGCCGCGCCGCACGCCTCAGGCGGGAAAGCCGGCCGGGACGACGCCGGGGGCCGCCACCACCAGCACCTTGAAGAGCTCGCCCATGCCGTCGGGGCCGGCGAGCCGCTCCACCGCGGCGCGAATCTCCTCGCGCACCGCCTCGTCCTTGTCGGCGCCGAGCCGGCCGGCCCGTTCGAGGAGCCCGAGGGACAGGAGGAACGCACCCTGGGTGACGGGGCCGAAGACGTGCGCCCCGGCCGCGCGCGCGGCGGCGGCGAGGCGGGCGAAGTCCACGTGGGCCGACAGGTCCGCCTTGCCGGGCGCGGCGAGCGGGTCCGTCGCGGCGTGGCCGCGGACCGCCTGGAGCGTGGGGCCGAGGGGGCCCTCGCCGCCGTAGTCGATGGCGAGGAGGGCGCCGCCGTTCGCCGCCACGTGGGCGGCCAGCGTGGAAACGACCGCCTCGGCGGCCGGCGAGATCTCCCGGATCGCCCCGTCGGGGGCGGCCGAGCCACCCGCCACCTCCGGCACCGGGGGGCCGAGCTCGAAGGCGAGGCGCCCGTCCGGCGCAAGCCCCACCATCCGCTCGTGCCAGCGGCCGCCGTGGCGCTGGAACTGGCGCACGGGGAGGGCGTCGAAAAACTCGTTGGCGAGGACGAAGGTCGGCCGCGGGGGGAGCGCGGGCAGCCGCTCGTGGAAGACGAGCGGCACGCCCGCGCCCGCGAGGCGCCGCGCCGTCGCCGCCCGCATCCCCGGGCTCGCCTCCACGAGGTCCACCCCGCCGCCCTCGCCGGCGAGGAAGGCCGGGGCGAGGCGCGCGCGCACGCGCAGGACGTCGGCCATCAGCGTGCCGCGGCCGGGGCCGAGTTCCACGAGCCGGGCCCCCGCGGGTTCGCCCGCCCGCCGCCACAGGTCGACGAGGAAGGCGCCCACGATCTCCCCGAACAGCTGGGAGACCTCGGGCGCCGTCGTGAAGTCGCCGCCCGCGCCGATGGCGGTGCCGGCCGCGTAGTAGCCGTCCGCCGGGTCGGTGAGGCACAGCGCCATGTACTCGGCGACCGGGATCGGCCCGCCCCGCGCGATCATCGTCTTCAGCCGCGCGGCAAGCGGCGTCTCCCCGCCGCTCACGGCACCGGGTCCCCGCCGGGCGGCCGGCGGCGGAGCGCGCGCACGGCGAGCGCCACCCCGAGGACGAGGAGGGGCACGGACAGGAGCTGGCCCATGGTAAGCCCGCCGAGGAGGAATCCGAGCTGGGGGTCGGGCATCCGGAAGAACTCGGCGAACGAGCGGGTGAGGCCATAGCCCGCGGCGAACACGCCGGCGGCGAGGCCGGGCCGGGCGAGCGCCCGGAAGCGGGTGACGAGGACCACCATCACGATGAACAGGAGGACGCCCTCTAGCGCGGCCTCGTAGAGCTGGCTCGGGTGGCGCGGCTGCGGGCCGGCCCCGGGGAAGACCATCGCCCAGGGCACGTCCGAGGGGCGGCCCCACAGCTCCCCGTTGATGAAATTGGCGATTCGCCCGAAGAAGATGCCGACGGGCGCCACCGTCCCGATCATGTCGAACAGCGTGAGTGGCGAGTATCGCTTCCCGCGCGCGAACAGGACGACGGCGAGGACCACGCCGAGAAGGCCGCCGTGGAAGCTCATGCCGCCCTGCCAGACGGCGAGGATCTCCGCCGGATGGGCGAGATAGTGACCGGGATTGTAGAACAGGACGAAGCCGAGCCGGCCGCCGAGGATCACGCCGAGCGTCGCCCACAGGACGAGGTCGTCGATCTCGGCCCGGCTCGGGGGGAGGACGCCGCCCCAGAGCCGCTCCGCCGCTGCCATCCGCCGCATCGCCCACCAGGCGATCAGGATGCCGGCGATGTAGGCGAGGGCGTACCAGCGCAGCGCGAACGGGCCGACCTCGACGATCACCGGGTCGATGGCGGGGAAGGGCAGGACGAGGGTCATCGCGGGCCTTTCGGCAGGCGGAGCGCCGGCTCTGGCGGGGGCGGGGCGCACGGGCGGGTCCCGCGGCGGCGCCTTGCCGGCCTCCGCCGCCGTCCCCATAGTAGGTCGGGTATCGATTGCAAGCCGGAAGGACCTGAGACAATGACCCAGACCAACAACCGTCTCGTGGACGAATTCGCCAAGCTTGCGACCGATGCCGCCGCCGTCGCCCAGGGCGTCCGGCGGGAGGCGGAGGCGGCGCTGAGGGCCCAGGCCGAGCGGATCGTCTCCGAGCTCGACATGGTCCCCCGGGAAGAGCACGAGGCCGTCAAGGAGATGGCCGCGAACGCCCTCGACGAGGTGGAGCGGCTGAAGGGGGAGATGTCCTCCCTCGAGGCGCGCCTCGCCGCGCTCGAGGCGGCGCACCGGCCCGGGGCTGTCCACGGCGACGGCGCCTGAGGCCATCGCTGGGGCAAGCTTGCTCACCTATAATCGAGGCGATAAGGGATTCGCTGCGCTGCGGAAGGTCACGCGCGGCGCCTCCGCCCCATCGGGCCGCGCGCTTTTCCGGCGGCACGACGGCGGGGTGGGCCGAGGAGCGGCGTTCCGGCGCGGCGTGCGGCCCGCGCGGACGGGCGTCCGGCTTGTCGAGGCCGGCGCGGGTCCGGCGCGGTCGCCGCGGCGGGTGCGGGGGCGGCGGGCCCGGGGCCTTTCCGCCGTCCGCGGCCCGTGCCGCGGCAGGCTGCCCGAGACGAGGGCGAACGCGCGCGGCCCGCGCGTCGCTCCGCAAGGGGCGCCCTGGCGCCTTCATCCGAGTGCGCACGCCGGCACCGCCCGGGCCGGCCTGCGCGACAGGCCCCGAAAGGACCGGCCATGACCCTCATCGATATGGACATCGACCGCCCGGCGAACCCCGTCGACGACATCGAGCAGATCGCCCTGTCGAACGACTGGACGTTCGAGCGGTCCAGCGAGGACGAGATCACCATCTCCGTCGCGGGCCACTGGTGCGAGTACCACGTCTCGTTCACCTGGATGGAGGAGTTCGAGTCCCTGCACCTCGCCGCCGCCTTCGATCTGAAGGTGACGGAGCCGCGCCACACGGAGGTCGTGCGCCTCCTCGCCCTCGTCAACGAGCGGCTGTGGATGGGCCACTTCGACCTGTGGAGCAAGGAAGGCGTCGTCATCTTCCGCCACACCCAGCTGCTCGCCCCGGACGCGATGCCGACGGCCGGCCAGATCGAGGCGCTGCTCGCCCACGCCATCGAGACGTGCGAGCGCCACTACCAGGCCTTCCAGTTCGTGGTGTGGGCCGGCAAGACCTCCGGCGAGGCGCTCGACAGCGCCCTGTTCGAGACCGTCGGGGAGGCATGACGCCCTCGGCCGACCGGCCCGTCGTCCTCGTCGGCGCGGGCAAGATGGGCGGGGCGATGCTGGACGGCTGGCTCGCCCGCGGCCTTCCCCCCGCCGCCCTCCTCGCCGTCGACCCGGCCTGCGAGGCGGAAAGCCGCGCCCGCTGGGAGGCCGCCGGCGTCACCGTGGCGGATGCGGTGCCGGAAAGCCTGTCCGCCGGCGTCCTCCTGATGGCGGTGAAGCCCCAGGTGATGGCCGAGGTGATGCCCGCCGTCCGCGGTGCGCGGGCTGCGGACACCGTGGTGGTGTCCGTCGCCGCCGGCATCACCGTGGCCACCCTCGAGGCCGGCCTCGGCGCCGGGCCGGTGATCCGCACGATCCCCAACACCCCCTCCCAGATCGGCAAGGGCGTGACGGTGGCGGTCGCCAACGGCGCGGCGGGCGGGGCGGCCCGCGCGGCGGCGACGGAGCTCCTGTCCGCCATCGGCACCGTCCACTTCGTGGAGGACGAGGGCCTCATCGACGCGGCGACGGCGGTCTCCGGCTCGGGCCCCGCCTACGTCTTCCACATGGCCGAGGCGCTCGCCGCCGCCGGCGCCGCCGCGGGCCTGCCCGAGACCCTCGCCACCGCCATCGCGCGGGAGACCATCGCGGGCGCGGCCGCCCTCATGGAGGAGACGGGCCTGCCCGCCGGGACGCTCCGCCGCAACGTCACCTCCCCCAACGGCACCACCCAGGCCGCCCTCGACGTCCTGATGGCCGACCCGGGCCTCACCGACCTCATGACCCGCGCCGTGGCGGCGGCCACCCGCCGCTCCCGCGAACTCGGCAGCTGAGCGGGCGGCCGCGGGCCAGGGCCGGGCGACGGCGGATCGGGCTTGCGCCAGGCGCGGGCCGCGTCAAGGCACGCCTTCGGCTCTCCGGCCTT
>CAZJNX010000079.1:0-19360 GCA_964547415.1 uncultured Hyphomicrobiales bacterium
AGAGTTGGGGCTGACCGAGAGTCTCGAGATCGGCTATCGCCTGAGCCCGCGCGGCAGACGGTATCTTCGGGAGGTTGCCGGACCCGCCGGCCCGCAGACGACTTGGGAGGACGACGGGGGCGGTGTCGCAATCGCGCCCTTCAGTCCGCCCGACCGGCAGGCGGTGATCGAACTTGCCATCGCCGCCTGGACGCCGGTCTTCGCCAGGACCCGGCACGACGTGCCGCGCTTTGTCTACGACACGATTTACCCGGACGGATGGGAGGCGCGGCAGAGGGCCGATGTCGCGAAGCTGCTGGAAACCGAGCCCGAGAACATCTGGCTGGCCCGCAGCGGCAAGGACCTGGTCGGGTTCATCGGCATCCGGCTCCACGCCGAGGACAGGATGGGCGAGATCTACATCCTCGCCGTCTCGCCCGAACACCAGCGCAAGGGCATCGGGCGGCGGCTCATGCAGCTGGCGGAGGAGCACATCCGCGCGGCCGGGATGCGGATGATCATGGTCGAGACCATCGGCGATTCCGGCCACGCAGCCGCCCGACGCGCCTACGAGGCCTTCGGATTCCAGAAGTGGCCGGTAGCTCGATATTTCAAGGAGTTATGAGTTGTCCGGGACGGCCCCCCTCCTCGGGCGAGACCGCAGGATCCGCAGATCGGCTGAAGACGGCGTGGCGTCATGAGGTATCGCGCCGGCCTCGACGTCTCGCAGGAGGACCCGTCGATCTGCATCCTCGACGAGCGCCGCAGGGTGGTGAAGGAGGGCAAGGTCGACAGCGAGCCCGAGACGATCGCCGCACGGCTCGAGGTCACGGGCTCGTGCTTCGAGAGGATCGGGCTCGCGGCCGTGTCGCTGTCGCCGGCCCTCCAGGACGGCCTTGGCACGGCGGGCTTCGCGGTCGTCCGCCTGGATGCCGGCCATCTGAAGGCGGCGGCGAGCGCGCTGCCTGTGAGGACGGCGCGGATCGACGCACGCGACGTCGCCTGGGCGCTGCAGGCGCAGTCCCCGACGGCGGGGGCGGCGGGATCGACCGGGCGGGGCCGAGAGTCACCGGCGACGGCGCGTCGGGATCGCCGGCGGCGGCCGCCTGTCGGTCGACACGCTGCACGGGGAGGACGGCCCGTCCCGCCGGACGCGCCGCCCATGGTGGTGGAGACGGTCCTTGCCGTGGCGACCGGCCGGTGTCCGATCCTCGTCGGCCGGGATGGCGGCGGCCCGCCCCCGCAACCCGCCGGCGGCGGGGCGCGACCCTGGTCCGGACCTGACGCTCGCCGAGATCGCCGGCACGGCCCGCCACCTGGGCGACGAGGCCGTCCTCGAGGCCCTGCCTATCCCTTTCTCCGACCGCCTGCTAGGCTTCGCGCAGCGAGCGCCGGATCAGGTCCGCGATGGGCTCGAGGAGGTAGGCCAGCATCGTCCGCTCCTCGCTGACGATCAGCACGTCGGCCACCATGCCGGGCACGAGGGACACGTCGTCGCCCGCCTTGGCGAGCTCGTCCGCCGGCACCTCCACGCGGACCGGGTAGAAGGTCTCGCCGGTCTCCTCGTGGACGCGGGTGTCCGCCGCGATCGACAGCACCGTGCCGAACAGCATCGGCCGCGCACTGCCCGCGAAGGCCGACAGGTGGACCTGGGCCGTCAGCCCGGGCGCCACCACGTCGATGTCCCGCGGCGCGAGCCGCGCATCGATGATGAGGCGATCGTCGCTCGGCACCAGCTCCATGATCGGTTCGCCCGCAAGCACCACGCCGCCGATGGTCTTGACCCGCATCTCGGTCACCGTCCCGTCGACGGGGGCGGCGACCACCGTCCGCGTCAGGACGTCGTTCTTCGCGGCGAGCGACTGCTCGATCTCGACGAGCTCCGTCCTCACCTCGCGCGCCCGGTCCGCCAGCCGCTCGCCGAGCTCGGCCTCCAGCGCGACGAGCTCGAGCTCCGTCTCGCCGATGCGCTGCTCGGCGCTCGCGATGCTGGCGGCGAACTCGCCCCGCCGGCCGAAGATTTCCGCCTGCATCCGCCGCAGGCGCAGGACGTCGGACTTGGGCGTCAGGCCCTTCTCGAGCAGGACCGCCTTGTCCTGGAGCTCCTCCGCGATCAGCTCGAGCTGCCTCGTGGCGCTCTCCACCTGGGCCTCGTAGCCCGTGATCTGCTCCGACAGCTGTTCGATCCGCTGGGAGAGAACCCGCTTGCGCGCCGACAGCAGATGGCGGCGCTTGTCGAACAGCCGACGCTCGGCGACCATCACCGCCTGGTCGGCGGGATCCTCGGCCGACAGGCCCTCGGGAAGGGGGATCCGCTCGGCGCCGGCGAGTTCGGCCTCGAGCCGCGCCCGCTCGGCGAGGCGCGCGCGGCGCCGGTCCAGCAGCGCGTCCACCTCGGCGCGCTGGCGCACGCTCTCGAGCGCGAGCAGCGGGCTTCCCGCCGTCACGGTGTCCCCCTCGCGCACGTGGAGCGCGCGCACGATCCCCCCCTCGAGGTGCTGGATGGTCTTCACGCCGCCTTCCGGGCTGATGCGCCCGGGCGCGAGGGCGCCGCCGGCGAGCGGGGCCGACGCGCCCCAGCCGGCGAAGACGAGGAGGAAGACGAGGAGGACCGCGAAACCGATGCGGCGCGGGCCGCGCGTGACGTCGTCGAGGCCGTCCCCGTCGGCCTTGCCGCCGTCGGGTGGCGGGGCGGGGCTCCGACGGTCGAGGAGGGCCGGCAGGCCCTTGTCGCGGGGGGCGGGGAGAGCGTGGGACATCGTCTAGTGCTCCGCCTGTTGGTGCGCCTCGTCCGCGGTCCGGGGCGCGAGGGCCCCCCGGTACCGGCGGCGCAGGCGCGCGCCGACCGTCTGTCGATCCCCCTCGAGGCCGTCCTGCCCGCCCGGCTGCGAGGCCTGTTCGCCTTCCACGGCCTCGCGCGGAGGCTGCTCGGGCGGCCGGTCGGCCGGCTTCGGTTCCTCCGACGCCGCGCGCAGCTTCTCGATGACCTCGAGGCGCGGTCCGAAGGCCGTGACGCGGCCGCCCTGCAGCAACAGGACCTTGTCGCACTGGGCGATGGTGGACGGCCGGTGGCCGATGATGAGCAAGGTCGATCCGCGCTGCTTCAGGTCCACGACCGCGGCGGTGAGGGCCGCCTCGCCGGCGGTGTCGAGGTTCGCGTTCGGCTCGTCGAGGACGACCAGCGGCGGGGCGCCGAGAACGGCGCGGGCCAGCCCGATCCGCTGGCGCTGGCCCGCCGACAGCCCCGCGCCGCGGTCGCCGATGACGGTGTCGTAGCCGTCGGGCATCTGGGAGATCATGTCGTGGGCGTGCGCGAGGCGCGCGGCCTCGATGACCATCTCGTCGGACGCGTGGCCGAGCCGCGCGATGTTCTCGCGGATCGTTCCGGCGAACAGCCCGACGTCCTGGGGAAGGTAGCCGATCGACTGGCCGAGCCGCTCCGGATCGAAGTGGCCGATCTCGATCCCGTCGAGGCGGATGGTGCCCGCGTTCGGCCGCGCGAGGCCCACGATGGAGCGGCACAGGGTGCTCTTGCCCGCGGCCGAGGGGCCGATCACCGCGACGACCTCGCCGGGCGACACCTCGAAGCTGACCGCCCGCAGGATCGCCCCGTTCGGGCCGAACACGGTGAGGTTGTCGACGCCGAGCCGACCGACGCCGGCCGCGGGCAACGAGATCCGCCGCGGTTCGGGCGGGAAGCTCGCCGCGAGCGCCTTCAGGCGTCCGTAGGCGAAGCGGGCGCCGGTGAAGTTCTTCCAGGCCGTCATCGCCGTGTCCACCGGCGCGAGCGCCCGGCCAAGCAGGATGGAGGCGGCGATCATGACGCCCGGCGTCGCCTCGCCCCCGAGGACGAGGTAGGCGCCGAGCCCGAGGATGGCGCTCTGGGCGAACAGGCGGGCGAACTTGCCGATCCCGGTGACGACCGCACCGCGCTCGTTGGCCTTCATGAGGTCGCGCTGCACCTCGCGGTTGCGCATCTGCCAGCGTTCCAGCACCGAGCCGGTCATCGCCATCGCCCGCACGGCGTCCGCGTTCTCGATCGCGGTCTCGGCGATCTTGTTGGAGGCGAGCTGGCCGGCGTTCGCCGCCTCGAGCGGCCCGCGGGTCGACCATTCGTTGATGACGCTCAGGATGAGGAGGAACACGGCCACGCAGAGCGCGAAGATCCCGAGCCAGGGATGCAGCAGCCAGATCACGGCGATGAAGATGGGCGTCCAGGGAAAGTCGAAGAACGCCCTCATGCCCTGCGTGGCGATGAAGGTCTGCACCTGGGTGAGGTCGCGGAACGCCTGGCCACCCCCGTTCCGGCCGGCGAGCCGCGCGCGGATCCCGGCGTCGAGGTAGAAGGGGCCCATCGTGCCGGCGAGCCAGGCCCCGATCCGGACCGTGAGCATGGTGCGCACGGTCTCGAGGGCGGCCATCGCGAGGAGGGCCCCCGCGACCATCACGGTGAGCAGGAACAGCGTCTCCACCTTCCCGCTGGACAGGACCCGGTCGTAGACCTGCAGCATGTAGAGCGGTCCGGCCAGCATCAGGAGGTTGATGAAAAAGCTGAACAGACCGACCTGCAGGAAGGCGCCGCGGCACCTGCGCAGCGCCTCCGACAGGACGTCTTTCCGGGGTGACCCGGCCAGGTCGCCCGCCTTCCTCATGGCCACGCCCTCCCTCGCTGCGATCGGCCTCTTGCGGTCGCCACCGCCTCGTCAGGCGATGAACGGGACGTCGCCCGGCTCGGCCGGGACGATCGCGTCCTCGATCGCCGCCCCGCGCGCCTGCGCAATCGTTGCTGCTTCGATGAAGCTGGGGAAATCTGTCGGGTCGAAATCGAGGTCGTCGTGGACGACGTAGGTCTCGTAGGTACCGCCCGACCCCACGAACAGGGAGGCGAGAATGAGCGTGCCGGGCAAGAAGTCCAACTGCACGTCCTGCGCGTCCGGGAAGACGAAGCTGTCCTCGGCGACGAGGCCGCTCGGGCCGAGTGCGTAGCTCGCCCCGAAGACGAGGTTGGTCCCGGACAGGGTGACGAAACGGTCGGGCCCGTCTGGCAGCGTGTCGTTGTCCACGCCGTCGGCGACGAGGGTGTTGTTGCCGCCGTCGCCCACCAGCGTGTCGGCGCCGCCGCCGCCCCTCAGGATGTCGTTGCCGTCGCCGCTGTAGAGATAGGACTCGCCGTCGGCACCGGTGAGGTCGTCGTCGAAGTCGGTCCCGACGATGCCGTCGATCTCGAAGAACCGGCCGAAGGGACGGCCGCCGACGGTGCCCTCGGTGAAGGTGAAGAGGGAGGACAGCTCGACGACGACGCCCGCGGTGGACGAGGCGAGCGACACGATGTCGAACCCGTCCCCCTCGGTCGGTGCGAAGCCGTCGTCGCCGACGTAGGTGTCGAAGAAGCCCCTGACGGGATTGCCGCCGACGAAGAAGTCGTCGCCGAGGCCGCCGATCGCCACGTCGCTCCCGTTGCCGCCGGTGATCCGGTCGTTACCCGTTCCCCCGTCGACGGTGTCGTCCCCGTCGCCCGCCTCCACCCCGTCGGCGCCGTCGCCGCCGGAAAGGTCGTCGTTGCCCGCGCCGCCGATGATGGTATCGTCGCCCGCCTCGCCGTCGACGGTGTCGGAGCCGCTGCCAGCGGAGACGAAGTCGTCGCCGGTCCCGCCCAGGATGAAGTCGTTGCCGCTCGTCGTGTACAGCTCGTCGTTGCCGGCGTTGCCCGCCAGGAAGTTGTCGCCGCTGCTGCCGATCACCTGGTCGTCGCCGTCGCCGCCGAGCATGATGTCGCCGCCCGTGCCGCCGGACATGGTGTCGTCGCCGGAGCCGCCGAGCATCGTGTCGGTGCCGCGGCCGCCGATCATGAGATCGTCGCCGCCGCCGCCGTCCATCGCGTCGTGGCCGTCCCCGCCGTTCAGGGTGTCGGCGCCGTCCCCGGGCCCCTCGACGGGCGGATCGTCGATCGCCGCGCGGGTGCCGTCGCCGTACAGGGTGTCGTTGCCGGCATCGCCCGCCACGTAGTCCGCGCCGCTTCCCCCGCCGACGCTGTCGTCTTGCGAGCCGCCCCTCAGGGTGTCGTCGCCGGAGCCGCCGAGCATGCTGTCCGCGCCGCGCCCGCCGTCGAGGAAGTCGTCGGCGCCGCCGCCGTCCATCGCGTCGTCGCCGTCGCCGCCTTCGAGCGTGTCGGCGGCGTCGTCGGCCAATTCGACCGGCGGGTCGGCGAAGTCGATCCGCGGCTCGTCGCCGTAGAGGGTGTCGTTGCCGCCTTCCCCTCTCAGATTGTCCGCGCCGCTGTTACCCGCCAGGAAATCGTCGCTGTCGGCAGCCGACAGGAAGTCGTTTCCCCCGAGCCCGAACAGGAAGTCCGGGAGCCCTGCCACCGCGGTCGCGGCGGCGCTCGACCCGAACCGGTCGCCGCTCGAACTCGACACCCAGCTGGACCGGGAGATCGACGTCGACGACTTGAGAACGCGGATATAGTCGTCACTGTCCGTCCCTGTGAGCCAATCGCTGCCCGCGGCATCGACGCTCCAATATAGGCCGCCGGATGGGAGGGGGAATCTGGCCATGATCATCTCCAAAAATCTATGAGAGCGGGCGTTCCATCATCGGCATTTTCGGCGGCCGTGATGCGCCGTCGCCGGCTGCGGGAAGAGGTGTGACAGGGATCAGTTCTTTCCAAAAGACTATCAGATGGCGATCATGCCTTCGATGAGGACGACGAACGCACTCTTTCGGTACGGTACCCGAAGACGAAGAAACGATGGATAACGCGCCAGGATTGGGCTGTCGCAAGCGCGCGGCGCGGTGGTCGTTCGAGCCGGGAGGAAAGCACAAAGGGAGGCGGCGCGCGGCCGCCTCCCTCCGCAGGTGTCCGGCGAGATGCGCGATCCCGCCTTGCCCACCTCAGCCCATGGGGTTGTCGGGCGACTCCGGGCCGTTCTCCTCGACGAGCTCGTCGGTCGCCGCGAAGATGGAGCCGGAGATGGACGACAGGGCGCCGTCCAGCACCAGCACGCTGACGTCCGCCTCGGCGAACGTCTCCGGGCCCACCGCCTCGACGTCGAAGATGAGGTTGGCGGAGTTGTCGTCCACGTCGGCGTTGGCGTCGGTGTTGGCCACCACGTCGACCGCCTTGTTGACGTTGATGTCCACGGTCGTCGCCTGGGAGGTGCTGGTCGCGCTTTGGAGGAGCTTCATGAACTCGAGCATTTGGATCTCCACTTGCTAAGATGAAGGCAGTGCGTGGGGTTCTCAACCCTGAAGAGCAGGTCGCGATCGCACTGCTCAGGACGTCTGCCGACCGCGTCGGCGTGATGAGAGTGGAGGCCGAAACGCCGGAAATCAAAGGCACAAACGTATGAAGACCAAAATAGGCGCCGCGCGTATCTTTGTGGGGTCGCGGCTACTCGCAGATCACCGTGCGCCACCTGCGCCCCTTCTCCACCCCCTCCACGGATCCGCACGGTCGGCCGAGCTCCTGCGTCCATCGGATGACAGCTGCACGGCGCCGACCGATCGGGAGCGCCGGACGCGCGCCCGCGAAAGGGGGGCGGGGCCGGCGGGGCGAGGGACATGCCGGGCGCGGAGCAACGCCCCGCGGCGCTCGGGTCGTGCGGGTGTCCGGTGCATCGCGGCGGGCGCCCGCGAGCGCACGCTCGGGACCGGGCGTCCGCCTCATGCAAGCGGGATGTCGTCGAGGGCGTCGAGGAAGTCGGCGCCAGCGCGCGCCACCTGCCAGATTTCGAGCTCGCCGTCCGCCAGGATGTTCTCGAACAGGATGGAGTCGGTGACGGCCCCTGCGCACCCTTCGACGTCGAACTGGAGGAACAGGTCGTCCTGCGTGTACCAGGCCTCGGTCTCCGCCTTCCAGTCACGCTCGAGGTGGCGAATGATGCTCAGGAAGTGCTCGGTCGTCGACAGCCGGTAGGTGTCCCTGCCGCCGAGCGTGAACGCCACCACGGAGGGATCTCCCGCCCCCTCGTGCGAACCGGCGACCTCGAAGTCCGTGATGATCCGGTTCCCCGGCTCGCCACGGAAGTCGTAGACGGCCCCGGACGACGTGGTCGTCGCGGCGAGGTTGGCGATGATGCCGGACTCGGAGAACAGCCCCTCGATCGCCTCGGCCGTCGTATCGACCGCGAGCGCCGTGTTCTGCCCGTTCACCGTAATGTCGAAGGTGGCGCCGGCCGTGCTTCCCTCGCCGACGTCGAGCCGGCCGTCCACCGCCGCGTGCGTCTCGCGCTGTATGATCGTCGGATCGTCGGACCTGTCCATCCAGTCGAAATCGATGAAGAGGAACTTCATCACCGCCGTCTGGGCGTTTTCGTAGGTGACGAACGCCCGGTCGACGATGGCGTAATCGAAGTCGAAGCCGAACGCGAGCGCCTCCGCCGCGACGAACTCGAGGCCCCCGTCGGCCGCGGCCGTGGCCGTGAGCGTGCCGGACGCGATCGAGAGCCCGGTCGTGGTCGTCAGGGCCGCGGAGACGCTGGCCGTCGTGGCGCTGTCCTCGCCGAAGGCGATGGCCCCCGAGAACACGTCGACGGCGTTGCCCGGCGGATTGAAATCGATGACCCTCGCACCGAACATTTGATCGTATCGAGTGGACAGCCAATCGATCTTGCCGATGCTGTCGTGCAGCGCCGTCTTGGACCAGTCCGAGCGAAACAGTCTCAGGGCCACGAGACCGATCTGCGTGTCCGTCATCGACTCGTGGCCGTCGATGGCCCGATCCAGGAAGGCCTCCCGCAGCCGCGCCAGAAAGTGTTTCATGATAAGCTCCCGGGGTTGCATTCTTCGCCCGGGATCTCTTCGCACTTACATGGTCGGCCCGGGCGATAGAGCACGTCGCGTTACGAGTACAACTACCTGATCCGACGGGCAATCGCTCATAAGGCGCAGGTATTTAGGCGTATTCGGCGACCGTCCGCGGCATTCGTCCAGGCCGGGCGTCCCGGACGGCGTGGCGCCATGACATTGATCCGCCTGGTTTTTCATGGAAGCGACACCCGCGCGGCCGAGATCATCCGGATGCTTGGGGGACGACGATTCGGATGGACCCGCGTCGACCCGCTGCCCCGGCGTCATGGACCGTTCGGGGATCATCCGAAGGGTCATGCCGCGCGATTTCGGATGAGGCGGCGCTGGCGCGCGGGTAGCCCGTGCGGGCGGGGGGCGGCGCGGGACTGCCGCTGTCCGGGGCCGCCGGCCCGCGACGATCTTCCGCCGATCCAAGAACTGGTTGCGAAGGTGACACTCCACAATTTTCTTGAAGCATACTGACCGCCGACGGTTCCCATCGCCAGCCGATCGTATCGCTACCCTAAATCGAAATTCTGCATCGCCCTGCACTTGCATTTTCGAAGCCGTTGCGAATTGTCATATCGAAATTTTCCTTGATCACGTGTAAGAAATTGGTTACCGTCGAGGTAACGTGAGCCTGAACGAGACGCAAGGTGTGCGCGCCGGGCGCGCAGAGCGTCCCGTATCGCCGGCTTCGGCTCCACGGTCGCCCGGGATCTGGTCGCGCCTTCGGTGGAAGGCCGTGTCCGACGGCGCCGACCTCATCGGGACTGGACCGGACGCTGATCGGCGCGTCACGGGAACGCGGGACGTGGCCGGTTGCGGCGGCAGCGGTGGCGGCCTGGAGATTCGAGACGACAACATCCGCGGGAGAAGTGGCACTTCGGATTGGCTGGGCCATAAGTTGTCAAATCGACATTGCGCATCCGCACCCGAGATTTGTCAGATGACCTCATCGAGCACCAACGCAACTCTTCTTCTCATAGACGAGCTTCCGCTGAGGCGGGCTGCGATCGAATGCTTCCTCGCCGGGTGGTCGCACGATCACGGCATGAACATCATCTCGGTCAGCGGATACGATAATCGATATCTTTCGGCACATGGCGGCGAGTGCAAGATGGTCGTGGTATCGACCGGCATCTCCGTGTGCCATTCGCGGGCCCGCGCGGCGCTGGTCGAGCTGGAGCGGGAATGCCGCAACCGTCCGATGGTGGTGATCGCCGACACCCATTCGGTGCGCGAGATCGTCGAGGCGTTCTCTTTCGGGGTGCAAGGCTTCCTGCCGACCAGCCTCGAGGCGACGGTCGCCCGCAACGCCCTGTCCTTCGTGCTGACCGGCGGGACGTACGTGCCGCCCTGCGTCCTCCGGAAGCTGACGGACGTGGAGCGGGCGATCACGGACCAGACGGGCGACGGGTCGGGTGTCGGCGGCTCCGAGGAGGGGACGGCAAGGACCGGGGAGCGCACGGACGCCGGAGGCGTGGCCTCGGCCAGCGACGAGGGCGGCGGGGCCGGGTCGGACATGGCCGCCCCCGCCCCCTGTCTCGACATCCTGACCGGACGGCAGGCCCGCGTCCTCATGTGCCTGCGGGAAGGGCGCTCGAACAAGGAGATCGCCCGCGAGCTCGACATGTCCGAGGCGACCGTGAAGGTCCACGTGCGCCAGGTGATGAAAAAGCTCGGCGTGCGCAACCGGACCCAGGCCGCGCCCGTCGCCTCGGTCGCGAGCGCGGGGACGGTGCGCGAGAGCGCGGTGGTTGCTGGAGGGGTTCAGGCCGCGGTCGCGTCGGACGACCCCGACGAAGACCTCGACGACCTCGCGAAGACCAAGGGGATGCCCGAGGGGCTGTCTCGGGGGCGCTCCGAAGTGTTCGTCCACTGAGCCGGGCAGGGCCCGCTCCCGCGACGCGCTGGCGGACGGGGTCGGCGCGTCGGACCGTCTCCGGCGGGCGGGACCGGGCGGGGCCGTCCCCCCGTCCGTCGCCGCCACCACGTTTCGACGGCACCACCGCCGACGGCACCACCGACGGCAACACCGACGGCGGTGGCGCCCTGCGTGGCCCCGCCGGGCGCGTCCGCCCGGGGCGGTGGATGCGCCAGGGCCGCACCCGCGCCCGCGGGACGGGCCCGCTCCCCCGACGGGCCTTCCTCATCTGCGATGCCCGATCACGACATCCCGCGCCGACCGGGTTCCCCCCGCCGTGGCAAGGCTCCCGGCAGGCGCGGGGCGGTTCGGGCAAGGGGGACGGGTGCCGCGGGACCCGTTCGGGCCATCCGACCCGACACGGGGGTGCGGCGGCATCGGGCGAGCGATGCCCGATCCCGGAAAAGCGCAGCGTGAGAGACGGGTGAGGGACGGGGGCAGGGTGCCGTTCGCCGTCCGGGGGCTGCCGGCGCGGGCGGCGAAAGAAAGGGCGGCGGCGGATTGATCCGCCGCCGCCCCTCATCCGGAACTGCCCGTCCCGGCTCGCCGGGACCTGCGGGGATCGTCCTTCCCGCCGGTCCCGATCCGTGGAGACCCCTCGTGGGCCGTCAGGCGACGGCGAGGTCGGCGGGGACGTCGTCGGGGGGGAAGATGTCCACGATGAGCGCCGGATCGTCGAGGATCATCGCGTCGCCGTCGCTGTCGATGAGGTTGAGCTCGTCCATCTCGGTCTGCCCGGCGCCGGGGTCGAAGGTGACGGCGACGCGCTCGACGCCGAGATCCTCGAGTTCCTGCACCTCGTCCAGGAAGGTATCGTTGGAGAAGGGAAGCGGGCGGTTCGGGCTGCCGTCCGAGATGAACAGCATGGCGTTGTAGCAGTCTTCGTCGTCGGCGTTACCCTCGAAGAATTCGACCGCCTCGTCCAGCGCCGCTTCCCAGTTCGTCTGCGGCCCGAGGGGCGGCGTGGCCGCGATCTGCGGATCGAACACGGCGAGGTCCGCGACATTGTCGAGCGCGTCGTCGAAGAGGTCGTACTCGTCTTCGCGGGTCGCCGGCAATCCGGAGGGCCCGAAATTGCCGGAGAACTGCACCAGATGCACGTCGACGTCGTCTTCCTCGTCGTAGCGGGTGCGCAGGTCGTCGATGCTCGCCTGCACGGCCGCGAGATGATCGGCGTACTCCTCCGGGACGATGGAGTTCGAGCCGTCCACCACGAAGGAGAAGTTCGCGCAGAATGTCGGGTCGGGTTCCGGTTCGTCGGTCGCCGCGAAGATGGAGCCGGAGATGGACGACAGGGCGCCGTCCAGCACCAGCACGCTGACGTCCGCCTCGGCGAACGTCTCCGGGCCCACCGCCTCGACGTCGAAGATGAGGTTGGCGGAGTTGTCGTCCACGTCGGCGTTGGCGTCGATGTTGGCGTCGACGTTCACGAACTTGTTGACGTCGATTTGCACGTTCGTGTTCTGGAATGTGTTGGTCGCGCTTTGCAGGAACCTCAAGAATTCGAGCATGATCGTCTCCACTGGATGAAGCGACAGATGGCACAGACGCTGGTCGATCCCGCACGGGATCGCCATGACCCTGTCGCATCGACAGGGCGACCCGCTTCGACGGCGCCATCACCGGTGGCCAAATCTGCTCTCAATGATCGGGTCGTCCGTTAGTACAGAAATTTTGAGCAGACCATAGCCATTGACAGGCTACTGGATGTCGTTCCTCTAGCAACTACGAAAAAGTATGACGCGACGGTTTATTGGTATTTCCAACCGACGGTTGGTGAGCGAGCGGATGCGTCGCGTCCTTGCAGCCTTTCGGAAGCTGGTCATCTCTTTCGGCGCGGATGGAATGGATGGATGGCATCGGGCATCGGCGCAGGACGCCGGTCTGGCCGTCTCCCCGCGGCTCGGGATCGTCCGATCGGGTTCGGGGACGGGTCGGACCGTGGCGGGCGTCGGGATCGTTGGCCGGAAGAGCCGCTCGCACGAGCGGAGCCGGCCAGGCGGGCGACGCCGGCACGGCGACCTGCGGAGCGGGCGGCCGGTCGCCGAGCGCGGCGTGCGGCTGGACGGCGTCGTCGTGCTGGCGCGGGCTTCCGATCAGCGTGCGGGCTTCCCGCAGCGATCGGGATCGGGAAAACGAGAGTATCGCTCCGAGTCATGCAGCGCACGATAAGGAGAGTTGGACCCGATCCGCCGCGCACCATACCGGCTCGCGGTACGATCCGCCGCATCTGGACGGTCTGATACAAGACCGCTTCCGATCACGTATTCGGCAGAACAGAGGTCTCTTGCACCATCGGCGGCAACCATACGAGCGATACGCCATGACGAGAGGGTGCGCGGTCCTGCCGCTCCAGCACCCGGAGGAGCCTGACGATCCTCTGACGGCGGTGCTGCGGGAGGGCGCCCGCCGCCTTTCGGCCCACCCGGTCGACGCGGAACCCGAGGCCTTCCCGGAAGCGATGCGACGGGAGCGTCTCGCTGACGGTCGGGCCCGGATCGTCCGGCACGGCCACGGGTCGGAGCGCGCTGCTGCCGGTTCCGTATCTGCGCGGCATTTCCACGGGCGACTTCAAGGCGGCGCTCGACGACATCGTCCCGAAGACGCGCCATCAGCGCTTCTGGGTCCACAAGCGGGCCAACGTCCCGAACAAGCTGCCCGCGTCGGTTCAGCGGACCTTGACGTCAGACCTCGTCGAGAGCCGCGACGCCACCGACAGGGCGAGTGCCGAACCCGCGATCACCGTCTCCATCGACAAGTCCGCCGCCAAGTCGGAAGCATCCCCGAATCTCCCTTCTGCGCCGCGGTGGGATACCCCGACACGCGCGGGGACAACGAGCGACACCGGAAGCACCGAAGTCCGGCAATTCCGCGGTCTCTCGGAACGGTCGAAGACGGCTTGAAACAGGGGGCTGGTGGAGGGGGTTGGATTCGAACCAACGTAGGCTGAGCCAGCGGATTTACAGTCCGCCCCCTTTAACCACTCGGGCACCCCTCCAGCGGCGAAAGCGTCGGGCCGGCGCACCGCCGGCCCCCGTCGCAGGCGCGCTCATTGCCACCGTCCGCCCGCCCGTGTCAACGGCGATCCATGCCCCCGCGGCGCTTGCGCTTCGTGCCGCGAGCGGTCAAGTCTCCGCCGCCAGGATGGCCCGGCAGCGCCCCGGGCGCCCCCTACCGGAGATCCACGCGATGACCCGGCTCGCAAAGGCCTTCGATCCCATCCTCGCGCCGTTCGGCCTGAAGGCGGTGCCGCGCAAGAGCCGGCCCCTCGTCACGCTCCACGGCTGTGCGGGAGGAACCGACGAGGACGCCCGCATCCAGCGCCTCCACAACGAGCGCACGCTTGAGCGGGTGTTCGCCGACGAGGCGACGCTGGCCGCGATCGCCAGGGCCCTGCCGCCGCCGCGCGGGGCGCCCCTGTCCGGCATCTGCCACGGCGCCCGCAACGGCTTGGAGGTCACCTGGTTCCGCGAGCAGCTGGGCGCCGACGTCATCGGCACGGACATCGCCGAGACGGCCACCCGCTTCCCCCACATGACCGTGTGGGACTTCCACGAGCCGAACCCGGCGTGGGAAGGCCGGTTCGACTTCGTCTACACCAACGCCCTCGACCAGGCGTTCGACCCGGAGCGCGCCGTCAGGACCTGGACCGGCCAGATGAAGCCTGGCGGGCGCCTGTTCGTGGAGCACACCACCGCCCACGGTCCGGCCTTCGCATCCGAGATGGACCCGTTCGGCGCCGAGGCGATGGTGATGCCCTATCTGCTGCTGGAGTGGACGCGGGGCCGTGCCGCCGTCGTCGACATCATCCGCCCCGGGCACCTCAAGAAGGATGACGAGATCTGGGTCTTCGTCCTGCAGCGGCTCGATCCGGGCCCGGGCGCGGCGGATTGATGGCGGGCGGCCGGCCGGGCGGGCGCGCGGCGGAGGACGGCCCGCGCTGGCTCTACGGGCTCCACACGGTGGCCGAGGCGCTCGCCAATCCGCGCCGGCGCTGCCGTCGCCTCGTCGTCACCCGCAATGCGCTGACGCGCCTTCCGGCCGGCGCCCTCGCCGCCGCGCCCGCGCCGGAGGTGATGGACGTGAAGGCGATCGGCCGCCTCCTGCCCGCGGGCGCCGTCCACCAGGGCGTCGCGCTCCTCGCCGACCCGCTGCCGGCGCGCGGGCTCGAGGAACTCGGGGAGACCGACCTCGTGCTCCTCCTCGACCAGGTGACGGACCCCCACAACGTGGGCGCTATCTTCCGCTCGGCCGCGGCGTTCGCGGCGGGTGCGATCGTCACCACCACCCGCCACAGCCCGCAGGAGAGCGGGGTGATGGCGAAGGCCGCCTCCGGCGCCCTCGACGTGGTGGACCACGTGGAGGTGACGAACCTCGCCCGCGCCCTGGAGGCGCTCGGCGACCTCGGCTTCCTGCGCGTCGCCCTCGACAGCGCGGGCGAGACGCCGCTCGAGGCGGTGCCGGCGGCCCGACGGATCGCCCTCGTGCTCGGCGCCGAGGGCAAGGGCGTGCGGCCGGGTGTGCGCGCGGCGTGCGACGTGACGGCCCGGCTCGACCTGCCGGGGCGGATCGTCTCCCTCAACGTGTCGAACGCGGCGGCCCTTGCCCTCTACTGCGTGCGTGCCCGTATCGGCACCGCCTGACCCGCGACGGGCGCCGCGTCGATCGACGCCGACGCGGCGTGGATCGCTCTCAACGCTCGTTCGCGGGCTTCCTGCGGTCGTCGATCGGCGCTGCATGTCCTGCGATCGACGACGTGCTCATGGACAAGGCGCGCGGCGAGGTCCTCGACCGCGGCGCAGACGACACGGTCGCCGGCGGCGAGGACCAGGTCTGCGATGTGGCTGCGCTCGCGTTCGCGCGTGCGATCGCGGCCACCGCGTCGATCCGGCCGAGGGAAGACCAGGTCCGCTCCGCTCCTCGCCCGGCGACCGGACGTCGGGTGTCCGCCACGTGGATGCGTCCGGCCGGAACGCCGGCGACTTCATCCCCTCGCGCGCGCGGCCGGGGCGTCGCCGTCCCGACCGACCCGGGCCGCCGCGTCCTCGGCGAGGAGCTGCGCCGCGGTGGCGGCGGCGATCACCGCCGGGTCCTTGCCGGGGATGCCGGGAAGGCCGATGGGGCAGACGAGGCGGGCGATCGCCTCACCCGGAAGGCCCCGCCCGGCGAGGCGGCGGGCGAACAGGGCCCGCTTGGTGGCCGAGCCGATGAGGCCGAGGAAGCCGAAGGCGTTCCGGTCGAGGACCGCCGCCACGATCTCGAGGTCGAGGGCGTGGCTGTGGGTCATGACGAGGTGGAAGGCGTCTTCCGGCGCCCACTTCGCCTCGGCTTCCGGCAGCGGCGTCAGCACGGTCGAAACACCCGCCGGCGCGTCCTCCAGGTACCCGTCCGGCCGGCTGTCGACCCAGCGCACGGCGAAGGGGAGGGGGGCGAGGGCCGCGACGAGCGCCCGGCCCACGTGGCCGCCGCCGTGGACGATGACCGTGCGCGGCGGCGGCGCCACGGCGACGACCGGCCCGCCCTCCCACAGGGCGAGCGGTCCCGTGGCCCGAAGGCGGGGAAGGTCGTCCCGGGTGAACGGGGCGATGGCGACGTCCATGGTCCCGCCGCAGCACTGGTCGAGGATCGGGTTGAGGCGGAAGCGCTCGATCCGCCCGGCCGGCGCGGGGTCCGTCAAGATGGCGCGGGCGGCGGCCATCGCCGCGTGCTCGGCCGACCCGCCGCCGATGGTGCCGGACGCCTCCGCCGCGCCGACGGCCATCGCCGCCCCCCTCTCCCGGGGGGTGGAGCCCGCCGCCGCCACGATGACGACGAGCATCGCCCGGCCCTCCCGCCCGATGCGCTCGGCGAGGGCATCGATCGCCGCCCGGCGCACCCGTGCGGGCGGCGGGGAGCCGTCCGCGCTCTTCAGGCGGGCCATGGCGGCGCGCCGCGGACGCGGTCGATGGCGGCGAGCACCCGCTCGGGCGTCGCGGGCGCGTCGAGGGCGGGATACGCGCCGTAGCCGCCCGCCGCCCACACCGCGTCGGAGATGGCGAGGAAGGCGGAGGTGGCGAGCATGAGCGGCGGCTCGCCCACCGCCTTGGAGCGGCGGATGGTGAGCTCGCGGTTCATGCCCTTGTCCCACAGGCGCATCCTGAGGTCGATCGGCCGGTCCGAGCACGCCGGGATCTTGTAGGTCGACGGGGCGTGGGTGCGAAGGCGCCCCGCCTCGTCCCAGACGAGCTCCTCGGTGATCAGCCAGCCGCAGCCCTGGACGAAGCCGCCCTCCACCTGCCCGAGGTCGATCGCGGGGTTCAGCGAGCGGCCGACGTCGTGGAGGATGTCGACCCTCAGGATCCGGCTCTCGCCGGTGAGGGTGTCGACGGCGACCTCCGAGACGGCCGCCCCGTAGGCGAAATAGTAGAACGGCCGGCCGCGCCCCGCCTCCCGGTCCCAGTGGATCTTCGGGGTCGCGTAGAAGCCGGTGGCGGACAGGGACACGCGGGCGAGGAAGGCGGCCTTCGCGAGGTCGGCGAAGGACATCTCGCGCGGCCCGACCCGCACCCGGCCAGGCAGGAAGGCGACCTCGTCCTCGCTGACGCTCCAATGGGTCGCCGCGAAGGCGGCGAGGCGGGCCTTCAGCGTGTCGCAGGCGGCCTTCACCGCCATCCCGTTCATGTCGGAGCCGGAGGAGGCGGCGGTGGGCGCCGTGTTGGGCACCTTGTCGGTGCGGGTCGCGGTGATCTTCACCCGGTCGAGGTCGACGCCGAGCTCGGAGGCGGCGACCTGGGCGACCTTCCGGTAAAGGCCCTGGCCCATCTCGATGCCGCCGTGGTTCAGCATCACCGACCCGTCCTGGTAGACGTGGACGAGGGCGCCCGCCTGGTTGAGGAAGGTGGTCGTGAAGGAGATGCCGAACTTCACCGGCGTCAGCGCGATCCCCTTCTTGATGACCGGGCTCGTTTCGTTGAAGGCGCGGACGGCGGCGCGACGGGCGGCATAGTCGCAGGACGCGGCGAGCTCGTCCATGATCTCGCCGATCACGCAGTCCTCGACCCGCATGTGGTAGTGGGTGGTCGCCCGCGTGCCGGGGCCGCCGGGCGCCTCGTAGACGTTGAGGCGGCGCACCTCCGCCGGGTCGCGGCCGACGGCGTGGGCCACGTGGTCGATCACCCGCTCGATGGAAAGGACCCCCTGCGGCCCGCCGAAGCCGCGGAAGGCGGTGTTCGACACCGTGTTGGTCCGGCAGCGGTAGGAGATCACCTCGGCGGCGGGCAGGTAATAGGCGTTGTCGGCGTGGAACATGGTCCGGTCGCACACGGCCCGCGACAGGTCGAGGGACCAGCCGCAGCGCGCCTTCTGCACGAAGCGCACGCCGAGGAGGCGGCCCTCCGGGTCGAAGCCGGCCTCGTAGTCGATGACGAAGTCGTGGCGCTTGCCGGTCGCCACCATGTCCTCGTCCCGGTCGAGGCGCAGCTTCGCCGGCCGGCCGGTGGCCCGCGCGGCGAGGGCCGCGGCGGCCGCGACCGGGTTCGCCTGGCTCTCCTTGCCGCCGAAGCCGCCGCCGAGGCGCCGCACCTCCACCGTCACCGAGTGGGCCGGCACGCCGAGCACCCGCGCCACCACCAGCTGGCACTCCGACGGGTGCTGGTTGGACGAGACGACGTGCATGTCCTCGTCCTCGCCCGGCGTCGCCACCGCCACCTGGCCCTCGAGGTAGAACATCTCCTGCCCGCCGATGGCGACGGAGCCCGAAACGCGGCCGGGCGCGGCGTCGATCGCCGCCCGCGCGTCGCCCCGCGCCATCCGGTACGGCGGCTCGAACAGGCTCCCCGCGGCGATCGCCTCGTCCACGGTCAGGATCGCGGGCAGCGGCTCCTCCTCCACCACCGCCAGGCGCGCGGCCGCCCGCGCCGCGTGGAAGCTCTCCGCCACCACGAGGAACAGGGGCTGACCCGCGAACCGGACCTCGCCGCCGTGGCGCGCGGAGGCGGCGAGGAGCGGCTCGTCGTGGACGACGGGGCCCGTGTCGTTCTCGCCCGGCACGTCGTCGGCCGTCAGCACCGCCACCACGCCGGGGGCGGCGCGCACGGCCGACAGGTCGATGCGGGCGATGCGCGCCCGCGCCGAGCGCGACAGGCCGAGGGCGCAGTGGACGAGGCCGGGCGGCTCGGGGATGTCGTCCGCGTAAGGGGCGCGGCCGGCGACGTGCTTTTCCGCCGAATCGTGGGGGACCGGCTGGTGCACGCCGCCCTTCACGCCCGCGGGAGCCGGGGCGGACGGCGCCTCCCCGCGCGGGGGCCCGGCTTCCCGGGCGGGGGCGAACGGAGCCTCGTCCATCTCCGGCCTCCTTCAGGCGAGGGCCTTGGCTGCGGCCGGACCGGCGAGCCGGGTCGGCACCGCCGGGTCCGCGAGCTCGATCCGCGCGCGTTCGATCAGGTTGCCCGCAACGCGCATCCGGTAGCCCGCCGAGGCCCTGAGGTCCGAGATCGGGGCGAGGTCCCGTTCGAGCGCGGCGCGGGCGGCCTCGACGGCGGCCGCGTCGAAGGGCCGGCCGAGGAGGGCCCGCTCGGCGGCGCGCGCGCGGGCGGGCGTCGGGCCGGTGCCGCCGAAGGCGAGCCGCGCCGCCGTCACCACGCCGCCGCGGATGGTGAGGGCGATGGCGGCGAGGACGGCCGTGATGTC
>CAZJNX010000079.1:19370-19941 GCA_964547415.1 uncultured Hyphomicrobiales bacterium
GTGATGTCGCTGTCGAAGCGCTTCGACACCTTGTAGCAGCGGAAGGCATCGTCGGGGCCCGGCAGCGGCAGGCGCACCGCCTCCACGAACTCGCCCGGCCGCCGGTCCTGCTTGCCGTAGGCGATGAAGAAGTCCTCCAGCGGGATCTCCCGCCGCGCCGTCCGGTGGCGCAGGCGCACGGTGGCCCCGGCGGCGATCAGCGCGGGCGCCCAGTCCCCGATGGGCGAGCCGTTGGCGATGTTGCCGCCGATGGTCCCCGAGGAGCGCACCTGCCGCCCGCCGAAGCGGCGCAGGAGCTCCCCCATGTCGGGATAGAAGGGCGCGACCGCCGCCCGCGCCGCCTCGTTGAGCGCCCCCGCCCCGATGACCAGCGCGTCTCCCTCCCGCCGGATGGCGGCGAGCTCGGCGCAGCGACCGGTGTGGACGATGGTCTCGGGGTCGAAGCCGCGCTTGGTGACCCACAGGCCGACGTCCGTGGCGCCGGACAGGATGGTGGCGTCCGGGTGTTCGGCGATGGCGTCGGCGAGGTCGTCGAGGCGGGCGGCGGCGATGAAGCGCCGCAGGGCCTCTG
>CAZJNX010000080.1:0-19764 GCA_964547415.1 uncultured Hyphomicrobiales bacterium
ACCTACGCCTTCCTGTTCGTCATGTTCGGCACGATCCTGGAGCGGGCGGGCGGCGGCGCCTTCTTCTTCGACCTCGCGGCCGTCTTCACGGGGCGCAAGCCCGGCGGGCCCGCCAAGGTCTCCGTCTTCTCCTCGGCGATGTTCGGGACCCTGTCGGGCAGCCCGACCTCGGACGTCGTGACGACGGGCTCGGTCACCATCCCCATCATGAAGCGCCTCGGCTACTCGCCGCGCCTTGCGGGCGCCGTCGAGGTGGCCGCCTCCACCGGTGGCAGCATCCTGCCGCCGGTGATGGGCTCGGCCGTCTTCATCATGGTGGAGTTCACCGGGATCTCGTACGCTGCCATCATCGTGGCGGGCCTCATCCCGGCGCTCATCTACTACCTCGGCGTCTACGCCCAGGTGCACCTGCGCTCCCTCAAGCTCGGCCTCGTGGGGCTTCCCGAGAGCGAGATCCCGGCGCTGTGGCCGGTGCTGCGCGCGGGCGCCCTCTTCTTCGTGCCGCTCGCGACGCTCATCGTCGCCCTCGCCCTCGGCTACACGCCCACCTTCGTGGCGCTCTTCGGCGTCGCCTCCGTGGTGCTCGTGTGGATGGTGCGCTGGCGCTCCTTCAGCCTCGGCGCCCTGTACGGGGCGATCGCCCAGACCACGTTCAACATGGTGGCCGTCACCGGCGCGTGCGCGGCGGCGGGCATGGTGATCGGCGGCATCACCATGACGGGGCTCGCCGGCAAGGTGTCGGACCTCATCGCGCTCCTCGCGGGCTCCAGCCTGTTCCTGACGCTGATGATCG
This sequence comes from uncultured Hyphomicrobiales bacterium, assembly GCA_964547415.1. Lineage (GTDB taxonomy): Bacteria > Pseudomonadota > Alphaproteobacteria > Rhizobiales > Amorphaceae > CAZJNX01. The sequence continues at coordinate 794 of CAZJNX010000080.1, forward strand.
GCGGGATCGTCACCATCATCCTCGGGATGGGGATGCCCACGCCCGCCGCCTACGCCCTCGCCGCCGCCCTCGTGGCGCCGACGCTGGTGCGCGACTTCGCCCTCCCGGAGATCCAGGCGCACCTGTTCCTCCTCTACTTCGCGGTGATGAGCGCCATGACCCCGCCCGTGGCGGTGGCGGCCTACGCCGCCTCGGCGATCGCGGAGGACAACCCGATGGCGATCGCCGCCATGGCCTGCAAGATGGCCGCGGCCGCCTTCATCCTGCCGTTCGCCTTCGTCTACGACCCCGGCATCCTGATGATCGGAACGCCGCTTCAGGTGGCGGCCTCCACCGTCACCGTGTGCCTTGCCGTCGTCCTCCTGTCGGTGGCAGCCGAGGGATGGCTCAAGGGGCCGCTGTCGCCGCTCGTGCGGATCCTCCTCGCCCTCGCGGCCCTCGCCTACCTCGTCCCGTCGGTGGCGAGCCTCGCCTACGGAACGGTGTTCCTGATCGCCGCCGTCCTCGCCATGCGTTTCGTGCCGCGCGCCGTGGCCGGCGCGGACGGCAAGGCCCTGAGCCCGGGCGAGGACCGATGAAGCCCCTCCCCCACGTCGGCCGCAGCCTCGTCCGCCTCGAGGACCGCCCCCTCGTCACCGGCGACGGGCGGTTCGTGGCGGACCTGTCCTTCCCGCACCAGCTCCACATGCGCATCGTGCGCTCCGACCACGCCCACGGCACCATCCGCGGGATCGACGCGGACGAGGCCCGGGCGCTCCCCGGCGTCGCCGCGGTCTGGACCGCGACGGACGTGGCGGACGTGCCGCCGATCCCCTTCCGGGCGACGAAGGTGGAAGGCCTCGAGCCCTACCGCCAGCCCGTGCTCGCGGACGGCACCGTGCGCTACGTGGGCGAGCCGGTCGCCGCCGTCTTCGCCGAGGACGCCTACGTGGCCGAGGACGCGGCCGACCTCGTCATTGTGGACGTGGAGCCCGCGCCCCCGATCCTGTCCGCCGCCGACCCGCCCGGCGCCTTCGCGCCGGGCCTTTCCACAGAGCCCGTCGTCATCGACAAGGGCTACGGGGACGTCGACGCGGCCTTCGCCGCCGCCGCCCACGTGGTCGAGCTCGACCTTTCCATCGCCCGCCACTCGGGCGTCCCGCTCGAGACCCGCGGCGCCCTCGCCCGCCACGACCGGGCGAGCGACATCCTCGAGCTCCACGGCGCGGCCAAGCGCCCCCACTGGAACCGGGACCAGCTCGCCACGATGCTCGGCCGCCCGCCCTCCTCCGTCCACCTCTACGAGTACCACGTCGGCGGGGGCTTCGGCGTCCGCGGCGAGCTCTACCCGGAGGACGTCCTCGTCCTCCTCGCCGCCATGCGCCTGAAGCGCCCCGTGAAGTGGATCGAGGACCGGCGCGAGCACCTGATGGCGACCAACCACTCGCGCGAGCAGCGCCACCGCGCCCGCGCGGCCGTCGACGCGGAGGGCCGCCTCCTCGCCATTGAGGACACCTTCTTCCACGACCAGGGCGCGTACGTGCGCACCCACGGCGCCCGCGTCGCCGACATGACGGCGGGCCTCCTCCTCGGCCCGTACCGTGTGCCGGCCTACCGGGCGCGCGGCCACTACCGCCTCACCAACAAGACGCCGGCCGCCACCTACCGGGCGCCCGGCCGCTTCGAGAACACCTTCGTGCGCGAGCGGCTGATGGACGCCGTCGCCGCCCGCCTGTCCCTCGACCCGGCGGAGGTGCGCCGCCGCAACCTCGTCGGCGCGGACGAGATGCCCTACGCCCGCCCCCTGTCGGCGCTCGAGACCGACGTCGTCCTCGATTCGGGCGACTACGCCGGCCTCCTGAAGAAGGCGATGGACGCCGCCCGCTGGGACGACCTCCAGGCCCGCCTCGCGGAGCGGCGGGCGGCGGGCGAGTGCGTCGGCGCGGGCCTTGCCCTGTTCGTGGAGAAGAGCGGGCTCGGCCCCCTCGACGGGGTGGAGGTGAAGGTGGACACGGGCGGCGCGGTGGAGGTGGTGACGGGCGCGGCCTCCGTCGGGCAGGGGATGGAGACGGTGATCGCCCAGATCTGCGCCGACGCGCTCGGCGTCGACTACCGGGCGATCCGGGTGATCCACGGGCGGACGGACCGGATCGACTTCGGCTTCGGCGCCCACGCCTCCCGCGTCACGGTGATGACGGGCGAGGCGACGCGGATCGCCGCGCTCAAGGTCCGCGAGAAGGCGCTCGCGGTCGCCGCCGACCTCCTGCAGGCGAGCCCGTCGGACCTCGACGTCGTCGGCGGCGAGGTGGTGCGCGCCTCCGGCGGGCCGGCGATGACCCTCGCGGAGGTGGCACGCAACCTGCTCCCTGCCGCCCCCGCCCGCGGCGAACGCACGCCGGGCCTGTCGGCCGAGGGCTGGTACCGGAGCGAGCACATGACCTATCCCTACGGCGTCCACATCGCGGAGGTCGCGGTGGATCCCGGCACCGGCGAAGTGCGGCTCGAGCGCTACCACGTCGCCTACGACGTGGGCCGGGCGGTGAACCCGATGCTGGTGGAGGGGCAGATCGTCGGCGGCCTCGCCCAGGGGATCGGCGGCGCCCTCTTCGAGGAATTCCGCTACGACGGCAACGGCGCGCCGCTCTCCACCACCCTCGCCGACTACATGATGCCGACGGCGGCCGAGATGCCCCCCGTGGAGGTGACGGTGACGGAGGACGCGCCCTCCCCCCTCAATCCCCTCGGCCTCAAAGGCGCGGGCGAAGGGGGCGTCAACGCGGCGGGCGCCGCCATCGCCGCGGCCGTCGACGACGCGCTTCGAATGCCCGGCGCCGTCACGTCCCTGCCGGTGACGCCCGCGAAGGTGCGCGCCCTCCTCGCCGCCCGCGAGCGCGCCGCGGCGGAGCCGGAGACCGCCCCGTGAAGCCGCCCCCCTTCCGCTACCACGATCCGGCGAGCCTCGCGGAAGCCATCGCCATCCTGTCGCGGTCGCCGAACGCCAAGGTGCTCGCGGGCGGGCAATCGCTCATGCCCATGCTCAACATGCGCTTTCTCTTCCCGGACGACGTGGTGGACCTCGCCCGCGTCGACGGCCTTGCGGGCATCGAGGACCGGGGCGGGACGGTCTCCATCGGCGCCATGACGCGCCAGCGGGACCTCGAACGCTCCCCCGTGGTGGCGGCGAAGCTGCCGATGATGGCCGAGGCCCTGTTCCACGTCGGCCACCGCCAGACGCGCAACCGCGGCACCCTCGGCGGCTCCCTCGCCCACCTCGATCCCGCGGCCGAGCTCCCCCTCGTCGCCGCCGCCCACGACGCGACGGTGACGGTGGCGGGCCCCGACGGCGAGCGAGAGATCCCGTTCGCCGCGTTCCCGCTCGCCTACATGATCCCGGCGATCGCGCCCGACGAGATCCTGACCCGGGCGGACTTCCCCGTCTGGCCCGCGGGAAGCGGCGCGGCCTTCGTGGAATACGCCCGCCGCCACGGGGACTATGCCATCGTCGCCGCCGCCGCCCTCGTGGAGATCGCAGCCGACGGGACGGTCGCCCGCGCCGCCCTCGCCCTCGGCGGCGTCGGCGAGGTGCCGGCGCGGGTGGCCGAGGCGGAGGCGCTCCTCGTCGGACGAAGGCCCGACGCGGAGACGATCGCCGCCGCCGCCCGCCCCTGCGGCGCCCTCGAGGCGCTCGACGATGCCATCGTCCCCGCGAGCTACCGGCGCCACCTCGCCGTCGTGATGGCGCGGCGGGCGCTCGGCCTCGCCGCCGCGCGCGCCGGGGCGGAGCGACGGGCCGCATGAGGAGACAGCCATGAGCGAGGACACTCGCACCGTCCGCCTCGTCGTGAACGGCGCGCCGCGCGCGGCCGAGGCGCCCGTGCGCCTCCACCTCGGCGACTTCCTGCGCCAGCGCCTCGGGCTCACGGGCACACACCTCGGCTGCGAGCACGGGGCGTGCGGGGCCTGCACCGTCCTGATGGACGGGGTCGCCGTGCGCAGCTGCCTCACGCTCGCCGTCCAGGCCGAGGGGCGCGAGGTCGTCACCATCGAGGGTCTCGCGCGGGACGGCCGCCTCCACCCGCTGCAGGAGGCCTTTCGGGACGCCCACGCCCTCCAGTGCGGCTTCTGCACGGCCGGCATCCTCACGACCCTCGTCGACTTCCTCGCCGAGACGCCGGACCCGACGGCCGAGGAGGTGAGGCTCGCCATCTCCGGCAACCTGTGCCGCTGCACGGGCTACGAGGCCATCGTCGGGGCGTCCCTCGCCGCCGCCCGCCGCATGCGCGAGGAGGCGCCCGCATGACCGCCGAGCCCGCAACCAAGGTCTTCGGCCGCTCCGTCGACCGGATCGAGGACGGGCCCCTCCTGACGGGCACCGCCCGGTTCGTGGACGACATCCGCCTGCCCGGCATGGTGGAGGCCGCCTTCGTGCGCTCCCCCCACGCCCACGCGCGGATCGTCTCCATCGACGCCTCGGCGGCCCTCGCCCTCACCGGCGTCCATGCCGTCTGGACCCACGCCGACATCGCCCCCCACCTCGCCACGGACCTTCTCGAGGGGGCGCTGCCGAGCGCCGCCTTCCGCCTCGAGGTTCACCGGCCGGTCCTGCCGCGGGAGGAGGTCGCGTACGTGGGCGAGCCGGTCGCCGTCGTGATCGCCGACGACCGATACGTGGCGGAGGACGCGGCCGCCCTCGTCGCGGTGGAGTACGAGCCGCTCCCCGCCGTCGCCGACTGCCGGGACGCCCTCGCCGAAGGCGCGCCGACGGTCTACTCGGGCGCGCCCCACAACCTCGTCGCCGCCTTCCCCTTCGCCTACGGCGAGCCCGACGCGGCCTTCGAGGGCGCCGCCCACGTGGTGCGGGAGAGCCTGTGGCAGCACCGGGGCGGCGGACACTCCATGGAGTGCCGCGGCGTCCTCGCCCACGAGGACCCGCTCGACGGGCTCCTCACCGTGCGCTCCTCCACCCAGACGCCCGCCGTCGCCAAGCGCCTCCTGTGCGACCTCCTCGGGCGCGACCCGGACACGGTGCGCGTCGCGACGCCCGACGTCGGCGGCGGCTTCGGCCCGAAGCTCGTCTTCTATTCGGAGGAGGCGGTGGTGGCGGTCGCCGCCGTCAAGGCGGGCCGGCCGGTGAAGTGGATCGAGGACCGGCGGGAGCACTTCGTCTCCTCCACCCAGGAGCGCGACCAGTACTGGGACATCGAGGCCGCCGCCGACGCGGACGGCCGCCTCCTCGCCGTGCGCGGCCGCCTCGTCCACGACCACGGCGCCTACACCGCCCGCGGCATCAACATCCCGACCGGGGCCGCGATGGCCCTCGCCCTGCCCTACGACATCCCGGCCTGCCGGATCGACGTCTCCGTCGCCCTCACCAACAAGGTGCCGGTGACGCCCGTGCGCGGCGCCGGCCAGCCCCAGGGCACGTTCGCCATCGAGCGGCTGATGGACCGCCTCGCGGCGGCGACCGGCCTCGACCGGGCCGAGATCCGCCGGCGCAACCTCGTCCCCCCCGACCGGATGCCGTGCGAAAAACCCTTCAAGCTGCGCGGCGGGACCACCGTCGTCCTGGACGGGGGCGACTACCCGGCGATGCTCGCCGCCGCCCTCGACCGCACCGGCTGGGCCGACTTTCCCGAGCGCCAGCGGGCCGCCCGGGAGGAAGGCCGCCACGTGGGCATCGGCCTCGCCGTCTACGTGGAGGGCACGGGGCGGGGGCCGTTCGAGCCGGTGCGCGTCGCCGTCGGCGCCAGCGGACGGATCCGCGTCGCGAGCGGGGCCACCGCCATCGGCCAGGGAACGGCGACCATGCTCGCCCAGATCGTCGCCGAGCAGCTCGGCGGCGACATGGGGCTGATCGACGTCACCTGCGGGGACACGGCCGCCATCGACCACGGCTTCGGCGCCTTCAACTCCCGCCAGGCCGTGATCGCGGGCTCGGCCGCCCACGCCGCCGCGCTCGCCGTCCGGGAAAAGGCGCTGAAGGTGGCCGGCGAGATGCTGGAGGCCGCGCCCGAGGACCTCGACTGGCAGGGCGGGCGCATCGCCGTGAAGGGGGTGGAGGGCCACGGGATCGCCGTCGGCGACGTCGCCCGGGCGCTGGAAGGGATGCCCGGCTACCGCCTGCCGGGCGGCGAGCGGCCGGGGCTCGCGGCCACCGAGGCGCCGGTGTTCGACGACATGGTTTACGCCGCCGGCGCCTGCGTCGCCGAGGTGGAGGTGGACGCGCAGACGGGCAACGTGCGGGTCGACCGGATCGTGCTCGCCCACGACTGCGGGCGCATGATCAACCCGAAGCTCGTCGACGGGCAGATCGTCGGCGGCATCGCCCACGGCCTCGGCAACGCCCTGTTCGAGTGGATGGGCTTCGACGAGAACGCCCAGCCCGTCACCACCAACTACGGCGAATACCTCCTCGTCACCGCCACGGAGATGCCGGCGGTGGAGATCATCCACCGGGAGAGCCCCTCACCCCTCAACCCGCTCGGGATCAAGGGCGTCGGGGAATCGGGCGTCATCCCGACGGCCGCCGCCGTCGCCTCGGCGGTCGAGGACGCGCTGTCGCCCTTCGGCGTCAAGGTCCGCCGCGCGCCTCTCACCCCGATGGACGTGGTGGCGGCGATCACGGAAGGGTCGGCGCCGTGAAGCCCGCCCCCTTCGCCTTCCACGCCCCGGCGACGCTCGAAGAGGCCGCGGCGATCCTCGCCGAGGTGGCGGAGGAGGACGGGCGGGTGATCGCGGGCGGGCAGAGCCTCGTCCCGATGATGGCGCTGCGCCTCGCCGCCCCCGCCCACCTCGTCGACATCAACCGCATCCCGGACCTCGACCGGATCGCGGTGGAGGACGGCGCCCTCGTCCTCGGCGCGACGGCCCGCCACAAGGCCGTCGGCCGCGCGGCCGCGCCCGGGCCCCTCGCGCCGCTCCTCGCCACGGTGGAGCGGCACATCGCCCACGACCCGATCCGCCGGCGCGGCACCTTCTGCGGTAGCCTCGCCAACGCCGACCCGGCCTCGGAGTGGTGCCTCCTCGCCGTCGTCCTCGGCGCCGACCTCCTCGCCGTGCGGGCCGGGGAGAGCCGCACCATTCCGGCCGAGGCCTTCCTCGAGGGGCCGATGACGACCGCGCTCCTGCCCGAGGAGATCCTCGCGGAGGCCCGCCTGCCGCTCCTTGCGGGCGATGCGGCGTTCGGCCTTTACGAGTTCGCCCGCCGCTCCGGCGACTTCGCCCAGGCGATGGCGCTCGCCGTCCTCCGCATCGCCGACGGGCGGGTGGCGGAGGCGCGGATCGGCGTCGGGGCCGTGGAGGACCGGCCGCGGCGGGTCGCGGCCGCGGAGGCCGAGGTGGCGGGCCGTCCGCTTAACGCCGCCACCATCGGCCGGGCGGCGGAGGCGGCGGCGGCCGACATGACCCCCGTGGAGGCGCCCGACCTTCCCGTCCCCTACCGGCGCGACCTCGCCCGCACGAGCGTCGCCCGCGCGCTCGGCCAGGCCGCGGCGATGGCGGGGGCACCCGGGAGGACGGCGGCATGAGCGAGCGGCGGGACCTCACGCTCACCGTGAACGGGCGGGACCACGCCGTCCGCGTGGAGCCGCGCAAGACGCTCGTGGACGCGATCCGCGAGGACTGCGGCCTCACCGGCACCCATTCGGGCTGCGAGCACGGGGTGTGCGGGGCCTGCACCGTCCTCCTCGACGGGGAGCCGGTGCGCGCCTGCCTCATGTTCGCCGTGCAGGCCGAGGGCCGGGCGATCCGCACGGTGGAGGACCTTGCGGACGGCGACCGCCTCCACCCGCTGCAACGGGCGTTCGTCGAGGCCCATGCCCTCCAGTGCGGCTTCTGCACCCCGGGCTTCCTGATGCTCGTGGAAGGTGCGCTCGCCGCCGGCGAGGATCTTGCCGACGAGGCGGCGGTGGTGGACCTCTTGTCCTCGAACCTGTGCCGCTGCACGGGCTACCGCACCATCCTCGCCGCCGTTCGCCGCCACGTCGCCGAGCGCGGTGCGGCCTGACAGTCGCCCCGGGGAAGCGGTGGCCGCAAGCGGTCCGCTCGGTTAGGCTGGCAGGCCGTAGGCGGGGGATGGCCCCGCCCGACTGCCGGTGCCGCAGCCATGCGCCGAACGACCGTGCGAGGCGGCGTGCCCGTCGCCCTCCTCGTCCTCGCCCTTCTCACCCTCCTCGCCGTGGCGCCCGCCTTGGCCGATCCCGACCGGTCCGCGCGCAGCCTCATCCCGCGGCCCTACCACCCGTACCTCGGGCTTCTCGACCCGTCCGTCGCGGTGTGGTTCGAGGGCGCCTTCCAGCGCTACGCGAAGGCGTTCGTGAGATCGGACGGGCGGGTGGTGGACCCCCAGAACGGGGGCATCACCCATTCGGAGAGCCAGGGCTACGGCATGCTCCTCGCCCTCCTCGGGAACGACCGGAGGACGTTCGAGCGGATCTGGCGCTTCGCCCGGGACACCTTGCAGCGCCCGGACGGCCTGTTCGCCTGGAAGTACGAGCCCGGGCGCGGCGTCACCGACCGGAACAACGCCACGGACGGGGAGATCCTGATCGCCTCGGCCCTCGCGCTCGCGTCCATGCGCTGGCAGGTCGGGTCGTATCGCCTGGCGGCGGAGCGGATCGCCGAGGCCGTGGGCAGGCGGCTCATCCTGCGCTACGGCGGACGCACGCTGCTGCTGCCGGGCGAATGGGCGCGGCCGACCCGCTTCGACAACTACGCCACGGTCAACCTCAGCTACCACATCCCCTTCGCGACGCCCCTGTTCTCACGCCTGGCGCCGTCCCGCCCCTGGGGCGAGGTGGCGCGCGACGAGCGGCGGCTGTTCGACGCGCTCATCCACCCGCCGAGCGAGTGGACGAGGGTCAGCGAACACGGCGAGCCCGTTCCCGCCGCCGGCTTCCCGCCCGAGTTCAGCTGGAACGCGGTGCGCATCCCCCTCTACCTCCTGCAGGCGGAACGCGCCCACGCGGGCGTCAGGCGCGTCCTGCTCGCCACCTGGGTCGGGCCGGACGAGATCGTCCCCTTTCGCTTCAACGTCTACACCTTCCAGCGCGAAGGGGCCTTCCACGAGAGCGCCTACGACTTCATCCACGACCTGATGATCTGCGCGGAGACCCGCGAGCCCGTGCGCGTCACCTCATTCGACATGCCGATGAGAAACTACTACGCCTCCAGCCTGCACCTCCTCGCGATCGCCGCGCTCTACGCCTCCTATCCGCACTGCTATCCGCGGACGAGCCCCCACCATTGAGCGTTCACTCGGCCGGGGCGGCGCGCGCGGCGGTGCCACGCCGCTCCATGGCGTAGCGCACGAGGGCGGCGAAGCGGTAGATGCCGTGGACGAACTTGCCGTAGGGGAAGGCGAGGAAGAGGCCCATCACGAAGCCGAGGTGGAGGACGAGGAGCGTGCCGAGGGCGGCGGTCTCCCGGAAGACCATCAGGAGAAGCCCCGAGAGGCCGGTGAGGAACAGGAGGGCGAGGAAGCCCATGTCCATGCCCCGGTTGGACAATTCCGCCATGTCCTCGTTCATCCGCCGCTTCATGGCGTAGAGGCCGACCGGCCCCACGACGAGGCCGATGCCGCCGAGGGTGCCGAGGATGTTGGGCAGGGACAGGTAGCCGTAGGGCGCCACCCAGCCGAAGCCGTAGTGGTAGACGGTGCCGACGGACGTGGCGGCGAAGCACAGCAGAAAACCGTAGAACGTGAAGTGGTGGAAGCGCTTGCGCCAGGGCGAGGGGGTGTCGTCCGGCTGGACGGTGCAGCCGCCGCCCCCGCCGTCGAGGTACTTGAGCGTGAAGGTGTCCTTGAGCGCCTGGCCGAGGCTCGGCGGGTCGGAGGCGATGGACGACCCCTCGCCCGTCGAGCGCCAGAAGTTCCGGACACCCATGGCGAGGGCGAGGAGCGCGAGCACGAAGACCGCGCCGAACAGGCCCGCCATCACGTCGTGGGGCATGATGGCGTAGAACGAGCCGGTGCCGGAATGGGAGCGGAAGAGGGCCGACGGGTCGCTCACCATCAACGTCGCGGCGAGGACGAGCGCGAAGCCGAAGCCGGTCAGCACGCACACCGCAAGCCCGTTGTTCCGGAAGAGCGGCCCCAGGAAGGCGGGCCAGGCGTAGGCCTCGTAGCTCTCCCGCCTGAGGCGCGCCATCGTCTTCGGGACGTTCACCTCGAACGGGTGGGGCGGGGCGTACTGGCAGTCGTGGTAGCAGGCCCCGCAGTTGTGGCACAGGTTGGCGAGGTAGCCGAGATCTCCCGCCGAGAAGGCGTTGCGCATCTCCATCGCCGGGAAGACCGCGCAGATGCCCTCGCAGTAGCGGCAGGCATTGCAGATGGTCATCAGCCGTTCGGCCTCGTCGGTGGTCTCAGTTCGAAGCACGTCGTGCCGCCTCCCTGCCGGCGATCCGCCCGAAGACGGCGCCGATGGTCATGCCGATGCCGGCGAGGTAGCCCTTGCCGAGGACGTTGCCGGCCATGATCTCGCCCGCCGCGTAGACGTTCGCCGTCGGCCGCCCGTCCGCCATCAGGACCTGCGCGTTCCGGTCCACCCGGACGCCGAGGTAGGTGAAGGTGATGCCCGGCCGCAGCGAGTAGGCCGAGAAGGGCGGCGTGTCGATCGTGCGCGCCCAGTGGGTCTTCGGCGGGTCGAGCCCCTCCGTCCGGCAGTCGTCGAGGACCGTGGTGTCGAAGGTGCCGGGGCGGACGGCCGCGTTGTAGGCGGCGACCGTCGCCTCCAGCTTGTCCGGATCGAGGGAAAGCTTTTCGGCGAGCTGTGCGATCGTGTCCGCCACCTCCGGCCGGAAGACGGACGGCATGAAGAGGCCGTCCGTCTTGGCGTCCACGATGGCGTGGCCGATCTGGCCGGGCTGCTGGGCGATGAGGCGCCCCCAGATGGCGTAGCGCTTCGGCCAGAAATCCTCCCCCTCGTCGTAGAAGCGGTCCCCGTTCTCGTTGACGACGATGCCGAGCGACACGCAGTCGAGGCGGGTGACGATGCCGCCGTCGAACTTCGGGGCCCGCGCGTCGATGGCGACGGCGTGGCATTGCGTTGGGTCGCCGACGGGCATGACGCCCTTGTCGAGGAGGAGGCGCAGGACGCGGCCCTTGTTGTAGGGCGTGCCGCGGATGCGGAAGTTGTCGGCCGCCTCGCCCCAGTACTCCTTCAGCCACTCGATGTTGGCCTGGAAGCCGCCGGCCGCCGCGACGAGGGTGCGCCCGCGGACGTCCCGCCGCGTGCCGTCCGGCGCCTCGACGGTGGCGTGGGTGAAGAAGCCGTCCTCGAGGCCGACGTCCACCACCTCGGCGTCGTAATGCACGTCCACGCCGAGGCGTTCGGCGGTGCGGTAAAGGGCGTTCAGCATCGCCTTTCCGCCGCCGAGGAAGAAGGCGTTGGTGTGGGAGAGCTGGAGCGTGCCGCCGAGGGAGGGCTGGAAGCGCACGCCCGCCTCGTTCATCCAGTCCCACAGCGCCTTCGATTCCTCGAGGGTCATCAGGGCGAGCTCGTGGTCGGTCTCCCCGCCCGTCACCCGCATCAGGTCCTCGTGGAACTCCTCCACCGTGTAGGGGGCGGTGAGGACCTCGTTCGGCTCGTCGTGGGCGAGGCGCAGGTTGCGGGTGTGGCGCGTGTTGCCGCCGCGCCAGGGCTTGGGCGCGCCTTCGAGCACCACCACCGTCCGGCCCGCGCGGGCCGCGGTGATCGCCGCGCACAGGGCCGCGTTGCCGCCGCCGAGGACCACCACGTCGTAGGGGCCGGCCGCCCGTTCGTCCGCCATCTGCCGTCCGCGCCTCCGGTGTCGCCGCGAGAGCGGCTGTATACGAACGTATGCAGCCCACGTCCACAGCGGCGCGACGCGGCCCGCGGCCGCGCGCGGCGTCGCGCACCGGGGCCGCGCGCGGCGGCCAGGGCCTTTGCGTGGGGCGGGAGAGGGACGGCTCAGACGTGGGGCTCGAAGGCGGTCACCACGTCCTTCGGAATGTCGATGAGGCGGTAGTCGGTGGCATCGACGAACATCAGGGTCTGGGAGCCCTTCCCGATCAGCCGGTCTTCCCGGTCGCGGATCTCGTGCTGGAGCTCCACGAACTTGCGGTTGAAGGTGCCGATCCTGAGGCGGCAGACGAGCTGGTCGAACTCCCGCGTCTCCCGCAGGAACTTGTGCTGGAAGGCGCGGGTGAGGATGAGAAAGCGCGTCCCCCTGATGTCGAAGCCGGGCATGCAGTGGCGAAAGAACAGCTCGCGCGTCTTGCCCACCCAGCCGACGTAGTTGGCGAAGTAGACGTTGCCGACGGAGTTGGTGTCGGCATAGGTGGTCACGATCGGCAACTGGAACCATTTGCCCTCGAACCGCCCCTCCGCCGAAAGGACGGGCACGGCCGGCACCGTCCCGCCGCCGGGCGGCGTGGCGAGGGGGCCCGCGGACGCCGTGTCCACGCTGGCGAGCGGGCGACCGTCCGCCACGCGCGCGGGGGCCGAAGCGTCGTCGGGCGAGACGAGGCCTTGCGGACGGTCGGTGCCGCCGGGGCGTCCGGCCGGCGGGGCGGCGGCGGCCGCCACCGGCAGGGCGAGGAGGGCGACGAGCGGCCCGGCGGCGACGAGCGCCCCGTGCCCGCCGAGGTAGCCGGCCGCGAGGAGACAGGCCGAGGCGAGCGCGATGGCGAACACCTCCCCGTCCGCGCCGAGGCGGCGGCCCGCGAGCATCTCGGCCGCGAAGACGGCCGAGAAGGCGATGGAGGCGGAGCCGAAGAAGATCATGTACCAGGGAAGCTCCACCCCCGCCGCGACACCCGCGCCCGCGAGCGCGAGGCAGGCGAGAAGGAAGGGCAAGGTCGCCGTGCGCAGGCGCGCCGGGACGAGCGACAGGAGGAAATGGTCGCTCGCCGCGACGGTGCGCGCCATGAACCAGCCGACGGCGAGGCGGCTCGAATCGAAGGTGCTGAAAACCGCCACGACCACGACGAGGGAAAACAGGATCGCCGCCGCCCCCTCGCCCGCCGCGGTCATGGCGGCGACCGCGGCCTCGCCGGCGAAGGGCCAGGGGTCGAGCGGGGTGCCCGCGCTCGCCGTCGCGAGGCCCGCGGGCAGGGAAAGGGCGAGCGCGCCGAGCCCGAGGAGGAGGGCGAGGAAGAGGCCGGCGCCGACGGCGAACGCCCGCTCCACCGACAGGCCGGCCTCCGCGACCGCGACCGCCCGCTGCCACTGCTGCAGGTCGAACCAGGGGCCGAGGAGGAGGCCGAGGACCACCGGGACGCCCATCGCGAGGAACGCTCCGTCCGCACCCGCGAGGCCACCGGGGCCCACCCCCTCCCCCGGCAGCAGGAACGGCAGGGCGAGGAGCGCGCCCGCCACGAGCGGAAGAAGGGCGGCGTGGACGGCGACGAGGCGGGCGAGCCCGAGGCGGGCGGCGGCCACCGAGGCGAGGAGGAGGACGAAGAAGCCGACGAGGAGGGGCGCTGGAACGCCGAGGGGCTGCAGGTAGTAGCGGACGAAGGCGAACAGGGTGAGCGCGACCGCGGCGAGCTGGTAGAGGGCGAACACGTGGGGGTGCCGCGCGAAGGCCCCTTCCGCGAGGGACCTGAGGTCGCCCGTGCGCGCCCGCCGCCCGGCGAGGAGACCGAAGAGGAGGAGACCGGCCGCGTTCGGCAGGGCGAACAGGAGGAGGCCCGCGAGGCCGTGGAGAACGGTGAAGTGGATCGAGAAGAAGAGGCCGAGCCCCCACAGCCACGACAGGGCGATGGAGGCGCCCCACATGCCCGCCCCCGCCACGGCGCCGACGCCCCGGGCCCCCGGGACGCCCCCGATCAGCGACGCCCCGCCAGCATCAGACACGCCACGCCCCCGAAACCAGTCATGACAAAACGATGACGAACTTCATCGCAGCGCCGGATGAATTCGACGCCAGCCCCCAAGCGTGAATACGCCGACGACTTGCAAGAAGTCAACGCCACTGGGACCGGCAGGACGCCGAAATGATTGGCAGGCTTGTCACTTCCTCGTCATAAGGAGCACGCACCGGCCCCACCCGGCCCGGACGACGCCCAGACCATCGAAAGGACACGGATGAAGCCGACGGACGCCACGCCCGCCACCACCACCGTCGACCCGGCAAGGGCCGCCGACCTTCCGGCCGCCGCCATCGGCCGGCTGATCGCCGGTGGCCTCCTCGACCCGCGCGCCCTCGTGGAAGTGTTCCTGGAGCGGATCGCGGCGGCCGACCCGGCGGTCTTCATCACCGTCACCGCCGAACGCGCCCGCGCCGAGGCCGAGGCCGCCGCCGCCCGCGCCGCCGCCCGCCGGCCGCTCTCGCCCCTCGACGGGGTGCCGATCGCGTGGAAGGACCTCGTGGACCTCGCCGGGACGGCCACCACCGCGGGCTCGGCCCTCTTGCGCGACGCCCCGCCCGCCACCGCCGACGCGCCCGTGGCGCGGGCCGCCGCGGCCGCCGGCATGGTCACGCTCGGCAAGGTGAACCTCACCGAGTTCGCCTACTCCGGGATCGGCCTCAACCCCCACTTCGGCACGCCGCGGAACCCGCGCGGGCAGGATGCCCACCGCTCCCCCGGCGGCTCCTCGTCCGGCTCGGGCGTGGCGGTGGCCGCCGGCCTCGCCCCGGTCGCCATCGGCACCGACACGGGCGGATCGGTCCGCATCCCGGCGTCGTTCAACGGGGTCGTGGGCTACAAGTCGTCCGAGGGGCGGATCGACAAGACAGGCGTCATGCCCCTGTCGGACACCCTCGACACCGTCGGCCCCCTCACCCTCACGGTAGAGGACTGCGTCCTCGTCGACTGCGTCCTGCGGGGCGCCGTGTCCTCCGCCGTCACCCGGACGGCCCCCTCGGACCTCACCGTGATCGTGCCCACCGGCTTCGCTCTGGACGACCTCGAGGAGGGCGTCGCCCGCGCCTTCGAGGCGAGCCTCTCGCGCCTGTCGGCCGCCGGGGTCACCGTCCGGGAGCGCCCGCTGGAAGCCTTCGCCATCGCCGCGGAGGTGACGGCGGCCCACGGGACGGTCACCGCCGCCGAGGCCTACGCCTTCCACAGGGCGCGGATCGACGGGCCCGATCGGGAGCGGATCGACGGGCGCGTGGTGGCCCGGATCGAGAACGGCAAGAGGATGAGCGCCCACGACCTCCTGATGGTCCAGGCCGGCCGCCGCCGCGCCATGGCACGCCTCGCCGAGGAGGTGGGCGAGGCCATGATCGCGATGCCGACGACGCCCCTCGTCGCGCCCGACATCGCCCCCCTCGAGGCCGACGTCGACCGCTTCCACGCCGTCAACCTGAGGGCCCTCAGGAACACCATGGCCGGCAACTTCCTGAACACGCCGGGCTGCGCCATTCCGAACGGGGCGGACGGGAACGGGATGCCGACGAGCTTCCTCCTGTCGGCGCTCCCGGGGCGGGACGAGGCGATGCTGTCGGCCGCCCTCGCCCTGGAGCCGGCGCTCGCGCCCGCCGTGTCCTGACGGGCGGGCCGCCGACCGGTCAGCCGGCGCTGCCGGCCGTGTCCGCGCCGCCCCGGCCGCTGCCGGCGGGGGACGCCTCCTCCGCGGGCGGCGCGGTGGAGCCATCCGCGCCGTCGGGGACGGGGATCGCGCCGTCGCCGCCCACCTCGCCGGGGCCGACGCCGCCGGCCGGCTCATCGTCCCGCACCTCCTCCGGCGGCTCCTGTGTGGCGTAGAAAGCGGAAACGGCCGCGATGTCCTCGTCCGTCAGCGCGTGGGCCTGGGAGGACATGGCGAGGTTCCAAACGTTCTCGGCCGGGCGCAGATCCCGCCACACCTTCAGGCGATAGGCGAGATACTTCTCGTACTGGCCGGACAGGACGGGGAACCAGGGCTCCTCGCCGTACTCGGCCACCGTGCCGTGGCACCCCGCGCACGGCTGCAGGTTCCGGGCCGGGTCGCCCTCGAGGGCGAGGGTCCGCCCCCGCTCCACGACGGCTTCGGGCGCGTCCGTCCCCGGTGGCGGGCCGGGCGGCTGGCTCGCATAGTAGCGGGCGAGGCGATCGACCTCGACGGGCGACAGGTCGATGGCGATGGACTTCATGATGCCGCTGTGCTTGCGCCCCGTGGCGTAGTCGGTGAGCATCTCGGCGAGATAGTCCGGGGGCTGCAGGGCGAGGTTCGGGAAGGCGCCGCTCTCGCGGCCCTGGCCGTCGAAGCCGTGGCAGCGGGCGCAGCTCTCGATCACGAGGTGCTGGTCGTCGAGGGGCCAGTCGGTGGCGCCGCCCCGCTCGAAGGCCGCCGCCATCATCTCCTGCGCGCCTGCCTCGGCCACGGGCCCTTGGATCGCCTCCTGGAACTCGTCCTCGGTCAGGTAGCCGATCCGGCGGACGAAGGCGACCATGGCCCAAACCTCGTCGTCCCGCTCCCGGATCGGCCAGGCGGGCATCGCCGACATGGCTAGGCCCTCGTCGATCAGGTAGAAGATCGACTTCTCGTCGAACCGGTCGAGCACGTCGTGGAGGGCGGGCGGCGCCGGCTCCATGCTGGTCGAGACGGCGTTCGCCGACACGCCGGGCCCGCCGTGGCAGAAGATGCAGGTGGTGCCGAAGTGGCCGGCGCCGCGGTCGATGAGCGCCTGGTCGGTGAGGTCCGGCGGCTCGGGCTGGAAGCGTCCGTGGAACTCGACCGAGCGCAGGTAGGTCCCGTGCAGGAAGGCCCCCACGAACGGCGGCCAGTTGCCGCGCACGGTGAGCTTCAGGACGCCGCTCGCCGACAGGGCGACGGCGACGAGGACCGCCGCGACGAAGCCGACGAGGAGGACGCCCACCCATTCGGCCAGCTTGCGCGGCAGGAAGGGCCGCGCCGCCTGACCTGCGCTGCGCGCCGCGGCGCGCGCGATGTCCCGGTCCCTCTTGCGTGCCATCCTCGCTCCTCCGGCTGGGCGCCCCGGCGCGGCAGGACCGCGCAACCGGAGGGGTCAATCGAAACCGAGGGAGCCGGTTCCTGGGATTATTCTCCCGTGAGGGGCGGCATCAGGCCGCGACCGCCCGTCGCGCCTCCGCCGGAACCGCCCCCTCGGCGGGGCGGCCGGCGACGAGCATCGCCCGCGCGTGCCAGGCGGCGAGCGCCACGAGAAGGCCGCCGGTGAACTGGTGGAGAAGCGCCACGTCCATCGGCACGCCGAGGAGGACGGTGAGGACCCCGGTCGTCGCCTGGACGGTCATGACGAGGAAGATGGCCGCGGCCCGCCCCATTGCCGCCCGCCCCGCACGCGCGCCGATCACCTGGACGAGGTGGGCGAGGGCGACCGCCCACAGGACGTAGCCCGCGATGCGGTGGTCGAACTGGACCGTCAACGGGTTCTCGAAGAGGTTGAGCCACCAGGGCGAGAGGGTGAACAGGCCCGCCGGCACGACGGCCCCGTTCATGAGCGGCCAGGTGTTGGAGGCGAGCCCGGCGTCGAGCCCCGCCACGAGCCCGCCGAGGAAGATCTGGAACAGGAGGAGGGCGAGGAGCGCCCCGCTCGCCCATCGCACGCCCGTGCCAGGGCGCGGGGCACCTCTCTGCCCCCGGTCGAGGACGGCGGCCATGGTCCACACGGTGAGGGCCAGAATGACGCAGGCGAGGGTCAGGTGGACGGCGAGGCGATACTGGCTGACGTCGACCCGGTCCGTAAGGCCCGAGGCGACCATCCACCAGCCGACCGCCCCCTGCAGGCCGCCGAGGGCGAACAGGACGAGAAGGCGCGGCTTCAGCCACCCCGGCAGCGCACCGCGGATCCAGAACAGGACGAAGGGCACGGCGAACACGAGGCCGATGGCGCGGCCGGCCATCCGGTGCCCCCACTCCCACCAGTAGATGGTCTTGAAGGCGTCGAGGCTCATGCCGCGGTTGACGAGCTGGTACTCCGGGATCTGGCGGTACTTGTCCATCTCCGCCTGCCAGGCCGCCTCGGTGAGCGGCGGCAGGACGCCGGTGACGGGGCGCCACTCGGTGATCGACAGGCCCGAATCGGTGAGCCGCGTCGCCCCGCCGACCACCAGCGTCACAAGGACCATGGCCGCCACCGCCGCCAGCCACAGGGCGATCGCCCGGCGGGGGAACGCCTCTGCGGGGGTCGTCGCCGCGCGCGTCACCGTCCCGGCCATCGCATCCCCGTCCGCCGTCGCCGTCATCGCCACACCTCGCTTTCGCGATCCGCCCCGCGCCAGGGCGATGCCCCCTATATCGGGTGCCCCCGGGCCCGGCAAAGCGACAGGCGGGCGCTGCTGGCCGCGCCTTCTGCCGCATGGAAGCGCCGCCGTGGACCCCGCGGCCGCCGAACACTATCTCACGGGCAGCCGCGCCTCGCCGCGGCCCGCCCGCCATGCGCTCGAAGAAGGATCGCCATGCCGCAGCGTCTCCGGAAACTGATCGGCGTCTTCATCAGCGTCGCATTCGTCGTGTTCTACGCGCTGTTCGCCATGGTGCTCGCCCAGCGGGTGGTGCCGGGGACGAGCGGCCTCTTCCAGGCGGTCTTCTACTTCGTGCTCGGCATGGCGTGGATCGTCCCCGTCGGCCTCCTCGTGCGCTGGATGCAGCGCCCCGACGCCACCGACAGCTGAGCCCACCGCCCGGGCGGAAGCGGCGCCGGACCCGCCGCGGTGGGACCGCGGCCCCCGCGCCGCCCCCGGGCCGCGCGGGGGCCGGCACGGGTGCGAGGCCGCCGACAGGATGTCACCGGGGGTTTCGCCCGCGCTGGCCGGAGGCCGGGCCGACCAGCGACGCCGCGCCGCTCGGCCAGCGGGCGGTCGGCCCGCGCGACGAAAGCAGGAACGGACGTGGGATCGGCCGGGGCGCGGCGCCGCCGGGGCGCGCGGGGGCCGGCTCGGGCGCGAGGCCGCCGGCAGGATATCACCGGGATTTCGCCCGCGCTGACCGGAGGCCGCGCCGACCAGCGACGCCGCGCCGGTCGGCCAGCGGGCGGTCGGGCCGCGCGACGAAAGTAGGATCGGTCGGGGCGCGCGGGGGCCGGCACGGGCGAGGCCGCCGGCAGGATGTCACCGGGGGTTT
>CAZJNX010000081.1:0-760 GCA_964547415.1 uncultured Hyphomicrobiales bacterium
CGAACATCGCCCGGTGGAGCATGACGGGGACGTGCTTCTCGCCGTCGGGCCCGATGTAGAACGCGCCGAGACGGCCCGGCATGTTGAGGTCGACCTGCAGCGTGCCGCACTGCCAGTCGCGCCCGATCGCGTCGCGCAGGACGTACTCGAGCTTCGGTCCGTAGAAGGCGCCCTCCCCGGGGTTCAGCGTCCAGGGCCGCGCCGTGCGCTCCAGCACCTGCTTGAGCGCGGCCTCGGCCTTGTCCCAGGTCGCGTCGGCGCCGACGCGCTTGTCCGGCCGGTCGGAGAAATTGATGCGCACGTCCTCGAAGCCGAAGTCGGCGTAGATCGACAGGATCATGTCGTTGACCGCGAGGCACTCCTCGGCGATCTGGTCCTCCGTGCAGAAGATGTGCGCGTCGTCCTGCGTGAAGGCGCGCACCCGCAACAGGCCGTGCAGCGCGCCCGACGGCTCGTAGCGGTGGACCTTGCCGAACTCGGCGAGCTTGACCGGCAGATCGCGGTAGCTCTTCAGCCCGTGCTTGAAGATCTGCACATGGCCGGGACAGTTCATGGGCTTGAGCGCATAGTCCCGGTCGTCCGGGGTCTCGGCCATGAACATGTGCTCGCGGAACTTCTCGGCGTGGCCCGAGCGCTCCCACAGGGACAGGTCGAGCACCTCCGGGCTGTTGATCTCCTGGTAGCCGGCCTCGTCCTGGCGGCGGCGCATGTAGCCGACGAGGGTCTGGTAGAGCGTCCAGCCCGCCGGGTGCCAGAAGAC
>CAZJNX010000081.1:770-19644 GCA_964547415.1 uncultured Hyphomicrobiales bacterium
GCGCCCGGCGCCTCCTCCTGGAAGTGGAACAGGTCGAGCTCCCGGCCGAGGCGGCGATGGTCCCGCCTCTCCGCCTCCTCCAGCATGTGGAGGTATTGTTCGAGATCTTCCTTCGAGGCCCACGCGGTGCCGTAGATGCGGGTCAGCATCGGCCGCTCCGGGTCGCCCCGCCAGTAGGCGCCGGCCACCTTCGTGAGCTTGAAGGCGCTGCCCACGTGGCCGGTGGACGGCATGTGCGGCCCGCGGCACAGGTCGAACCACTCTCCCTGCCGGTAGATGCGGATCTCCTGGTCCTCGGGAATCGCGTCGACGAGCTCCACCTTGAAGCCCTCGCCCATCTGCGCGAAGGTGTCCTGCGCGCGCTTCCGGTCCCACACCTCCTTGGTGAAGGGGGCGTTGCGCGCGATGATCTCGCGCATCTTCTCCTCGATCTTCGGGAAATCCTCCGGCGTGAAGGGCTCGTCCCGCGCGAAATCGTAATAAAAGCCGTTCTCGATGACGGGGCCGATGGTCACCTGGGTGCCCGGCCACAGGCTCTGCACCGCCTCGGCGAGGACGTGGGCGGCGTCATGGCGGATGAGCTCGAGGGCGCGCGGATCGTCGCGGGTGACGATCTCGATCCGCGCGTCCCTCCCGATCGGGTCGGACAGGTCCACGAGCTGGCCGTCCACGGTCGCGGCGACGGCCTTCTTCGCGAGGGACTTGGAGATGCCGGCGGCGACGTCCGCGCCGGTTGCGCCCGCTGGGAACTCGCGCACGGCGCCGTCGGGGAAGGTGAGATGGATCATGGTCGAGCCTTCGGTCTGCTCACTCGCTGCCAACAAGTGCAGGTAAGCGATGGTCGGTGTCGGAAGCTTGCGCCCGGGCGGAGCCGCATGGCGCGCCACCCGTGCCTTTCCCCGGCCACGCCGTCAAGCGCGGCGGGCGCGAGTCGGCATCC
Organism: uncultured Hyphomicrobiales bacterium; assembly: GCA_964547415.1. Taxonomy (GTDB): domain Bacteria; phylum Pseudomonadota; class Alphaproteobacteria; order Rhizobiales; family Amorphaceae; genus CAZJNX01. Next base: position 1,711 of record CAZJNX010000081.1, read on the forward strand.
CGCAACCTGGCGGGGGTTTTCATCGGGCCGCAAGTCTGGTTTCCTAGGTGAGAAGCCCGCTCGCGGTATGGAAGGGCATGCCGCACCGAAGACCACCAAAACGATCCGAGGCCCCACGTGTTCGCGACGATCATGGTTCCGGTGGATCTCGCCCACCTCGAGCACCTGGAAAAGGCGCTTTCAGTCGCGGCCGATCTCGGCCGCCATTACGACGCGACGGTGACCTACGTGAGCGTGACCACCGAGGCGCCATCGGCCCTCGCCCACAACCCGCAGGAGTTCGGCCACAAGCTGAAGGCGTTCGCGGAGGAGCAGGCGGCGAGCCGCGGGTTCTCGAAGGCCGACGCCCGCGCCTACGCCAGCCACGACCCGGCGGTGGACCTCAACTGGACGCTCATGAAGGCGATCGAGGACACCGGGGCCGACCTCGTGGTGATGGCCTCGCACAAGCCGGGCCTGCCGGAATACCTCTTCTCCTCCCACGGGGGGCACATGGCGAGCCACGCGCCGGTCTCCGTGCTCGTGGTGCGCTAGGGGCGGAACCTGCCGCCCGCCCGGCCCGACCGCGGCCGGCGATCGCCCGGCGGGGCCGCGGCCCCGTCCCGCGTCCGGACCGGCGCGCGCGGGCGAGGCGGTCCTGCGAGCCGGTCCCCCGCGCCGGAGGGGCAGGGCCGGTGCTGGCGCCGCGCAGCGGCCGACGCGAAGAAACGAACAGCCCGGAGGCAGCTTCATGACGACGAACACCGCGGACGATCCGGCCGGCGACCTCGGGATCGCCGCACCGGAAGGCCATACCGACATCATCGAAACGGACTATCACGTCGGCCAGGACAACATATCCGGCCGGTACGGATGGTTCACGATCGATATCCATAACCCGGTGTTCCTGATCTCGGGCGGTTTCGCGGTCCTGTTCGTGGTGCTGACCATCGCCTTCCACGACGCCGCCGAGCCCCTGTTCACCGGGCTGCGCGGCTGGCTGGTCAGCGCGCTCGACTGGTTCTTCCTGTCGGCGGCCAACATCTTCGTGCTGCTGTGCCTGTTCCTGATCGTCTCGCCGCTCGGCAACGTGCGGATCGGCGGCGTGGACGCGCGGCCGGACTACGGATACCTTGGCTGGTTCGCCATGCTCTTCGCCGCGGGCATGGGCATCGGCCTCATGTTCTTCGGCGTGCTCGAGCCGGTCTACCACATGGCGCTGTCCGAGCCGCTCGGCACGCCCGCCCCGTTCGACGCCGAGGGCAACCTCATCCCGGAGAACGTGGCGGCCGCGCGCGACGCGGGCATGGCGGCCACCATCTTCCACTGGGGCCTGCACCCGTGGGCGATCTACGCGGTGGTGGCGCTCTCCCTCGCCATCTTCGCCTACAACAAGGGCCTGCCGCTCACCGTCCGCTCGATCTTCTATCCGATCTTCGGCGACCGGGTGTGGGGCTGGACCGGCCACGTGATCGACACCCTCGCCGTGCTCGCCACCCTGTTCGGCCTCGCCACGTCCCTCGGCTTCGGCGCGACGCAGGCGAACGCGGGCCTGTCCTTCGTCTACGGGCTGCCCAACACCGTCACCATGCAGGTGATCCTCATCATCGGCATCACGCTGGTGGCGCTCTACTCGGTGGTGCGCGGCCTCGACGCCGGGGTGAAGCGGCTGTCCGAGCTCAACATGATCCTCGCGGGCATCCTCCTCCTGTTCGTGATCCTCGTCGGGCCCACCGTCCTGCTCGCCACCGGCTTCGTGGAGTATCTGGCGGCCTACGTGCGCGACCTCATCCCCCTGTCCAACCCGTTCGAGCAGAGCTTCCTGCCCCTGCCGGACTGGATCGAGCGCGAGGACGATTCCTTCCGCGAGGGCTGGACGGCCTTCTACTGGGCCTGGTGGATCTCCTGGTCGCCGTTCGTCGGCATGTTCATCGCGCGGGTGTCGCGCGGGCGGACGGTGCGCGAGTTCGTGGTGTGCGTGCTCATCATCCCGTCCATCGTGTCGGTGCTGTGGATGACCGCCTTCGGCGGCACGGCGATCGAGCAGGTGGTCACCAGCGCCGACAGCGCGGTCAGGGCTTACGTGATCGACAGCTACAGCCCGGAGCTGTCCCTGTTCGGGATGCTGGACGACCTGCCGCTCGCCACGATCACGTCCACGATCGCGATCGTCCTCGTGATCGTGTTCTTCGTCACCTCCTCGGACTCCGGCTCGCTGGTGATCGACACCATCACCGCCGGCGGCAAGGTGAACGCCCCGGTCGGCCAGCGCGTGTTCTGGGCGACGTTCGAGGGCCTGGTGGCCATCGCGCTCTTGCTCGGCGGCGGCCTCACCGCCCTGCAGGCGATGGCGGTCTCCACCGGCTTCCCGTTCGCCATCGTGCTGCTGCTCGCCTGCTATGCCCTCCTGAAGGGCCTCGCGAGCGAGCGGGCGGCGGTGAAGACCGCGCGGGCCGAGGCGGCCGCCGCCGAATAGCGGCTAGACATCGAGACGGGTCGCGGGGTCGATGTGCCCCGCGCCCCAGCGGCCCGCCCGCCAGGGCGCCCACCAGCGCACCGTTTCGGGCAGGCGCTCCGGCACCGGGTCGAAGCCCGAGGCGCCGAAGGGGTTGCAGCGCACGAGCCGCGCGAGGGTCATGAAGCCGCCGTACCACAGGCCGAAGCGGGCGATCGCCTCGTCACCGTAGGCCGAGCAGGTGGGAAGGTAGCGGCAGCTCCGCCCGAGGAAGGGCGACAGGGTCAGCTGGTAGCCGCGGATCAGGAGCCGCGCGGCGCGTGCGGGCCCGGATCGGCCGCCGCTCCGTGCGGTGGCGTCGGGGGGGTGGGCGCTGGCGCATCGCCTGCACAAGGGCGCGCCTCAGCCCTCGCTCGCGGCGGACGCGGGCACGGCGCCCGCCTTCGCCGCGGCCGCGTCGAGGGCGGCCACCACGGCGTCGAAGGTGAGGAGGGTCGAGGCGTGGCGGGCCTTGTGCTCGCGCACCGGCACGAAGGCGGCAAGGTCCGCCCAGCGGCCCTCCGGCGGCTCCCCGCCCTCCTTCAGCATCCGGTACATCTTGTCGCGGAGGGTCCGCAGCTCGTCCGCCGTCGCGCCCACCACGTGATGCGCCATCACCGAGGAGGACGCCTGCCCGAGGGCGCACGCCTTCACGTCGTGGCCGAAGTCGGTCACCGTGTCGCCGTCCACCTTGAGGTCCACGGTCACGGACGAGCCGCACAGGCGGGAACGCACGGTGGCCGTGCCGTCCGGCGCCTCGAGGCGCCCGAGCCGGGGGATGTTGCCGGCGAACGCGAGGATCCGCCCGTTGTAGATCTCGTCGATCATCGCCGTCCCCTCCTGCTTCGCGGTTCCCCCGCCCCCTCGCCCGCACCGGCGGCCCCGTTGCATCGGCGCAACGCCCGGGCGCGGCGGCTGCTTGCGCCTTCCGGCACTTGCCGGGGGCGTGCAAATGTCCATGTGCATCCCGGCCGGACGGATGACAACCTTTCCGCCCTGCGACCCTGCCACCCTCAAGGAACGTTCATGGCCACGATCGTGAAGACTGCCGACCGCTTCGACCACCTGAAGCGCGCGGATGCTTCCGGCGACCTTGCCTCTCCCGCGTCCGAACCGCGCCGTCCCACCCGCGCCGAGGCGGAGGACGCCGTGCGCACCCTCCTCGCCTTCGCGGGCGACGACCCGGCGCGGGAGGGCCTCGTCGACACGCCCGGCCGGGTGGCGCGCGCCTATGCGGACCTCTTCTCCGGCTACGCGGCCGACCCGGGCGAGATCCTGTCCACCGTGTTCGAGGACGTGGCCGGCTATGACGACATGGTGCTGGTGCGGGACATCCCGTTCTTCTCCCACTGCGAGCACCACATGGTCCCCTTCTTCGGCCATGCCCACATCGCCTACTATCCGCACAGCGGCGTCGTGGGCCTGTCCAAGCTCGCCCGCCTCGTGGATCTCTACGCCCGCCGCCTGCAGACGCAGGAGACGATGACCGCCCAGATCGCCGCGGCCATGGAGACGCACCTGCGGCCGAAGGGAGTCGCGATCCTCCTGGAGGCGGAGCACATGTGCATGACGATGCGCGGCGTCCAGAAGCCGGGCGCGAGCACGGTGACGGCCCGCTTCACCGGCGTCTTCGACAAGGACGAGGGCGAGCAGCGGCGCTTCTTCACCATCCTCGGCCGCGGCGGGCAGGGCCGGTCGGGCCGATGAGCGAGGAGAGCGCGCCCTTCCCGCCCCCGGGCGACAGGGACGCGCTGGAGCGGGGGGCCGCCCTCACCCCTCGCTTCAACGCCGATGGCCTCATGACGGCCGTCGCGGTGGACGCCGCCTCGGGCGAGGTCCTGATGGTGGCCCACATGAACGCCGAGGCCCTCGCCGCCACCCTCGCCACGGGCACGGCCCACTACTACAGCCGCTCCCGCGGGCGGCTGTGGATGAAGGGCGAGTCGTCGGGCCAGGTCCAGACGGTGGAGGAGATCCGCGTCGACTGCGACCAGGACGCCCTCGTCCTTCGCGTGCGCGTCGGCGGCGACGGCAACAGCTGCCACACCGGCGCGCGCACCTGCTTCTATCGCCGCGTCGCCACCGCCCCCGACGGCACGCCCCGGCTCGTCCCCGCCGCGGACTGACGTCGGCGCTGGCCCACGCCTCCGCCCGGCGATTCCGGCGGACAGACGAGGCGCCGACATTCCGGCGGAGCCGACCCCTCTGGCCCGCAAGGACGGGTCAGGCCGGCCAGAGCCAGGCGATGTAGGCGACGTAGCCCGCCAGGAGGACCGCCCCTTCCGCCCGCCCGATGCGCTTGCCGGTCGCGGCGAACACCACGAGGAGCACGGAGACGGCGACCATCACCAGGTTGTCGAACCGGACGATCTCCGGCGGCACCCCCGTCGGGGCGATCAGGGCCGTGACGCCGCCGATGCCGAGGATGTTGTAGACGTTGGAGCCGACGACGTTGCCGAAGGCGACGTCGCTCTCGCGGCGGATCGCCGCCACCACCGAGGTGACGAGCTCGGGCATCGACGTGCCGACCGCCACGATGGTGAGGCCGATCACCGTCTCGGAGATGCCGAAGGCGCGGGCGAGGTTCACCGCCCCGTCGACGAGGAGGGAGCCGCCGAGCACCACCAGCACGAGGCCGCCCACCGCGATCCCGAGGGACAGGGCGAGCGGGCGCGGCGCGCCGGGACGCGGCGCGAGGGCGGGGTCGGCCTCCTGCGTGGCGAGGCTCTTGTCGTAGACCGCGCCGTGCCCTCCGGCCGCCACCCGCTCCTGCCGGATCGACAGGACGATGTAGGCGGCGAGCGCGAGGAAGAACGCCCCGCCGACCACGCGGCCCATGGGGACGAGGAAGGCGAGCACGGCGAACACGCAAGCGACCGCCACCATGACGGCGCCGTCCCGCTTCAGGGCGGCGGAGGAGACGACCATCGGCATCAGGAGCGTCGACACGCCGAGGATCAGGAGGATGTTGGCGAGGTTGGAGCCGACGATGTTGCCGTAGGCGATCCCGGGGGATCCGGCGAGGGCGGCCTGGACGGACGTCACGAGCTCGGGCGTGGAGGTGCCGAAGCCGACGAGGGTGAGGCCGATCACGAGGGGCGAGACGCCGAGCCGGTCCGCGACGGCGACGGCCCCGCGCACGAGAAGCTCGCCACCCGCGACGAGGAGGACGAACCCCGCGACAAGGGGCAGGAAGGTGTCCAAGGAAGCGGCTCCGTTTCACGATGTGCGAGCGAGCGGGTGCGGGTGTGGCCGACCCCGGGCGGACCGGCGCGATGCCCGGCGGCCTCGGGACCACCGGCGGGTCGAAGCCGGAGCGATCGCCGTTTCGGCGAGCCGCGCTCCGCAAGGTCCGGCCATGGGCGAGAGGTGCGCCCCCTAGATGGTGCCGATCGCCGCCGCCGGTAGGGCACCGGCCGCGGTCGGCCCGACGGCGTCGCGCCCACGACCGCCCGCGACGCCCCCCATCGCCCTCGCGGCTCCCGCGCGGCGAGGCCGGGCGGGACGCTGGCCGCCCGGGGGCAAGCGGCCATGGGCGGCTCCGCCCGCCGGCGAGGCGAAGGGCGGGGGCGAGCGCCCCCGCCCCACCGCCTCACTCGACCGACATCTCCCCGCGGTCGAAGGCGCCCATTCCGGCGACCTCCTCCCGGTCGTACGGCAGGTCGTCGTAGGGGCTCCCCGGGCGCCAGCCAGCGCCCCGGCCGTACCAGGGATAGGCCCGGTAGCCGGTGACGCCGTAGCCGACGTCCGGCTGGACGAGGACGGCCGCGATCCGGTCGTCCCTCAGGAGGACGTCGCTGACGTAGCCGTAGTTGGCGTAGGCGTCGCCCTCGCGGATGGGGGCGCAGTCGCCGATGGGCTCGAAGACCCGCCACAGCCGGTTGCCGGCGAGCGCGTCGCCCGCGCCAGACACGAGCGTCCGGGCGGCCTGCGAGCGTCGGATGATCTCGTTGTCGAAGACACCGTCCGCCTCCACGTTCTTGCCGCGCACCGGCACCACGGACGGGACGCGCCGGCTGCGCGCCTCCATGCGCTGGCTCCTCGGCGCCGAGGACCATGCCGGCGCGCCAGGGCTGGCGGGAGACCCGGCCGCCTGAAGGGCATCGGCGGACGGGCATCGGCGGACGGGCGCTGAAGCGCCCCTCAGCGCATCTTCCGCAGGATCGCGGCGCAGGCGAGCGTGACGAGGGCCGCCCCCGCCACGGCCGCGGCGGTGCCCGCCCGCGCACCGCGGCCGGGCGGCGGGCCGCCCGCGGCGGCGAGGGTGGCGAGCTCGAGACCGTCGCCCGCGGCACGGGCCCGCAGGCCGGGCTCGGGATCGTCCGCCGCCAGGATCGCCGCCCCCGTCGCCAGTTCGCGCACGCCGTGGGCCGCGACGAGCCCGCCCTGTTCCCCGCGCCCGGTGACCCGGGCCACGCGGGCGGGCGCCACCATGCGGATGGCGCCGAGCACGAGGCTCAGCCAGCCGAGCCCCCGGGCAAGGCGGCGGGCGGCCGCCGGCCCGTCGAGCGGCCCCGCCCGGGGCTTCGCCACGTGCCGGTGCAGCTCGGCGACGAACGGCTCGGGCGCAGCGCGCGCGGCCATCAGCATCGCCTTGTTCCACCAGTGGGGAACGACGTCGGCCTCCCCCCGCATGGCGGCCGCGAACGCCGCCTCGGCCACCGGCCCCGGGTCGTCCTTCGGCGCCTGTCCGAGCCCGGTGTTCACGATGTCGTTGCGGCGGAAGAACGCGCAATGGGTGGCCCCGGGCATCAGGCATGTGACGGTGACGCCCGTCTCACGCAATTCGTTGCGCAGGGCGAAGGAGAGGTTGTGCAGGAGCGCCTTGGAGGCGTTGTAGACGGCGTGGAAGGGCCCCGGCATCAGCCCGGCGACGGAGCTCGTGATGATGATGCGGCCGTGGCCGACCGCCCGCATGTCCCGCCCGAAGACCTGCACGAGCCGCATTGTCCCGGTGACGTTGGTGTCGATCGCCCGGCGAACCTCGTCGAAGTCCTGGTCGAGGAACGTCCCGCCGACGCCGAGGCCCGCGTTCGCCACGAGGAGCTCCACCGGACGGCCCGTCCGGCGGGCGGCCACGTGGAGGCGGGCGATGCCCTCATCGGTGGCAAGGTCCGCCTCGACCGGCAGCACCGAGCCGCCGTGGCCGGCGAGCTTTGCGGCCGCGCTTTCGATTTCCGGCTCGTCGGCGGCGATCACGAGGTCGAAGCCGTTCTCGGCCGCGACACGCGCGATCTCGTAGCCGATGCCGGTCGAAGCGCCGCCGATGACGGCGAGAGGGCGTGCCTTCGTCACGGGTTTCTCCACGATGGACGCCCGCCGGGCGCGATCCCCTGCGACGACGCGGGCGCGCGCCGATCGTTCCACGGAAACCAAGCCACGGACGAAACGCCCCGACCTCCACTCTTTTTTGGAGTGGAACAATTCCAGATCAGTTCGCCAGAAGTATTCAAAAAGATAATTATTGACGAAGCGTCAGTGGGCGAGAAGATTGCCGTCAGATCTCGCGTCGTCGCCCGGCGGGCCGCGGCCGACCGGCGCGCGCGGAGAGCCCATGTTCAAGACGATCGCCGGAGACGACATGACCCATCGATGGCTCGGCCTCGCCGCGGGCGCGGCGGCCCTTCTGACCGCGCCGGCAACGGCCGCCGACGCGCCCGCCCCCGAGGCGGTGCTCGCGACCTACGCGGACATCGCGCTGGCCGGTTACACGGATTCCCTCGAGACGGCCCGCGCCCTCGACGCCGCCATCACGGCGCTCGTCGAGCGCCCGTCGGCGGCGACCCTCGGTGCCGCGCGCGCCGCCTGGATCGCCGCCCGCGAGCCATACCAGCAGACCGAGGTGTTCCGCTTCGGCAACCCGATCGTCGACGCCTGGGAGGGGCGGGTGAACGCCTGGCCCCTCGACGAGGGCCTCATCGACTACGTCTCGGCCGGCTACGGCACCGAGAGCGAGGCGAACCGGCTCTATACGGTCAACGTCATCGCGAACCCCGAGATCACCGTGAACGGCCGTCCCGTGGACGCCAGCGTCATCGACGCGAAGCTGCTGGCCGAGACGCTGCACGAGGCCGAAGAGGTCGAGGCCAACGTCGCCACCGGGTACCACGCCATCGAGTTCCTGTTGTGGGGCCAGGACCTCGCCGGGACCGGACCCGGGGCCGGCCAGCGCCCCGCCACCGACTTCGACCCCGCGGCCTGCACGGGCGGCAACTGCGAGCGGCGGGCCGAGTACCTTCGGGCGGCGTCGCGCCTCCTCCTCGCCGACCTCGAGGAGATGGTCGGCAACTGGGAAGCGGGCGGCGCGGCCCGGCAGGAGCTGATGGCCGACACGGGGGCGGGGCTCGCGGCGATCCTGACCGGCATGGGCTCCCTGTCCTACGGCGAGCTGGCGGGCGAGCGGATGAAGCTCGGCCTGCTGCTGGGCGCCCCGGAGGAGGAGCACGACTGCTTCGCGGACAACACCCACAACTCCCACTACTTCAACGCCATCGGCATCCGGAACGTCTACGACGGCCACTACCGCCGCCCGGACGGGACGATCGTCTCCGGGCCGGCCGTCGCGGACCTCGTGGCCGCGGCCGATCCGGCCCTCGCCGCGGAGCTGCGCGAGAGGCTCGACGAGACCGTGGCGCGGATGGCCGTCATGCGGGCACGGGCGGAATCGATCGAAGCCTACGACCAGATGATCGGCGAGGGGAATGCGGAGGGGAACGCGGTGGTGCAGGCCGCGATCGACGCCCTCGTCGACCAGACCCGGGCCATCGAGCGGGCGGTCGCCGCCCTCGACCTCGGATCGGTCGCCATCGAGGGGTCGGACAGCCTCGACGACCCGACGGCCGTCTTCCGGTAGGTCGCCCGCGGGAGGCGGCGCCGCCCATCGCCCCCGCCGACGGGGTCGGGCGCGGCGGCCGCCCCCTCGCGCTCCGTTTCGCGAGATCCGCCGGGAGAGCCGACGGTGGCAGGAGCCGAAGGCGCCCCCGGCCGCTTCCAGAAGGACGAGGACCGGCCCGTGAGCGTTCGCAGACCAAGCCCCCGCGCCCCGGCACCGCCGGAGCCCGCCGGCACCGCCGCCGGCGACGTCCGCCCCGGCCCCACGGCCGGCCGGAAGGTGCTCCTGCGCGCTCTCGGCCGGCGCGTCGGCTGGACCCTCGCCTACCTGCGCGATCCGTCGGGCGCACCGGGGGCACCCCGCCCGCGCCGGGTGGGACCGGCGATGGCGGGGGCGGCGGCGGGGGCCGTCGCCGTCGCCCTCGCGCTCACGGCCGGCGCCGAGGGAGGCGACCGGCCGGTCCGGGACGACCTCACGGCCGCCGACCGGGCCCGCGTGGCGGCCGTCACCGCGCCGCCCACCGACTTCTCGAAGGCGGAGCGCTTCGAGGCCATGGCGGGCGGGGCCACCACCTCCCTCGCGCGGGTCGACGGCAACGCCTTCTCCCACCCGGCCGCGAACCTCTCCTTCGAGGGGGAGACGGACTTCAAGGTGGGCAACGGGCTCTTCAAGAAGGTTTGGGTGTCCTCCCCCGCCTCCACCGAGGCGTCGGACGGGCTCGGCCCCCTGTTCAACGCCCGCTCCTGCCAGCGCTGCCACCTGAAGGACGGCCGTGGCCATCCGCCGGAGGGACCCGACGACCGCGCCACCTCGATGTTCCTGCGCCTGTCGGTGCCGCCGCGCACGGACGAGGAACGCGCGGCGCTCGCGCGGCGGGACCGGCTGCGCATTCCCGAGCCCACCTACGGGGGCCAGCTCCAGGACTTCGCCGTGCCGGGCCTTCCCGCCGAGGGCCGCATGGTGATCGCGTACGAGGAGATTGCGGTCGAGTTGTCGGGCGGCGAGACGGTGTTTCTGCGCAAGCCCACCTACTCCGTCCGCGACCTCGGCTACGGCCCGCTCGCCCCCGAGACGATGCTCTCACCCCGCGTCGCCCCGCAGATGATCGGCCTCGGTCTCCTCGAGGCGATCCACGAGGCGGACATCCTCGCCCTCGCCGACCCGGACGACGCGGACGGGGACGGCATCTCGGGCCGGCCGAGCCGGGTGCGGAACCCCGAGACGGGGGCGCTCGCCCTCGGTCGCTTCGGCTGGAAGGCATCCGCCGCGACGGTGAAGGCGCAGACGGCGGAGGCGTTCGCCGGCGACATCGGGATCTCCACGCCGCTGGTGACGGACGCCTTCGGCGAGTGCTCCATCGCCCAGAAGGACTGCCGCGCCATGCCGACGGGCGTCCAGGCGCGGCTCGGGCCGGTGGAGGCGCCGGACCCGATCCTCGACCTCGTCACCTTCTATTCGAAGAACCTCGCCGTGCCGGCCCGTCGGGACGTCGACGAGCCGGCCGTCCTCGCCGGCAAGCGGCTGTTCCACGAGGCGGGCTGCGCGGCCTGTCACGTCCCGAAGTTCGTGACGAGCCGGACGGCCGAGCAGGCGGAGCACCGCTTCCAGCTGATCTGGCCCTACACGGACATGCTCCTCCACGACATGGGCGAGGGCCTCGCCGACGACCGGCCGGTGGGGGACGCCTCGGGCCGGGAGTGGCGGACGGCGCCGCTGTGGGGCATCGGGCTCACCGAGACGGTGAACGGCCACACCTACTTCCTGCACGACGGGAGGGCCCGCAACCTCCTCGAGGCGATCCTGTGGCACGGCGGCGAGGCCGCGGGGGCGCGGGATCGCGTCGTCCGCATGACACCCGCCGAGCGGGCGGACCTCATCCGCTTCCTGGAATCCCTCTAGGTGCCGCCGTCCTCGCGCGGGGCCGTGATCGCGCGGTGGCTGGCGCGGCTCGTGCTCCTCGTCGCCGCCCTCCTCGTGGCGCTCGCGGTGGAGGCGGCGGCGCCCGGGGCGGGGGCGGAGCCCGTTCAGGTGCCGCAGAAGGTGGCGCGGACCACTTCCTCCGGGCGCGGCGGCAGGGTGACGCGCTCGCCCTCCGGCCGGTCGGCGAACGGACGCGACAGGGCCTCGACGAGGGCCTCGAAGGGCGCGAGGTCGTCCCGGTCGACGGCCGCCGCGATCGCCTCCTCCACCAGGTGGTTGCGGGGAATGACGGCCGGGTTCGTCGCGCGCATGGCGGCGGCCGCCTCGGCCGGCGGACGGCCCGCCTCCGACAGTCGCGCCCGCCAGCGCGCCGCCCACCCGGCGAAGGCGGACGGATCGTCGAACAGGGCGCCGACCCGCGCGTCCGCCGACGGATCGGTCGCCGCCTCGGCGAGGCCGCGGAAGGTGAGGGTGAAGTCGGCGTGGTTCGCCGCCATGCGGTCGAGGAGGTCGGTGACGAGCCCCTCGTCCTCCTCGCCCGGGTCCGCGATGCCGATCTTGGCGCAGAAGCCCGCGCGGTGGGCGGCCGCGAAGGCCTCCGGATAGCCGTTCACCGCCTCCTGGGCGTCGGCGATCGCCGCCTCCTCGTCCTCGCCCATGACGGGCAGGAGCGCCTGGGCGAGGCAGGCGAGGTTCCAGTGGGCGATCCGCGGCTGGTTGCCATAGGCGTAGCGGCCCGTGTGGTCGATGGAGGAGTAGACCGTCTCCGGGTGGTAGGTGTCCATGAAGGCGCACGGCCCGTAGTCGATGGTCTCGCCGGCGATGGACGTGTTGTCCGTGTTCATCACCCCGTGGATGAAGCCCACCTGCATCCAGCGGGAGACGAGCCCCGCCTGTCGGGCGACCACCGCCCCGATCAGCGCCTTGATGGGCTTGTCCGCCCCGGCGACCTCCGGATAGTGGCGGGCGATCACGTGGTCGGCGAGGGCCTTCAGGGCCTCCGTGTCGCCGCGGGCCGCGAAGTACTGGAAGGTGCCGACGCGCACGTGGCTGTGCGCGACGCGGGTGAGGACCGCGCCGGGCAGCACCCGCTCGCGCAGGACCGGCTCGCCCGTCGCCACCGCCGCGAGGGAACGGGTCGTCGGGATGCCGAGGGCGGCCATCGCCTCCGACACCACGTACTCGCGCAGGACCGGACCGAGGGCGGCCCGCCCGTCGCCCATGCGCGAGAACGGCGTCCGGCCCGAGCCCTTCAGCTGGATGTCGCGGCGCACGCCGTCCCGGCCGACCACCTCGCCCACGAGGATCGCCCGGCCGTCGCCGAGCTGCGGCACGAACGAGCCGAACTGGTGGCCCGCGTAGGCGAGCGCGATGGGCTCGGCTCCCGCCGGCACGCTGTTGCCGGCGAGCATCGCGACCCCCTCGGGCGCCTCGAGCGCCTCCGGATCGAGCCCGAGGATCTCGGCGAGCGGCCGGTTGAGCTTCAGGAGGCGGGGCGCCGCGACGGGCGTCGGGTCGAGCCGCGCGTAGAAGCGGTCCGGCAGGCGCGCGTAGCTGTTGTCGAACGGGATCGTCGCGGTTTCGGTCGGCATGTCCTCACCCTCGCCGTGTCGCGTCCGAACATAAGGGGCCGGGCGGCCGATCCCAACCGCCCGGCGAGCCCGAGCGGCGGGTCAGGCGATGATGATGTTCTCCTCGCCGAGCTCCGAGAGGACCAGAAGGATCTTGAACTCGGCATCGTCGTCGTCAAAGGTGAGGACCGTAAGGAAACCTCCTTTCGGATCGAGTAGTCCTCCCCGTTCGAGGTCACGAGCACGATCACGTCCTGTTCCACATCGAAGTCGAAGAGCTCGTTCAGGTCGCTGCCGCGGCGCATGACGAAAGCGTCGGCGCCCGTGCTGCCCAACAGCCTATCGGCGCCGCCGCCGATCATCTCGTTCCCGGCACCGCCCACGCCGTGCCGGGAGGCCGCGGTGCCCCACGGGACGGCGTCGCCGTCGCCGATGATGGCGTCGTTGCCGGCGTTGACGACCGGCTGGTCCTCGCCGGTCCCGCCCGACAGCATGTCGGCGCCGGCTTCCCCGCTGAAGGAATCGTCCCCGGGACCGCCCGCCAACACGTCGCCCCCGGACCGACGGCCGACAGCACGCGCTCGAACGGCTGCCCGAGGTCGCCCTCGACCCGGTCGGAGAGCCCGTCGAGCGCGCGCAGGAGCTGGGCGGCGGAGGAGGGCCGGTCGGGCCCGGAACGGTCCTCGATGCGGACGAGGCGCCACCGACGGAAGAGGTGGACGCTCACGACGGGCCTCACCCGATGGCGGGAAGGCGGGGCGCCGGGCGCTGCGGCGCGCCCGGCCCCGTTTTCAGAAGAAGGCCTGCAGGCCCGTCTGGGCGCGGCCGAGGATGAGGGCGTGAACGTCGTGGGTGCCCTCGTAGGTGTTGACCGTCTCGAGGTTCATCATGTGGCGGATGACCTGGTATTCCTCGGAGATGCCGTTGCCGCCGTGCATGTCCCGCGCCATCCGCGCAATGTCCAGCGCCTTGCCGCAATTGTTGCGCTTGACGACGGAGATCATCTCCGGGCTCATCCGCCCCTCGTCGAACAGGCGGCCGACGCGCAGCGAGCCCTGCAGGCCGAGGGCGATCTCGGTCTGCATGTCGGCGAGCTTCTTCTGGACGAGCTGGGTGGCGGCGAGCGGCCGGCCGAACTGCTCCCGGTCGAGGGTGTACTGACGCGCGGCGTGCCAGCAGAACTCGGCCGCCCCCATCGCGCCCCAGGAGATGCCGTAGCGCGCCCGGTTGAGACAGCCGAACGGCCCCTTGAGGCCCGCGACGTTCGGCAGGAGGTTCTCCTCCGGCACGAACACCCCGTCCATCACGATCTCGCCGGTGATGGAGGCGCGCAAGGACAGCTTGCCCTCGATCTTCGGCGCGGTGAGCCCCTCCATCCCCTTCTCGATGACGAAGCCGCGGATCGCCCCGTCGTGGGCCGCCGACTTCGCCCAGACCACGAACACGTCCGCGATCGGCGAGTTGGAGATCCAGGTCTTGGAGCCGGTGAGCCGGTAGCCCCCGTCCACCTTGTCGGCGCGGGTCTTCATAGAGGCGGGGTCGGAGCCAGCGTCCGGCTCGGTGAGGCCGAAGCAGCCGACGAATTCGCCGCTTGCGAGCTTTGGCAGGTACTTCTTGCGCTGCGCCTCGTCGCCATAGGCGAAGATCGGGTACATGACGAGGGAGGACTGCACGCTCATCATGGAGCGGTAGCCCGAATCCACCCGCTCCACCTCCCGCGCCACGAGCCCGTAGGCGACGTACGAGGCGCCGACGCCGCCGTACTCCTCCGGCACGGTGACGCCGAGGAGGCCGAGCTCGCCCATCTCGTCGAAGATCGCCCGGTCCGTCTTCTCCTCGCGGAACGCCTCGATCACGCGGGGCTGCAGCCGCTCCTGGCAGTAGGCGTGGGCGGTGTCGCGGATCATCCGCTCGTCCTCGGTGAGCTGGTCCTCGAGGAGGAACGGGTCGTCCCAGCGGAAGACGGCCTTTTCCTTCTTCGTCGTGAGGTCGGCGGCGGCGGTCATCGGCGTGTCTCCTGTGGTCGGCGCTATCCATGTCGATGTCGCGCCGAGGGGGCGGCGGTAAAGCCTCGCGGCGGTCGCACCGGCCATGCCGGCGGATCCTTCAAGCCTGAAATATCGCGGCGCGAGGACCGCGTCGACCCGTCCGTGCAGCCCGGTTGCGGGTGGCGCGTTCCCGGTCCATCGTCCGCCGCGAACGGGCGGGCAACGACGGAGTGAGGCATCATGCGCACGGAGACCGGCAACCCGGTGCGGCTCGAGGACTACGCGCCGACCCCTTACGCGGTGGACGGCGTCGATCTCGTCTTCCGCCTCGAACCGTCGGCGACGGAGGTGGTGTCGACCGTCCGCTTCTCCCGCCGGGAGGGCACCGCTCCGGGCACGCCCCTCGTGCTCGACGGGGACGCGCTCGTCCTCGTGTCGGCCACCGTCGACGGCGCCCCCCTCGCCACGGACGCCTTCGCCGCGAGCGGGGAGCGCTTCACCCTGTTCGCCCCGCCCGCCGGGCCGTTCGCCCTCACCCTCGTCACCCGGATCGACCCCACCGGCAACACGCAGCTGATGGGCCTTTACCGCTCGGGCGGCAACTACTGCACCCAGTGCGAGGCGGAGGGCTTCCGCCGCATCACCTACTCCTACGACAGGCCGGACGTCCTCGCCGTCTACACCGTGCGCATCGAGGCGGATGCGTCCGAGGCGCCCGTCCTCCTTTGCAACGGCAACCCGGTGGAGGACGGCGCGCTGCCGGACGGGCGGCACTACCGGGTCTGGCACGACCCGTTCCCGAAGCCGTCCTACCTGTTCGCGCTGGTGGCGGGGAACCTTGCGGAGGTGTCGGACACGTTCGTCACCGCTTCGGGCCGCGCGGTGGCGCTGAAGATCTACGTGGAGCCGGGCAAGGAGGCGCGGGCGGCCTACGCCATGGACGCGCTGAAGCGGTCCATGCGCTGGGACGAGCAGGCGTTCGGCCGCGAGTACGATCTCGACCTCTTCATGATCGTCGCCGTGTCGGACTTCAACATGGGCGCCATGGAGAACAAGGGCCTCAACGTCTTCAACGATCGCTACGTGCTGGCCGACCCGGAGACGGCGACGGATCAGGACTACGCCGGCATCGAGGCGGTGATCGCCCACGAGTATTTCCACAACTGGACGGGCAACCGGATCACCTGCCGCGACTGGTTCCAGCTGTGCCTGAAGGAGGGGCTCACGGTCTTCCGCGACCAGGAGTTCACCTCCGACATGCGCTCGCGCGCCGTGAAGCGCATCGCCGACGTGAAGATGCTGCGGAACCACCAGTTCCCGGAGGACGCCGGGCCGCTCGCCCACCCGGTGCGCCCGGCCGTCTACCACGAGATTTCCAACTTCTACACGGCGACCGTCTACGAGAAGGGGGCAGAGGTGATCCGCGCCCTGAAGGCCCTCCTCGGCGACGACGCCTTCGCGAAGGGCATGGACCTCTACTTCGCCCGCCACGATGGGGAGGCGGTGACGGTGGAGGACTTCCTCGCCTGCTTCGCCGAGGCGAGCGGGCGGGACCTTTCCCGGTTCTTGCGCTGGTACACCCAGGCCGGGACCCCGCGCCTGTCGGCCGAGGAGACGTGGGACGAGGCGAGCGGCACCTACACCCTCGTCTTCCGCCAGACGGTGCCCGACACGCCGGGCCAGACCGAGAAGGCGCCGATGGCGATCCCGGTGCGCTTCGGCCTCCTGTCGCCCAACGGCGGGGAGGCGAGCGCGGCCGCGATCGAGGGGGCGGAGGTGACCGGCGACGTCCTGGAGATCGCCGCGCCCGAGACGACGGTGCGCTTCACCGGCCTCGGGGCGCGGCCCGTCCCGTCGCTCCTGCGCGGGTTCTCCGCGCCCGTCATCCTGTCGGGGTCGGCGGTGGCGGGCCACGAGCCCTTCCTCCTCGCCCACGACACCGACCCGTTCAACCGCTGGCAGGCGGCGCAGAACCTCGCCCGCGCGTTCCTGATGGCCCACGCCCGGGACGGCGAGGGGGCGGCGGGCGATGCGTCCGCCCTCGTGGAGGGTCTCGCCGCGATCCTCGCCGACGACACGCTCGAGCCCGCCTTCAAGGCGCTGGTGCTGCAGGTCCCGCCCGAGGGCGATATCGTCAACGCCCTCGGGAGCGATGTGAACCCGGACCGGGTGCGCGCCGCCGTCACCGACCTCAAGGCGCGGATCGGCACCCGCCTCGCCGGGCCGCTGGAGGCCGCCTACCGGGGGAACGAAACGCCCGGCCCCTACAGCCCGGACGCCGCCGCGGCCGGCCGCCGGTCGCTACGCAACACCGCCCTCGACCTCCTCGTCGCCTCCGGGCGTGCGGACCGGGGGGCGCTCGCCCTCGCCCACTTCGAGGGGGCGGGCAACATGACGGAGCGGATGGCGGGCCTGTCCGCCCTCGTCCACGCCGGCCTGCCGGAGGCGGAAAAGGCCCTGTCAGCCTTCCACGACGCCTTCCGGAACGAGCCCCTCGTCCTCGACAAGTGGTTCGCGGTCCAGGCGACGGCCCCCGGGGCCGGCACGCTGGACAACGTGGAGGCGCTCACCGGCCATCCGGCCTTCACCATGGCGAACCCCAACCGGGTGCGCTCGCTGATCGGCGCGTTCGCCCAGATGAACCCGACGGGCTTCAACCGGGCGGACGGGGCGGGCTACCGCTTCGTGGCCGACAGGGTGCTCGCCCTCGACGGCAAGAACCCGCAGGTGGCCGCGCGCCTGTTGTCCGCCTTCCGTTCCGTCCGCGTGATGGAGCCCGCCCGCCGCGCCGCCGCCGAGGCCGCGCTGAGGCGCATCGCGGCGACCGAAAGCCTGTCCTCCGACACGCGGGACATCGTCGCCCGCATCCTCGGCTGACGCCTCCATCGGCGGCGCGCCCGCCGTGCCGCCGGTGTCCGTTCCGGTGGCGAGAAATTTTCCGCCGACATTCCGGCGGATCAGCCCCCTCGAGAACCGCCCCGAGCGCGGGCCGCGCGGCATTCCGGTCGGCTCGGTCGGCCTTCCCCCGAGATCGGCAGCCGCCCCCCGTCGCCCCCGGAGCCTGCACCCCGCCACCGCACGGGTCCATTCCGGTGGTGATACCGGCGCACCATACTCGTGACTCGGTAAGGTTTTGATGGTCCGGGTCTG
>CAZJNX010000082.1:0-19437 GCA_964547415.1 uncultured Hyphomicrobiales bacterium
GGCGGCGCGGCCGGTCCCGGCGGCCCGAGCGACGGCGCGTCGGGCTTGCCGGCGGCGGCCCGCCGCGGGCGCCGGGCCCGGGCGCAGCGCCTCCACGAGGCTGGGCTCGTCGGCAAGGCCCTTGCCGGCGATGGCGAAGGCCGTGCCGTGGTCCACCGCGGTGCGCACGATCGGCGGGCCTCCCTCGCGTTCACGCCCGTCTCGATGCCCATGACCTTCACCGGCCCGTGCCCCTGGTCGTGGTGCTCGGCGGCCACGGGGCGGCAGTCGCCCCGCCGGGCGAGGAAGAAGAGGGTGTCGGCCGGCAGCCACCCGGTCGCGTCCCACCCGATCCCGCGCGGCGCGGACGGCGGGCCCGATCTTCTCCCCCGCCGCGCCGCGGCCGGAAAGGCCCCCCGGCCGGGCGGGCTCGCCGGTCTATCGCGGGTCCGGGCGCGGCGCGGTGGCGAGGGTCCCGGCGCGGCGGGAGCCGAAGACCACGACGAGGACGGCGAGGGCGAGGAAGGCGAGCGCGATCGGCGACTTGAGGAAGAACAGGGCATCGCCGCCCGAGGCGGTGTAAGCGCCGCGCACCATGGTCTCGAGTTGCGGAGCGAGCAGGAAGCCGATCACGAACGGCAGGAGCGACACGCCGAGCTTCCGCAGGACGAAGCCGATCACCCCGAACGCAAGCGCCACGAAGATCGCGACGAAGCCCCCGTCCTCCGCGTAGACTGCCGTGAAGGTGACGATCAGTATCACCGGCAGCATGAACGACTTCGGAATCCGCGCCAGCACGCCGAGCGACCGCAGGAACACGCCGCCGATCGTCCAGTTGAACAGGTTGGCGAGCACCATCAGCCCGAAGATCGCGAAGGCGATCACGAGGTCCTCGTTGATGATGGTGCCGAAACCCTCCACCTCGCGGATCTCGGTGAAGCGGAAGACCTGGGGGCCGAGGGTGAAGTCGCCGACCGATTCCACCGCGAGGATGAGGAAGACGGCGGCGAAGTTGCCCGGGATGCCGAGGCTCATGACGGGGATGAGGTTGGCGCCGGACACGGCCGAGTTGGCCGCCTCCGTCGCCGCCACGCCCTCCGGGATGCCGGTGCCGAAGCGCTCCGGATGGCGCGAGACGCGCCGCGCCGTGTCGTAGCTGAGGGTCGCGGCGAGGGTCGTGCCGATGCCCGGCAGGGCCCCGACGATGGTCCCGATCCCGGCCGAACGCAGGATGCACGGCACGAGCGCCCGCGCGTCCCGCCAGCGGAAGGTATCGCCCGGCCCGCTCGCGCCCACCGCGTCGAGGGTCCGGGCAAGGCGCCGCCGCGTCATCGCCTCGATGCCGACGAGGACCTCCGACAGGACGAGGACGCCGAGGATCGCGGAGGTGAGCGGGATCCCCGCGCCGAGCTCGGGCACGCCGAGGGTGAGCCGCGGCCCCCACCCCGACAGGGTCGTCCCGACGAGGGCGAGGAGCATCCCGACAAGCCCCGCGATCAGGCCCTTCAGCGGGCTCTCCCCCGCCACCGCCGCCATGAAGGCCAGCGACAGGATGATGAGGGCGGCCTTCTCGGGAAGGTCGAGCACCCGCTCGATGGCGACCGCCAGCACCGGCGCGGCGACGAACAGGGCGATGTCGGACAGGGTGTCGCCGCTCACCGAGGCGAAGTGGGCGATACGGAGCGCCTTGCGCGCCTCGCCCTTCTTCGCCATCGGGTGCCCGTCGAGGGTGGTCACGAGCGCGTCGGGCGTGCCGGGCGTGTTGAACAGGATCGCCGGCACCGCCCCGCCCACCGTCGCCCCCTTCGTGATGCCGACGAGGAAGCCGACGATGGGCAGGAGCGCCTCGTTGGTGTGGCCGAAGACGGAGATGAGAACGGGCAGCGCGATCGCCATGGCGAACGGGCCGTTGAGCCCGGGCGTCGCGCCGATGGCGATGCCGAGGAGGAGCCCGGCGAGCACCATGGCGAGCGGCAGGAGGTCGAGCCCGCCGTCCGGCCCGGTGAAGACGTCCGCGACCCCGCGGGCGACGTACTCGAAGACGAGCTCCATGGCGCCGCGGCCCCTTCCTCACACGTCCGCGTTGGGCGGGATCTGGACGTTGCGCAGGAGGACGTCGAACACGAACGCGAGCACGACGAGGACGAGGGCGATGGCGAGCGCGGGCCGAAGGCGCGGCCGCCCCTGCGCCCAGGTGACGAGGGCGAAGGTCATGGCGAACCCGCCCGCGAGGTAGCCGACGTACTTCCACGGCGCGGTGTCGACGAGCTGCCGGTAGCGCGCGTCCATCAGCCCGGCCGCGCCGAGCGCCGAGACGAGGAGCGGCCCGAGGAACGCCATGAGGGCGAGGCTCGCGAACACGATGGCGTGGAAGCCCGCGAGGAAGACGAGGTCGCCCCGGTCGAGCCGGGGCGCGGGCGCGGCATCCGCCCCGTCCCGCCGCCGCCCGGCAAGGGCGACGGCGACCTGCACCAGCGACAGGGCGAGGATCCCGGCCGCGAGGAGGACGGGGAAGAAGGCGTCGCCGGGCTCCGGCCGGCCGGAGAAGTTCTCGTCGATGAAGGGCCCCCGGATGTCGGCCGGGAACCAGACGAACAGCGCCGCCAGCGCGAACAGGGCGAAGGCCGCGCCGAACCCGACGTCCCACGGGTCCGGCGCGCGGCGCCCCTCGCTGGCGGCGCCCGTCCTCACTGGCCGCGGACCGCCTCGAGGAGCTTCTCGTTGGCCGCGAGGTTCGCCTCGAGCCGCTCGCGCAGTTCCTCGCCCGCGATCACGAGGGGGCCGGGCGGGTACTGCCTCTCGATGAACTGGCGGGTCCTGGAGTCCGGGTCGTCCAGCACCTCGGCGATGGCGGCCGCGATCGCGTCCCGCGCCTCGTCGGGCATACCGGCGGGGCCGGCGAGCATGAACTGGAACCCGAGGGTGAAGTCGAGGCCGTAGTCCGACAGGAGCGGGGCGTCGGGCGCCTGGACGAGGGGCCGGCCCTCCGCCGAGGCGAGGATGACGAGCTCGCCCGCGTCCACGAGCCCGCGCTGCACCCCGCCGCCCCAGGAGACGTTGGCATCGCCCGCGACGAGCGCGTTGAGCGCCCCGCGCCCGCCCTGGACGCGCAGGTTGTTGACGTCGAAGCCGAGGGCGCGGCCGACCATGACGGCGCCGGCCTCCACCTGCTCGCCCCAGTCCGCCCAGACGATCCGCTCGCCGCCCTTCGCCGCGTCGGCGACGTCCTCCAGCGTCTGCCAGCCGCTGTCGGCCCGCGCGAGGGCGGCCATCTGGGAGCCCGCCGTGGTGGTGATGTAGGAGAAGTCGTCGAGGGCGAGGTTCTCGCTGTTCAGCGTCGCGAAGTCGAAGGTTGTGTTGATCGCGAAGCCGATGGTCTGGCCGTCGGCGGGCGCGTCCTTCAGCTGGGCGGCCATCACCGTACCGCCGCCGCCGGCCTTGTTCTCCGGGATGATGCGCCAGCCCTTCAGCGCCTCGAGTTCCTCCACGAGGGTGCGGGCCTGGGTGTCGGTGCCGCCGCCCGCGCCGAAGCCGATCCACAGGCGTATCGGGCCGTCGGGCTCCCACTCGGCGAGCGCCGGGGTCGCCGCGATCGCAAGGGCGGCGAGGCTCGCCGCTATCGTCCGTCTCATGGTGTTCTCTCCTCCGGTCTCGCTTTGGGGGCGGCCCTTTTCGGGCGCCCCGGGGGGTCGAGGGGTCGTCCGACCGCCTCGGAAAGCTCCATCGGCCGGTGGCCCGGCGGCATCTGGAAGCGCTGGAACATGACCGGCGCGTCGCCGAGCGTATGGTCCGACACGTCCCAGACGAGCCCGGTCGTGCCGCGCGGGACGGCGAGGTAATCGGCGGCATCGTCGGCAAGGGGGCGCGCGTGGACGCGATGCTCCATCCTGAGCGTCGGCAGGCCGAACC
The DNA here is from genome assembly GCA_964547415.1 of uncultured Hyphomicrobiales bacterium. Lineage (GTDB taxonomy): Bacteria > Pseudomonadota > Alphaproteobacteria > Rhizobiales > Amorphaceae > CAZJNX01. Next base: position 3,889 of record CAZJNX010000082.1, read on the forward strand.
GCTCGACGACGTGGCGGTGGACGGACATGCCGTGGAGCTCCGCGAGCGGCGTCTTCAGAAGGTGCGCCCCGTGGGTGGCCGCCAGGAAGACGCTCGAGAACGCCGGCGGGTCCTCCGCGACCCGGACGAGCCGGTCGATGCGCACGATCCCGTCGACCCCGAGGAAGCGCCGCCACGGCCCGTCCGTCCGATCGACCGCGACGGCGAGGACGCGCACGAACGGCATCAGGATCTCGCCCGTCGCCGCGTCGCGGAAGCGGTAGACGTGGACCTCCGGCACCTGCTCCGTCGGGTCGGCGATGAAGGTGCCGTTGCGGCGCTGGCGGACGACGAGGCCGCGCTCGGCGAGCCGCCCCATGGCCCGCTGAACCGTGCCGAGGCTGACCGGCAGGCGCGCGACGAGGTCCGCCTCCGCCGGCAGCCGCGCGCCCGGGCGCCAGTGACCCTCGCGGATCAGCGCCTCGAACGCCTCGCTGAGGCGCAGGTACTTCGGCCGGCCCGGGGCCGCGGCGCGCGCGCCGATCGAGGCCTCCAGCCTGCCGAGGGCGATCCCGTCGAGCTCCATCCGCCGCCTGCTTTACTTTCCCTGCGACGCAGCATAACTATAAAGTTTATCGGGTCAACGGGCACCGGGCGTGAGGTGGGAACGGTGAGACTGACGCTGCTCGGAACCGGCACGCCGTCGCCCTCCCTGACGCGGCAGAGTGCGGGCTACCTCGTGGAGGTCGGGTCCGACGTCATCGTCCTCGACCACGGGCCGGGCGCGGCCCACCGGCTGATGGAGGCCGGGCGGCGGCCGCAGGAGGTCACCCACGCCCTCTTCACCCACCTCCACTACGACCACATCGCCGACTACCCGCGCCTCGTCCTGCAGCGCTGGGACCAGGGCGCGGGCCGGCTGCCGGCGCTTTCCGTCGCCGGCCCGCCGCCGATGGCGGAGACGACCCGCAAGCTGTTCGGGCCGGACGGCGTCTACGGCCCGGACATCGAGGCGCGCGTCTCCTTCGCGGCGAGCCAGGACGTGTCGGCCGCCCGCGGCGGCCCGCGGGTGCGCGAGAAGCCGGCGCCGGCCGTCCGGGAGGTCGCGCCCGGCGACGTGATCGAGGGCGAGGGCTGGCGCGCGACCGCGGGCCCCGCGCGGCACTTCCAGCCGTTCCTCGCGTGCATTTCCTGGCGGATCGACGCCGCGGCCGGCTCCCTCGTCTATTCGGGCGACAGCGGCGGCGTTCTTCAGGGGCTCGTGGACCTCGCGGCGGGGGCGGACGTCCTCGTCCACATGTGCCACTTCGTGTCGGGGACGGAGCCGAGCGAGGCCTTCCGCCTGTCCTGCGGCGGACACATGGACGTGGCGGAAGTCGCCCGTCGCGCGGGGGTCGGCACGCTCGTCCTCACCCATTTCCCGCCGCCGCTCGACCGGCCGGGCGTCATGGAGCGGATCGTGGCGGACGTCGCCACCGTCTTTTCCGGGACGGTGATCGCGGGGCGCGACCTGATGCGGGTGCCGCTCCGCCCGGACGCGGGCGCCGCCATCGACTGAGCCGCGAAGCCGAGGAGGAAGAAGCGGATGCCCGAGATCGAGGCCAGCACCCACGCCGTCGCGTCCGGCCATCCGCTCGCGACGGCCGCCGCCGTCGAGGTGCTCGAGGCGGGCGGCAACGCGGTGGACGCGGGGCTCGCGGCCGTCCTCGTCCTCGGCGTCGTCCACTCCGACCTCGTCAACGTGGCGGGCGTCGCGCCGATGATCCTGAGGATGGCCGGCACGGAGCGGGTCGTCACCATCGACGGGCTCGGGACGTGGCCCGCAGCCGCCTCGGCCCGCTTCTTCGAGGACGACTGCGACGGTGAGATCCCCGAGGGCCTCCTCAGGACCGTGGTGCCGGCCGCGCCCGCCGCCGTCGTCCATGCGCTCGCCCGCTACGGCACCATGAGCTTTTCCGACGTCGCCCACGCCGCGATCCGCCACGCCCGCGAAGGCTTCGAGGTCTACGAGCTGTTCGCGGCGTCCATCGCGGCGAACGAGGCCCGCTACGCCCGCTGGGCGGCGAACCGGGCAATCTACCTGCCCGGGGGGCGCCCGCCACGGGTGGGCGAGCGCCTCGTCCAGTCCGACCTCGCGGGCACGCTCCAGTTCCTCGCCGACGAGGAGCGGGCCTCCCGCCGCGACCGGGCGGGCGGGCTGTCGGCCGTGCGCGAGGCCTTCTACCGGGGCGACGTGGCGGAGACGATCGCCGCGCACCACCGGGCGAACGGCGGTCTCCTCACCCGCGAGGACCTTGCGGGCTATGCGGTGCGGGAGGAGCCCTCAGTCCCGGTGCGATTCCTCGGCCACGAGGTCCACGCCTGCGGCCCCTGGTGCCAGGGCATCTCGCTCGCCCAGGCGCTCGCGATGCTGGACCGCGTGGCGGACGGCCTTGCCGATCCCGACGCGCCCGAGACGATCCACTCGGTCGTCGAGATCCTGAAGCTCGTCTTCGCCGACCGGGAGCGGCACGTCGCCGACCCCGCGTTCGTCGACGTACCGGTGGCGGGGCTCCTCGCGCCCGCCTACCTCGATGCCCGCCTGTCCCTGATCGACCCGGCGAGGGCCTTCCCGGACATGCCCCCGCCCGGCGACCCGGCCAGCGGCGCGGCGCGCCTCGCCGCCTCCGGGCCAGCCCCGCCCGCGGCGAGGGAGGGCGAACCGGGCGCGGGCGTCGCCGCCGGCGACACCTCCCACGTCTGCGTGATCGACGGTGCGCGCAACATGTTCGCCGCGACGCCGAGCGACACCTCCGCCGACACCGAGGTGATCCCCGGCACCGGCCTCGCGCCCTCCTCCCGGGGGTCCCAGTCGATGGGGCGGCGCGACCACGTCAACGCCGTCGCGCCGGGCAAGCGTCCGCGCCTCACCCCCAACCCGGCCCTCGTCCTGAAGGACGGCGCGCCGTTCATGGTGCTCGGCACGCCGGGGGGCGACGTCCAGGTGCAGGCGATGGCCGAGGTGCTCCTGCGGCGGCTGCGGGTCGGCGAGGCCCTCGGCGCCGCCGTCGAGGCGCCGCGCTACGCGAGCTACAGCTTCCCGTCCTCGTTCGCCCCGAACGACCACCACCCGGGCGTCCTGATGGTGGAGGACGCGCTCGAGGCCGCCGCCGGCGCGGCGCTGCGGGAGCGGGGCCACGACGCGCGCCCCTGGGGGACGAGGACGTGGAAGGCGGGCGGGGTGTGCGCGGTGGAGGTGGGCGCTGGCGGCGGGCCGCTCCGGGCGGCGGCGGACCCGCGGCGCACGGGCACGGCGGGGGGACGATGACGGAAGGGACGGCGAGCCTCGCGGCGCTCGACGCGCTGGCCCGACGGGTCGCGGAGGAGGCGGCGCCGGATGCGGTCTTCGCCGCGGCGGCGGCCGCGGCCGACGGTCTGATCGGTCACGCGCTCTTCACGGTGATGCGGTTCGACGCCGCCACCATGGAGGTCGAGCGGGCGTTTTCGTCCCGGCCGGACGTCTATCCGGTCGGCGGGCGCAAGCCGAAGCGCGACACGTCCTGGGGCCGGCACGTCCTCGAGGAGGGGCGCCCCTTCATCGGGATCGGCCCCGACGACCTCCGGGCGAGCTTTTCCGACCACGAGACGATCGCCTCCCTCGGGCTCGCGACCGTCCTCAACATGCCGGTGAGCGTTTCGGGCCGGACCCTCGGCACCGTGAACCTCCTGCGCGGCGGGCCGCCCTACGGGCCGGCGGACCTCGCCCCGGCCCGCGTCGTCGCCACCCTGCTCGCCCCGCGCCTCGCGGAGGCCTGAGGGACCCGAGGCGGACGCGCCCTCCCCCGCGCCCCGCCGGTCGCCGCCGCGCGACGACCAGGGCCCGGCCCCCGGCCCGGCATCGAGGACCCTCATTGCGGTCCGGGCGGTCCGGGCAGTTCGGGCGGTCCAGCCGGTCCCCGGTCGGTGCGCACCGTCGCCCGCGGCGAGCGACCCGACGGGCGGACGGCGCGCCGAGCGGGTCAGCCGTCCGCCGAAACCCCCTCGGCGAGGAGGCGGCGGGCCTGCTCGGGCCAGTTCTCGCGGATCGCGCGGCCGCGCATGTTGAGGCGCGCATCGAGGTCGGTGAGGCCGGCCTCGTCGAGGGCGGCGATCTGGCTGAGGTGGAAGATGCCCGCGTCGTTGAGCCGTTGCTCGATCCGCGGGCCGACCCCCTTGAGCTGGGTCAGGTCGTCCGGCGTGCCGGTCGGCGCGTCGGCCGCGACCACCTCGAGGGAGCCGAGGTCCGGCGCCGTCGTCTCGCCCGGGACGACGGCCGGACCGTCCGCCTCTTCCGCGGCGACCGGGACGATGGTCTCCACCGGCTCGGCCGCGCCGGTCTCGGGCGCCGCGACCGGGTCGGACGCCCCCGAAAGGGCCGGCACGGCGGTCTCGGTGTCGAGGCGCGGCGCCACGGTGGGCTCGGCCTCCCGCGCGGGCGGGGACGGCGGCGCGTCCGCGCCGTTCTGGAAGCGGGCGATGAAGGCGGCGATCCGCGGGGCGATCTCCCGGCGGAAGCGGCTGCCGTTGAACACACCGTAATGGCCGACGCCAGGCTGCTCGTAGTGGGACTTGCGCTCGTCCGCGAGGTTCGTCGCGAGGTCGTGGGCGGCGCGGGTCTGTCCGATGCCGGAGATGTCGTCCTTCTCCCCCTCGACGGTGAGGAGGGCGGTGCGCCGGATCGCCGACGGGTCCACCCGCTCGGCGCGGTGCATCATCGCGCCCCGCGGCAGCTCGTGCTCGATGAACACGGTGTTGACCGTCTGGAGGTAGAACTCCGCCGGCAGGTCCATGACGGACATGTACTCGTCGTAGAACTCGCGGTGCTTTTCCGCCGAATCGCCGTCGCCGGCCACCAGGTGATTGTAGAACTCGTGGTGGGCCGTCACGTGGCGGTCGAGGTTCATGGACATGAAGCCCGACAGCTGAAGAAAGCCCGGATACACGTCGCGCATGAAGCCCGGATGGGGGAACGGCACCTTCATGATGACGTTGCGGCGGAACCAGTCGATGTCGTTGCGCTGGGCGAGCTCGTTGACGGCGGTCGGGCTCTGCCGCGTGTCGATCGGGCCGCCCATCAGCGTCATGGTGCGGGGCGTCGCAGGGTCGTTGCGGGCCTCCATCAGGGCGACGGCCGCGAACACCGGCACCGCGGGCTGGCAGACCGCCATCACGTGGCAGTCCCCCTTGAAGAGGTGCATGATCTCGATGACGTAGTCGATGTACGTGTCGAGGTCGAAGCGCCCTTCGGCGAGCGGCACCATGCGGGCGTCGGCCCAGTCGGTGATGTAGACCTCGTGGGTGGGCAGGAACGTCTCCACCGTGCCGCGCAGGAGCGTCGCGTAGTGGCCCGACAGCGGCGCCACGATGACGAGGTTCGGCTGCCGCGGCGCGCCCTCCGGCAGGTCCCGCCTGAAGTGGAGGAGGCGGCAGAACGGCCGCTGCCAGACCACCTCCTCGCTCACCTTCGCGGGGACGCCGTCGACCGTGGTGGTCCTGAGCCCGAAGGTCGGCTTGCCGTAGCGGCGGGTCAGCCGCTCGAACAGCTCGCTGGAGGCGGCGACGGTGCGTCCGTACACCGTGTGGGCGAGCGGGTTCATGGGATTCTTGAAGTAGAGCTTCGCGGCGTCCGCGGCGGCCCGCATGGGGCTCATGAGCGCGTGATTGATTTCATAAAGCTGATAGAACACAGGCCCTTATCCATATTGTCTCGAGGCGCCCATCGCATGTTGCGATGCACAATAGCGCGCGCCCGCCACCTCCGCAATACGCCGGGGGGTGCCCGGTTCCGTCGTCCTCGGTGAAAGGGGGGCCGCGCGAGCCCCGGGCTGGCGCTGGAACCCGCGGCCCCGGTGGCGCGGCGGCCCGTCTCGTGGACGAGGGGCGAGCGGGTCACCCCGAACGAATTGCACACGCATTGCCCGGAAAGCCAGAGCAGGCGAAAGGACGTCCCGATCCGGATCGCGCGCAAGGCGGCCGCCGCCGGTGGGGCGTCACCGTGGCGAGGGAATGGGACCGTGGCGGGAGCGCGGGCCCGCAGGCCGTCGGAGAAGACGCGAGGGCCGGCAGCGTCGCGCGGCTCGGTCATCGCAAGGTCGGTGACGCGGTCGGCCCGGTCGCCCGCTCCCGTGGCGCGCGTATGCCAGGGCGCGGATCATGCTGCGTTGACGACCGAACGCGCCCGCCTGTGCAGATCGCAGCGAGGCGGCCGCCCACCCGTCCATCGGCCCGTCAGGGGGTCGGCCGCCTCGCCTGCACCGCACCGGCGGCCGACCCCAAGGGGCGAGGAACCGCGCGCCCTCCTTCGACGGCCTGCTAGATCAGGGCATTTTCCGCATCGAGCTGGCGGGCGGCGACGTCCTCGAGGATGAGGACGTCGCCGTCGCCGAGGCGCAGGGTCGTGTCACCGCCGCGCGGGTCCAGCGCCGACACGAGCGCGCGCAGATTCCCGAACCCGAAGGCGGTGAAGTCGACGACGTCGTCGGGGGAAAAGTTCGTGACGCGGTCGCGCCCGTCTCCGGGCGCGAAGACCAGCGTGTCCCGGCCGGCGCCGAGGTCGATCCGGTCGTCGCCGGTGCCGGGGGCGAGGGTGTCGTTGCCGCGGCCGCCGTCGATCGTGTCGGCGCCCGCGCCACCCTCGATGGAATCGGCGGCTCGACCACCATGGAGCGAATCGTCTCCCTCGGACCCGGAGAGGGAATCCCTGCCGCGGTTGCCGGCCACGGTATCCTCGCCCGGGCCTCCCACCAGGAAGTCGTTGCCGCGCGCGCCGCTCATCACGTCGTTGCCGCCGGCCCCGTAGAACTCGTCGCGGTCGTTCTACCCGTCGAGCGTATCGGCCGCGCCCGACGCCCAGATCCCCTCCACCTCCCGGACGGTGTCCACCGATCGGGCGGGCCGCCCTCGCGATCCCACCAGTTGACGATGCGCCCCTCGACCAGGTCCGCCCGAATGCGCTCTGCGCCGGAATACCTGACGACGTCGACGCCCCCCTGCCCGATCACGGTGTCGTTGCCGGCCTGCGGCGAAAAGAAATCGGTGCCCTCGGCGCCGGTGAAGGTGTCGGGAAAGCGGGTCCCGTAGAACGCATCGACGTTGCGGACGATGTCGGTTCGTCCGCCGAACTTGTCCACTTCGGCGGACATGTCCAGTTGCCCGGACTCTTCCTCACCTGGTCCGCTCTCGGAATCCGTGAAACCGAGAAAGAAAGGTCGACCGAGGGGCTCGCTGTCCGTCACGGAAATCTGGACGGCAGTGTCGATGTAGTCGTAGTTGACGCGGACGAAAGGGCCGTTGCCGAGGATCACGTCGCTCCCGCCGAAGGGGCGCACCTCGATCCAGCCGTCCCTCGCCCCGCGCAGGTCGATCCTGTCGTCGGCGTCGGTCGCCCCGAGAATGAGATCGCGAAAACGGTCCCCGTCGAAGATGACGTCGATGTCGCGCGCGACATCGCTGACGGTCTGGCCGCTCGAGAGGAACTTCTGAATGAGCAGATCGCCCCTCTCGTAATCGACACTGATCCGATCGCCGGAATCGCTGGACCGGTAGAACAGCCCATACTGCCCTCCGACGGCTGTCGCCGTCGAGAAAACGAAGGTGTCGTTACCGGCGGACGCACGAATGAGGTCATAACCCCGATTGGGCCCCGGGATGATCCGGTCGTCGTCTGCGCCGCCCCACAGGTCGTCCGATCCCGCCCCCCCGAACAGCGTGTCGTTACCTTCTTTCCTTCAAGTGTGTCGTCGCCTTTGCGACCGTTTATCCGGTCCCTGCCGGCTGTCCCACCCAGCGAATCGTCGCCGCGGGACCCGATGATCTTCGTGACGGCCATGGGTGCGCGCGTCCCCTGTAATTTGCAGTCCGAAGGCCCCGCCCGGCCAGACACGGTACGGCGCCCGCCCGCGCCTGCAGCCTCGACGGGCAATGCTGACCGTAACGGACGAGAGGTCGTGTGGCAAGATTGTGACGGCTCGGACGGCCGGCCTTCGCAAGCGAAGGCGCCGCCGCGGCTCGAGGCACACGCACCCGCCCCGCCACGCGGGAGCGATCGGGGACGGGCGGCGCGGGTGGAGGCGATGGCCGTGCCGGGTCGCGCCCGCCGTGCCGGACCGCCCAGGCGGCCCGGGACGACGCACCGTCTTCCCGGCCGACGGCCCCGCGCCCCTCACTCCCCCATGGACAGGAGCGAGCCCGCCCGCCGCGCCGAATCGTAAAGGCGCAGGAAGGCGAAGGCGCCCGCCGCCAGGAACACGGCGTTGAGGAGGAGCGCCGTCGCCATCAGGTCCGCCCGGAAGACGCCGTCGGAGACGAGGGCGCGCATCCCCTCGAAGACGTAGGTGGGCGGCAGCGCCCAGGCCACCGCCTGGAGGGCGGGCGGCAGCGCCTCCACCGGATAGAACACGCAGGCGAGCGGCAGGAGGAGGAAGGTGAGCGACCAGGCGAGGCTCTCCGCCCCGAGCCCGTTGCGCAGCACGATGCCCGAAACGCCCATGCCGATCGCCCAGCTCGTGAAGATGAGGTTGGCGAAGAAGGCCGCGAGCGCGAAGCCCATCCCCCAGACGTTGAAGTCGAAGAAGGCGATCGCCATCAGGCTGACCGGCACGAAGCCGACCGCGAGGCGGATCGCGCTCATGGCCATGAGCGCCGCCAGGAACTCGCCGGGCCTCAGCGGCGTCATCATCAGGTTGCCGATGTTGCGCGACCACATCTCCTCGAGGAAGGAGATCGAAAAGCCTAGCTGGCCGCGGAACAGGATGTCCCACAGGAGGACGGCCCCGATGAGGACGCCGCCGACCCCCGCCGCAGTCCCGGACGCGCGGTCGAGATAGCCCTGCAGGAAGCCCCACATCAGCATCTGCACGGCCGGCCAGTAGACGAGCTCGACGAGCCGCGGCCAGGAGGAGATCAACAGGTACCAGTAGCGCCGCACCAGCGCGAACACGCGCCGCGGCGAGAAGCGCTCGTAGTCCGCCCCGCCCGCGACGGCGGCGAGCGGGCGCCCGCTTTCCTCGATGCTCAATCCACCGTCTCCCCGTGCGCGCTCACCCGGTCCTCCCCGGCGATGGCGGCGGCGAGGCGCCGCTCGCCCTCCGCGTCCGGCCCCTCCCCCTCGCCCGGCGCCCGGCGGCCGCGGGCGACGTCGAGGAAGACGTCATCCAGCGTTTCCCGGCCGTAGCGGGCGAGGAGGTCGGCCGGCGAGCCGCGGTCCACCACGCGGCCCGTGCGCATCATGATGACGTCGTCGCAAAGCCGCGTGACCTCGGCCATGTTGTGGGAGGCAAGCAGCATCGTCGCCCCGCGGCCGCGGCAATAGTCCATGAGGCGCGTGCGCACCCAGTCGGCGGTGTCCGGGTCGAGGGAGGCGGTCGGCTCGTCGAGGAGGAGGAGGTCGGGCGCGTTGACGAGGGCCTTGGCGAGGCTCACCCGCGTCTTCTGCCCGGCCGACAATTTGCCCGTCGGCCGGTCGAGGAGGTCGGTGAGCTCCAGCATCCCGGCGAGCTCGTCGATCCGTCGCCGGATGCCCCGCACGCCGTAGAGCTCGGCGAACACCGACAGGTTCTGCCGCACGGTGAGGCGCAGCGGCATGTCCACGTACGGGCTCTCGAAGTTCATGCGGTGGAGGACACGGTGGCGGTCGGCCGGGACGGCGTGGCCGAGGACGCGGATCGTGCCAGCCGACGGCAACACGAGACCCATGATCATGGCGATCGTGGTGGTCTTGCCCGCCCCGTTCCCGCCGAGGAGGCCCGTGATGGAGCCCTGCGGCACCTCGAAGGAGACGGCGTCCACCGCCGTCGCCGCGCCGTAGCGCTTGACGAGCTCGCGGACGGCGATCGCCGCCTCGCCCGCCGGTTCGGTGTTCCTCGCCATGGCGCTCCCGCTCAGTCGGTGGGCCGGGACGGGCCCGTCCCGAGGGGCACAGTTAGGTCGCCCCGCGCTTCCGGAAACGGCGGCGGCGCGGCCGCGCTCCATCGAAAGGCGCGGGCGGCGGCGGGGACGGCCCTGCCGGACACCGCCCCCGGCATCGTCCATCGTCGCGCCGCGGCCGGTGCCGCCCGCCGCGGGCCCCGCCCGACCGGGCTCAGAGCCGCGGATCGGCGGACCCTGCGCCACCGTGCCGGCGGGCACAGCCCCATGCAAGCATGGGATGCCAGTCCAGGGGCGCGCGCGGACCGAGGCGCCGGCCGCGGGGCGCGCGCCGCTGCGAGGAGACGACGGACGATGCCCACCCACGTGGTCCGGCCGGACGGCCGGGGGGATTTTGCCACCATTTCGGCCGCCCTCGACGCCGCCGCGCCGGGGGACCTCGTTCGCGTCGCCGCGGGCACCTACCGGGAGGCCGTCACGGTCGACGTGGACGACGTCACGCTCCGTGCCGACGGGCCGGTGACCGTCACGAACGACGGCAGCTTCGGCATGCGCATCGACGGCGACGGGGTGACGGTGGAGGGCTTCACCGTCACCGGCATCCTCGGCTGGACCTTCCCGGCCGACCACGCGGCGACCGGCTTCGTGGTGAGCGGGCGCGACGTGCGCCTCGTCGACAACGTGGCGCACGGCAACGGGATGAACGGCTTCCTCGTCACCGCCACGGCGCAGGACGTGACGATATCGGGCGGGGCGGCCTGGAACAACAGCCAGGCCGGGGTCGCCCTCGGCGGCGGCCGTTCCGTCACTGTCGAGGGCCTCGACCTCCACAACACCGGCGACGGGACGGGGGCGGACGGCACCTTCCAGCGCTACGGCATCCTGTCGGACAACGTGGGCGACACGCGGCTCGACAACGGCGCGATCCGCGACGTCGACGGGATCGCACCCATCGACGGGCTGGTGATGCGCGATCTCCTCGTCCGCGACCACCTGTCCTACGGCATCCGGATCGCCGCCTTCGACGAGGCCACGAGCCCGCTTCCGAGCGGGCGCATTGCGACCCGCGACCTCGTCCTCGAGGACAGCCGCATCCTGCGCAACGGCAGCGACACGGACGACTGGGTCGGCGGGCTCTACCACCTCGGCGGCGTCCTCATCCAGCACATCCGCGGCGGTCGAGTCGAAGGGAACCTCTTCCAGGACAACTACCACTGGGGCCTCGACGCCTACGCCAGCGACGACGTGACCTACGTCGACAACTGGTTCATCGGCAACGACCTCGGCGCGGCGACGCCCGGCGTCACCTTCGAGCCCGTCAGCCTCGAGATCAACGGCGGCGCCGGCAATGTGGTCCGCAACAACCTCATCACGGGCAGCACGGCCGGCCTCTTCTCCAGCTACATCCCCGACAGCGGCGACGGCTTCGACGGCAACGCCTCCATCACCATCGCCGACAATATCCTGTTCGGCAACGAGGAGGTCGATCTCGAGCTGCTCGGCGAAAACGACGTTTTTTCACGCACCATCACCAACAACATCGTCGGCCACATCCCGGACTGGCACCTCGGCTACATCGTCGAGGACCTCGAGCCCGATTTCCTGTCGGACAACCTCTACGGGGTGGATCCGCTGTTCGTGGACGCGGCGGGGGGCGACTACACGCTCGCGCCGGGAAGCCCCGCCGCCGCGGCCGGCATCGGGCCGACGGCGCCGCCCCCGGACGGAGGCGTCCCCGGCGCCGGGCCCGGGAACGACACGCTCGCGGGCGGCGCCGGGGCCGACGTGCTCGACGGCGAGGCGGGCGACGACATGATCGCCGGCAGGGGCGGGGACGATCGCCTGTCCGGCGGCGAGGGGGAGGACCTCCTGCGCGGCGAGGCGGGCGCGGACACGGTCCGCGGCGGCCCCGGCGGCGACACGCTCCTGGGCGGACCGGGCGAGGATCGCCTCGTCGGCGGGGCCGGCGACGATGCGGCCGCGGGCGGCGGCGGCGCCGACCGGCTCGCCGGCGGCGCGGGGGACGACAGCCTCGCGGGCGGGGCCGGGGCCGACGTGCTCGACGGCGAGGCGGGCGACGACACGATCGCCGGCAGGGGCGGGGACGATCGCCTGTCCGGCGGCGAGGGGGAGGACCTCCTGCGCGGCGAGGCGGGCGCGGACACGGTCCGCGGCGGCCCCGGCGGCGACACGCTCCTGGGCGGACCGGGCGAGGATCGCCTCGTCGGCGGGGCCGGCGACGATGCGGCCGCGGGCGGCGGCGGCGCCGACCGGCTCGCCGGCGGCGCGGGGGACGACAGCCTCGCGGGCGGGGCCGGCGACGACCGGCTCGCCGGTGGCACGGGGGACGACAGCCTCGCGGGCGGGGCCGGCGGCGACCGGCTCGCTGGCGGCGCGGGGGACGACAGCCTCGCGGGCGGGGCCGGCGGCGACCGGCTCGCTGGCGGCGCGGGAGACGACAGCCTCGCGGGCGGGGCCGGCGGCGACCGGCTGTCGGGCGGGCGGGACGACGATTCCGTCCTCGGCGGCACCGACGATGACCGCCTCGCCGGGGGCGCGGGCGACGACACGCCGGATGGCGGGAGCGGCGGAGATCGCCTCACGTCCCATGCCGGCGCAGACCGCCTCCTCGGCGGCCCGGGGCGCGACGTGCTTGCCGCGGGCAGCGGAAGCGACACGCTCGACGGCGGCGCGGGGGGCGACCGCCTTGTCGGCGGCGCCGGCGCCGACGTCTTCGTATGGCGGCCGGATGGCGGGCGGGACGTCATCCGCGACTTCGACCCGGCGCTCGACGTGATCGACCTCGCCGGCGGCCTCGAGCGGGCCGAGGTCCGCGTTCGCCCGGGCGACGACGGCACCTTCACCGTCCTCCTCGCCAACGGCACGGCCCTGCGCCTTGTGGGCGTCCTCGTCGATCCCGACGCGGACATCTTCGTCTGAGGGCGGGTCACGCCCCAGCTCCACGGGCCGACACGTCAAATGAGGGCGGGTCACAACCCAGCTCCACGGGCCGACCCGTCAAAGTCCTACCGGCCGATCCGCCCCCTGCTCACGGGCGATCCACCACCGTCCCGAGGACAGACCCGCCATGGGCCCGCCGGCCGACCTGCCACCGGCCCAACGGGCCGATAAGCCGGTGCCGCCGCGAGCGGCGACGGGCCTCGCAGGTCCGGGCGGCCCGTTGCATCGTCCCCGGCTCTGCCCGATCCCGACCATCCGCGGGCCGGAGGCGCGGCCCGGGGGCGTCCCCGGCCGAGAGGTGGACGCCTCGAAAAACCCTGGCGAACAAGGTTTCGTCGATGACGGCTGGCGGAGTGTGGGCGACGCGTGGCCATCCGGGGTTCCGGGACGTGGAGGATCGGCTGGCGCGGCTCAGCGGTCCCGGGGACCAGCTCGAGGCGTTCGCGAAGGTCGTCGATTTCGAGATGGTTCGGGCCGAGCTTGAAGAGGCGCTCAGGTTTGTCGATCCCGTAGAACGCCGCGGCCGGGCGGTTCCGCGCGACGGGCGCCTCGGGCCAGGCCGCAAGGGCGGGCGGAGGGCGACGGCCGCCCTTGCGGGCGCCGCCGGCCCGATCAGCCGCGAAGCGTCGGTACCTTTCCCCGCCGGTAGCTGATCTTGCGCACCAGGCCGGGACGAAGCTCCCGCTTGGCGTGAACGACCGGTGCGTCCGGGAAGACGGTCTCGCTCATCTCGCGGAACATCGACGGACCGAAGCCCGGGCGGGCCACGGCGTCGACCACGTAGAGCCGGTCGCCGCCCGACCAGTCGGCGCGGCGGAGGGGCTCGTTGGCGAGGAAACGGGCCTCGGCCTCCGGGGTGAGATAGGCCCAGGTGAACGCGCCGATCGGTCGACCCGACCGGTCGGTGTAGATGCGGAACTGTCCGATCCGGAAGGGAAGCAGGACGCTCCTGAGGAAGCTCTCGACCCGCAGGCGTGTATAGAGCGGCGACAGGCTCGCCAGCACGAGCACCATCCCGAGACACTGGTAGACGTCCACGTCGCCCTGTCCGATGGCGACCGGGCGCTCCCCATGCCTCGATCCGGTCCGTCTCGCCCCCATGGCCACCGGAGGGTGCGCCGCGCGATGGGGCCCGTCAAGCCCCGCGAACCCCGGTCTTGGCCCTTCGCTCCCGTCGATTGGGGCGGATCCCGTCATGCTGACGTCATGAGGGGCCGGCACCCTCTTGTGGCGACGCGTCAGTCGCTCGCGTTCACGATCAGCATGGAGGTCGACATGGACAAGGGAGAACCAATCCCGGTCCCGGAAGAAGGTTCGATGGAAGCCGGCCACGATCGCCCGGCGATCGTCGAGGTGGCGCCCGAGACCGGCGAGCGGGGCATCGCGGAAGACGTCGCCGAGCTCCTGGGCGACGTGAGCGATCCGATGACGGAGGGCGACGACACCACCGTCTGACCCCGACCGGCGGGGGGCGAGCCTCCCGCCGGATCCGGTGTCCGCGGTCCGCGCCCGGATCGCCGGCACGAGGCGAGCCGCCCGCCGACGGTCCCGCGCGGCATGTCGCAAGGCCCGCCGCCGCCCGTGCCGCCTGCGGACCGCGGCGGCACGCTTTACCCCCGGCGAGGCCTCCTCCATATACCGGTCCCATGGCAGGACGCGCGGCACGACGGACGGCATCCCGGAGCGGCTCCCCGGTGGACGGAGGGGACGATCATCCGCACGCGGCGGAGCGCACGGGCCCGGGCGATGCGGCCGACGGCCCCTCCTGCGGGTCGGATGCGCCGCCGGACGGGCCCATCGCGCGCTGGGTGGAGGAGCTGGGCGAAGGAGCGGACGAGGCCGACGCGGCCGCAGCGGCGGAGAGCGCGGACGACGCGGCCCAGGCCGCCGCGCCGCGGCGCCCGAAAGCCGCGGGCGCCGGTACCGGCGTGACGCCCCCGGATTCCAATGCCGACCGCCCGCGCACGACGCGCAGCCGGCGCGCCGGCGCCCGGGAGCGGGCGGCCGCCGGCGGCGACGAGGCCGTCGTCCGGGGCACGTCCGGGAGCCGCCACGCCGTGAAGGGGAAAGGTCGTGGCCGCGACCGCGGCGCGCACGACGGCGGACCGGCCGCCGACGGGGGCGGCGAGGACGCCGGCAAGACCGGCAAGGGGCGCAAGGGCGCGGCCGGGGCCGGGCGCACCGCCCGCGGCACCTCCATGGGCGGCAAGGCGAGCGCGCGCGACCGCGTGGCGGGCGGCCTCAACCCGGTCGCCGGCCTTGACGTGTCGCTGGAGGAGGCCGAAGGGCTCGGCCCGTCCGGCGTCACCGCCACGGTGGAGGCGCTCGAGAGGCTGATCCGGGAAGGCCGGCCCGAGCTCCAGGCCGGGCAATGGCGGCCCCACCGCCCGCCGCGGCCGGAGAAGTCGGAAGGCGGGGTGCACTTCGCCGTGCGCTCGGAATACGAGCCGAAGGGCGACCAGCCCCAGGCGATCGCCGAGCTCGCCGAGGGCCTGAAGAACGAGGACCGCACCCAGGTCCTCCTCGGCGTCACCGGCTCCGGCAAGACCTACACGATGGCGAAGGTCATCGAGGCCATGCAGCGCCCTGCCCTCGTGCTCGCCCCGAACAAGACGCTGGCCGCCCAGCTCTATGGCGAATTCAAATCGTTCTTTCCGGAGAACGCCGTCGAGTATTTCGTCTCCTACTACGACTACTATCAGCCCGAGGCCTACGTTCCACGCTCGG
>CAZJNX010000083.1:0-19310 GCA_964547415.1 uncultured Hyphomicrobiales bacterium
AGGGCGCCGGCGGCGCGGCCGATCTCGTCGGCGAGGTCGCGCTCGTCGATGGCGGCCTCGGGCACCTCCTCGAGCTCCAGGTCCGCGTCGAGGACCGCATCGGTGCGGCGCAGGGCGGGGTCGCGGCCGATCGGCACCTCCTCGCCGCGCCAGGCGGCCGGGCGGCGGGCGAAGAGCGTCGGATCCGACGCGACGTCCCGGGCCTCCGGGTCGCTGGCGGCAAGAGCCGCGCGCAGGCGCGAGGGCGTGTCGGCCGCCGACGGCCGCGAGGGGCGGGCCGGGCCGCGGCGGGGCGCCGACGGCACGGGGCGCGCCGGCCGGGCGGGCTCGCGGCGGGGCGCGGCGTCCGGCTCGCGCCGCGGCGCCCGCCGCCGTGGCCGGGGGGAGGGGAACAGGCGGTGGCGCACGAACAGGGCCCAGTGGCCGACGAGCCCGGCCACCTCGGCGCGGCGGGAACGGGGCTCGGGATCGTCGAAGGCGTCGTCGTCCGCCTCCGGGTCGTAAAGGACGCCGGACGGCGCCGGCCCCAGCCGTTCGTCCACGGCCATGCGGCGGATGCGAATGCCGCCGCCCTCCGCGGGGATCGTGCGCGGCCGCTCCCGGGGCGGCGTGAGCGCCTTCATGAGGCAGAAGACGGCGAGGCCGCCGGCGAGCGCTCCGTAAAGGCCCGTCTCGAGTAGGCTCGACACGCCGAGCACCCGCTCGAGGAAGACCATGTGGGCATGGCCGAAGACGCCGCCGAGGCCGACGGCGAGGGGCCAGGCCGCGGGCGCGGGGATCGCCGAAAAGCCCGCCGGCAAGAGGGCGAGCGCGGCGAGCGCCAGGAGGAGGCGGGTGCCGGTGAGGCCGACGGGCCGGGCGGCCGCGAGACGCAGGCCCCAGATCGCGGCCGGCAGGAGGATGAGCGGCGCTGCGAGGCCGAACAGCTGCATCGCGGGGTCGGCGAAGGCCGCACCGGGATAGCCCATGAGGTTCCGGACCGGCCCGGGCGTCGCGTGGGTGAGGCTCGGGTCCGTCACCGTCCAGGTCGCGAGCGCCAAGCCCCCGGCCGCGGCGAGCGCCACGACGAGGGAGCCCGCGGCGCGCCCCGCCAGGCGCAGGAGGGCCGCGGCGGGGCCGTCGTCGAGCCGGCTTGCGAGGAACTGCATGGGCTGCGGGCCTCCGTCCGAACGGATCAGGCCCGCGCCCTCAGGAAATCCGACAGCCGCTCAAGGGCGAGGCGCGCAGGGGCGGGATCGTCGACGAGCGCGAGCCTGATGAAGCCCCTGCCCGGATTGGTATGGTCGGGTCCGGTTAAGGCGAGGTAACTTCCCGGCACGCACTTGACGCCGGTCTCGGCGAACAGGGTGCGGGCGAAGGCCGCGTCGTCCGCCCCGCCGAAGCGGGCGACGTCGAGCCACAGGAAGAAGCCCGCGTCCGGCACCGGGTCCTCGAACAGGCCGCCGAGGAGCGCCCCGGCCGCCGCGAACTTCTCGTCGTAGAGGCGGCGGTTCGCGGCGACGTGCGCCTCGTCGGAGAAGGCCCTGACGGCGACCGCCTGGAGGGGCGCGGGCACCTGCGGCCCGGCCTGGTTCCGGAACTTGCGGTAGGCGGCCATGAACGCCGGGTCGCCGGCTGCGAACCCGACGCGCAGGCCCGCCAGGTTCGAGCGCTTCGACAGGGAGTTGAAGACGACGAGCCGGTCGAGGGCGCCGGCTTCCCGCGCCGCCTCGAGGGCGCCGGGCGGCGGTCCGGCGGCCTCCCGGTAGATCTCCGAGTAGCACTCGTCGGCGAACAGCATGAAGCCGTGGCGCGCGGCGAGCTCCATGAGCCGCGCCCAGTCCTCGGGCCCTGCCACGGTGCCGGCCGGGTTCGCGGGCGAGGCGACGTAAAGGGCGACGGTGCGGGAAAGCGTCTCCTCCGGCACCGCCGACAGGTCCGGGATCACCGTGCCGGCTTCGGCCGCGACCGGCACCGCCTCCGCGGCGAGGCCGTGGGCGGCGGCCGGATAGGCCTGATAGAACGGATTGGCGAACAGGACCGCCGGCCGCCCCGCCTTGCCCAGGTGATCCCGGGCGACGAGGGCCGCGAGGAAGAGCCCCTCGCGGCTCCCCGACAGGGGCAGCAGCCCGCCCCGCTCCCGGAACCAGCCGGAAAGGCCGTAGCGCCGGTCGATCCAGTCGTGCACCGCCTCCCGGAAGGCGGGGGTGCCGTCAATCGCCGGGTAGCCCTGGAAGGCGGAGAGCGCCCCCGCGATCGCCTCGCCCACGAAGGGGGGCATCGAGTGGCGGGGGCTGCCGACGGTCATGTCCACCGGGTCGCAGGCGGGGCGCACGCCCTGAAGGAGCGCGGCGAGGCGCTCGAAAGGGGAGCGGGTCTCGGAGGCGGGGGCGGTCACCGGGCCCGCCTCAGGCCGTGCCGGTGGCGGCGGGCGGCGCCTCCTCCGCCTCCCCGTCCGGCGCGGCCGTCTCCGGCGCCGCCGCGGACGCATCGCCCACGAGCGCCGTCATGGCGGCGACGAGGCGGGCGTTGAAGGCGACCGGGTCAGAGACCGCCTCCCCTTCCAGGATCTCCGCCGAGCCGAGGAGGAGGAAGGACGCGTCGGCGACCCGCTCGGCCGCGCCGCCCGCCGCCGCCTTCGCCGCGAGGGCCTTCACCAGCGGGTGGCGCGGGTTGATCTCGAGGATCGGCGCCGTCCCCGCCCCGGCGAGGCCGCCGCGCTGGCGGGCGAACAGCCGCTCCATCTGCCGGTCGGGCCCCATGGCCGGCGCGACGAGGCAGGCCGGGCTGGTGGCGAGCCGCTCCGACGGGCGCACCTCGGACACCCTGTCCCCGAGGGTCTGCTTCACGAGGGCGGCGAGGGTGGCGACGTCGGAGGCCTTCGCCGCTTCGTCCGCTTGCGTTGTCTCCTCCAGGAGGGGGATCGCGTCCAGATCCGCCGTCCCCTGGGTGACGGACTTGAAGGGCTTGCCCTCGAAGCCGAGGGCGGTCTGGACCCAGAAGGCGTCCACCGGGTCGGTGAGGAGAAGCACCTCCACACCGCGGGCGGCGAAACCTTCGAGTTGCGGCGAGGTCTTCAGCCGCTCCACGTCGTCGCCCGCCGCGTAGTAGATCGCCGTCTGGTTCTCCCGCATGTCGGCGACGACCTCGGCGAGGGAGCGCCAGCCGTCCGGCGCGGTCGTCGTGTGGAAGCGGCAGATGGGGTAGATCTCGTCCCGCTTCTCCGCGCTTTCGTAGAGCCCCTCCTTGATGACGGGACCGAACGCCTGCCAGACCTTGAGGTACGTGTCGGCGTCGTTCTCGGAGAGCTTCTTCAGTTCGGAGAGGACGCGGTTGGTGACGGCCTTGCGGATCGCTTCCAGGAGCGGGTTGGTCTGGAGCATCTCGCGGGACAGGTTGAGCGGCAGGTCGGCCGAATCGACGACGCCCCGCACGAAGCGCAGCCAGGACGGCAGCACCTCCGCCTCGTCGGTGATGAACACCCGCCGCACGTAGAGCCGCACGCGGCCCTTCCGGTCCGGATCGAACAGGTCGAACGGCGGCATGGACGGCACGAACAGGAGGACGGTGTACTCCTGCCGCCCCTCCGCCCGGTAGTGGACGGTGAGGGCCGGCTCGTCGAAGTTGTTCGACACGAAGCGGTAGAACTCGGCGTATTCCCCCGCCTCGATATCGCCCTTCGGCCGCGTCCATAGCGCCGTCCCGTCGACGAGCTCGCGGCGGACGTCCTCCCCCGCCTTCTCGAAGGTGACGGGGACGGGGACGTGGGCCGAGTAGTGGCGGATGGTCCGCTCGACCGTCGCCTCATCGGCGAAGTCCTTCGCGTCATCGCGCAAGGCGAGGTGGACGACGGTGCCGCGGGCGGGCGCCTCGGCCGCGTCCACCTCCTCCACGGTGAAGCTGCCGGTGCCGTCGGAGCGCCAGCGGTGGGCGGCGTCGGAACCCGCCGCGCGGCTCGTCACCGTGACCTCGGAGGCCACCATGAAGGCGGAGTAGAAGCCGACGCCGAACTGCCCGATCAGCGCGCCCTTGTCGCGGGCGCCCTCGGCGGCCTCGAGGAAGGCGCGCGTGCCGGACTTGGCGATGGTGCCGAGGTTCTCGACCAGCTCCTCGCGGGTCATGCCGATGCCGTTGTCGGCGATGGCGAGGGTGCCCGCGTCCTTGTCGGCGACGATGCGGATCGAAAGCTTCGGGTCGTCCCCCAGCACCGACGGGTCGGTGAGGGACAGGTGGCGCAGCTTCTCGCAGGCGTCGGCGGCGTTGGAGACGAGCTCGCGCAGGAAGACGTCGCGGGTCGAGTAGACCGAGTGGACCATCAATTCGAGGAGCCGGGCGACGTCGGCCTCGAAGGAGCGGGTCTCGGCGCCTGTCTCTTGTTCAGCTTGTGACATCGAAACCTCCGGGATCGGGCGGGGCGGGACGGGCGCGGGTCGGCGAAAGCCGCCACCCGTCCCGGTTCAGGCACGACCGCAGATAGGCGAGCGGAAGCCGCGCGCAAAGATCGCAGCCCGGAACCTGCAGCCGTGCGCGGGCATTCGCCGCCCATGGCTTCCTCCGACCAACCCGGATCTGCGCAAGGCGCATGGCAGCGACTCACCACGCGCATGAACCCGCCGGTCTTCTTCGGCGCCGCCGCCGTCGTGGTCGCGTTCGTCGTCTTCGGCGGGCTGTTCACGGAGGTGGCGGCCAGCGTCTTCTCCTTCACCCAGCGCAGCATCGTCCGCTACTTCGGCTGGTACTACGCGCTGGTGGTGACGGCGTGCCTCGTCTTCACCCTGTGGCTCGCCGTCTCGCCGCGCCGGCGGATCCGCCTCGGCGGCCCGGACGCCCGTCCCGCCTTCGGCCGGCTCGGCTGGTTCACCATGCTGTTCGCCGCCGGCATGGGCATCGGCCTCGTCTTCTGGGGGGTGAGCGAGCCGGTCCTCCACTACGGCGAGCCGCTGCGCGCCGAGGCGGGAACGGCGGCGGCCCGCAACGAGGCGATGGTGCTGTCCTTCTTCCACTGGGGGCTCCACGCCTGGGCGATCTACATCGTCTTCGCCCTCGCCGTCGGCTTCTTCCACTTCAACCGGGGGCTGCCACTCGCCCCCCGCATCATCCTCCACCCCCTCATCGGCGATCGCATCCACGGGCCCGCGGGGGATGCCGTCGACATCCTGTGCACCGTCGGCACGCTCCTGGGCGTCGCGACCTCCCTCGGCCTCGGCGCCATGCAGATCAACGCCAGCCTTTCCGCCTTCTTCGGCTGGCCGGACTCCACCCTCGTCCAGGTGGGCCTCATCGCCGGCATCACCGCGCTCGCGACGGTCTCCGTGGTTCTCGGCGTCAAGCGGGGCATCCGCCGCCTGTCGCTCCTCAACCTCGGCCTCGCGGCCGCGCTCCTCGCCTTCGTGTTCCTTGCGGGGCCGACGCTCTACGTCACCGAGCTCATGATCTCCTCGGTCGGCGCCTACCTCGAGCGGCTGCCGCGGCTGTCCCTCTACCTCGACCCGGGGGGAGACAGCGAATGGCAGGCGACGTGGACGCTGTTCTACTGGGGCTGGTGGATCTCCTGGTCGCCGTTCGTGGCGATCTTCGTCGCCCGCATCTCGGAAGGGCGCACCATCGGGGAGTTCGTCCTCGGCGTCCTGCTGGTGCCGGCCGCCGTCACCTTCGCGTGGTTCGCCGTGTTCGGCGGGACGGCGCTGCAGCTCCAGGAGACGGGGGCGGCAGACCTCGCCTCCCGCGTCGAGGAGAACAACGCGGTTTCCCTCCAGGCGCTCCTCGGGGCGCTGCCCCTGTCGGGCGTCACCACGGTGGCGGCGACGCTCCTCATCACCGCCTTCTTCGTGACGAGCTCCGATTCCGGCTCCCTCGTCGACGACATGGTGACCTCCGGCGGCGACCCGGACCCGCCCCGCGCCCAGCGGGTGTTCTGGGCGACGTCCGAGGGCGCCGTGGCGGCGATCCTCCTTCTCGTGGGCGGGCTCACGGCGATCCGCAACGCCGCGATCTCCTTCGGGCTCCTGATGTCCGTCCTCCTGATCGTCGCGATGGTCTCCCTCGTCGTCGCCGCGCGGCCGGAGCGGGCGGTCCGCTGAACCACCGGCCGTCCCGTCTCGCCTTCCGCGCCCGCGGGGGATAGGGTGCGCGCCTGACACACACGGGACGGAGCGAGCCGCATGCCGATCGTCAACCGCTTCGCCGACCTCCACGGCGAGATCGCCGCCTGGCGGCGCGACCTGCACGAGAATCCCGAGCTCCTGTACGAGACCCACCGCACCGCCGCGACGGTCGCCGAACGGCTGAAGGCGTTCGGCCTCGACGAGGTGACGACCGGCATCGGGCGCACCGGCGTCGTCGGCGTCATCCGGGGCCGCAACGGCGGGGCGGGCAAGACGATCGGCCTGCCCGCGGACATGGACGCCCTGCCCATCAACGAGGCGACCGGCAAGCCGTGGGCCTCGAAGACGCCGGGCGTCATGCACGCCTGCGGCCACGACGGGCACACGGCGATGCTGCTCGGCGCCGCCAAGTACCTCGCCGAGACGCGCAACTTCGACGGCACGGTGGTCGTCATCTTCCAGCCCGCCGAGGAAGGCGGCGCTGGCGCCAAGGCCATGATCGAGGACGGCCTCGTCACCCGCTGGGGGATCGACGAGGTCTACGGGATGCACAACTACCCCGGCATGCCGGTGGGCAGGTTCGCGATCCGGCCCGGCCCGCTGATGGCCGCCGCCGACCGCATCCGCATCGAGATCGAGGGCGTGGGCGGCCACGCCGCGCGGCCCCACGTCGCGGCGGACCCGATCCTCGCGGGCGCGGCCATCGTCCAGGCGGCGCAGCAGGTGGTCTCGCGCAACGTGGACCCGCTCCAGTCGGGCGTCGTGTCCATCACCCTCTTTCGCGGCGGCACCGCCGACAACGTGATCCCCGACAAGGTGGAGATGCGCGGCACCGCCCGCACCCTCGACCCCGCCGTGCGGGACCTCATCGAGCGGCGCCTGTCGGAGATCGTGCCCCAGGTGGCGGCGGCCTACGGCACCACCGCGTCGCTGACCTACCTGCGCGACTACCCGGTGACGGTGAACGACGAGGAAAAGGCCGCCTTCGCCGCCGACATCGCCGCCATGATCGCGGGCGAGGCCAACGTCGATCGCCACACCGTGCCGGTGATGGGCGGGGAGGACTTCTCCTTCATGCTGAACGAGCGGCCGGGGGCCTTCATCTTCGCGGGCGTCGGCGAGGACGTGGCGAACCTCCACCACCCGGCCTACGACTTCAACGACGAGCTGATCCCGGTGGGCTGCTCCTATTGGGTGAAGCTGGTGGAGACGGCGCTGCCCGCCTCGGCCCGCGCGGCGGCGTGACGCCGCGCCCCGGTGTCAGGGAAACTTGACACCGGGGCCGCGGGCGGTCATTTCCGAAGCGGTGGGGCGGGTTCGGCCCGCGGCTGACGAGAGAGACGGCGACGGCCATGGAGCAGGTCAAGTTCCGCAGGATGCAGGACGGGGATCGGGAGGACTACCTGTTCCTCGAGGCCCATGAACGGCGCTTCGCCGCGGGCGTCGGCGAGCGGCTCCTCGACCTGTTGCTGACGCTCGACAAGTCCCTGTCGGGCTACCAGGTGAGCCGGCTCGAGCATTCCCTGCAGTGCGCGACGCGGGCGTGGAACGACGGGGCGGACCACGACTGGATCGTCGCCGCGCTTCTCCACGACATCGGGGACCTCTACGCCCCTTACAATCACGACGAGTTCGCTGCTTCGGTTCTGCGCCCCTACGTGCGCGAGCAGTGCGTGTGGACCATCGCCAACCACGGCACCTTCCAGCGCTGGTACTACGCTCACCATTTCGGCGGGGACCGGGAGCTGAGGCAGAAGCACAAGGACAATCCCTACTACGAGGATTGCGTGACCTTCTGCGAGCGCTGGGACCAGGTTAGCTTCGATCCGACCTACGAGAGCCGCCCGCTCGACTTCTTCCGGCCCGTGGTGGAGGACGTGTTCGCGCGCGAGCCCTACGCGCCCGCCGTGATCGCCACCGGCATCCGCATGCCGCTCGTGGACGCCACGGTCGCCGCCGAGCGCCGCGCCCGGGACTGATCCGCCCCGCTGGCGGGGGCCGGCCCCGGCCGGCTCACTCCACGACGGCGAGGTGCCGCTTCTTCTCGAGGACGCGCAGCACCTTCTGAAGGTCGTGGCCCCGCTTCAGGACGACGCCCCCCGCCGAGATCACCGCGTAGGCACCCTGGCGGCGGGCGTTCCGCGGCGTCTTGACGACGCGGTAGAGCGGCACCTCGGACGTGCGCCGGTAGATGGAGAAGACCGCGTCGTCCTTCCCGAGGTCGATGGCGTAGTCCCGCCATTCGCCGAGGGCGACCATGCGCCCGTAGACCTTGAGGATCTCGGCGAGCTCGGCGCGGTTGAACGCCGTCGGCCCGCCCTCGGGCCCGCCGCCCCCGCTCGCCGGGAACGCGAGCACGTCGGCCCGTGCCCGGGCGCCATCGTTGCGTGTCATGCACCCCTCTCGGGCTTCCTCGACGGCCGCGCGGGCCGGCTTCCGGTACGGCCGCGCATCGTTGCACGCCCCGAGCGCGGGCCGCAAGCTTCCGCTTTGTGCAGAAACCGCTTGCGGAGCGGGCAAAAGGGCTATACGTGTCACTCCAGTGTCGTGAAGCGCGGCGCGGCCGGCGGGTCCGGACGCACCCTTCGCGAAGGCCGGAAGACGGGCTGGTGCCCGCCTCTCCGGCGGAACGAGCTAGGCCCGGTCGCCGATGGCGTCGGTCGAGTCAGCCCCCCAGCCCCCCGAGGTCATGGGTCGACCGGGCCGCCCTCCTCCCCTCTCCACCTTCCCTGCGGAGCCGGCGCTGGCGGTCCGCCGCGTGCCACCACCGTTCGGCGGCGGCTTGCCACGGGATTCGGCGCCCGCCACCCACGCCCGCCGATCCGCCCCGACGATTTCCCCGGAGACGAGGGCGCGGCTCGGCAGCCGCGCTCCCTTGGGCTGACGATGGGAACGGGCGGGCCGCGGCGGTCAGGTCCCGCGGCGGCGGAGGGCGGATCGGACGGCGATCCCCGCCACCGGCAGCATCACCGCGAGCGCGAGGACGAGGAGGGCGATCTCGAGCGCGAACACCGCGAGGTAGGGCGTCGCGACGCCGAGGGTCCCGCCGCCCGGCAGCGCGGCGACCGCATCGCGCAGGATCCCCGCGAGCGCCATGGCGACGCCCGCCGCCGTCGCCTGCACCGCGCCCCATGCGCCGAGGGCGAGGCCCGCCTGCTCGCGCGGGGCCATGCGCATGGTCGCCGTGAGGGTGCCGTGTCCGAACAGCCCGGCGCCCAACCCGATGAGGAAGGTCCCCCCGACGAACGCCGCCGCGCCCGCCCCCGCCGCCGAGGCCGCGACGCACCCGAAGGCCGGGATTCCGATGGCGACGCCGACGGCGGCGGTCCCCATCGGGTCGGCGCCGCGGGCGAGGAGGCGCGAGGCGAGGGCGAGGCCCGCGAGCCCGCCGACGGCGAAGGTGGCGGTGAGGCGCGTCGTGTCGGCGACCGCGAGGCCGAGGGCCTCGCCGCCGAAGGGCTCCAGCAGGACGTCGGCCATGGCGAAGCCCAGCGTCCCGAGGGCGATGACGACGAGGCGGCGCGTGGTTCCGCCGTCGCGGACGAACAGGTGCCAGGCGTCGAGGAAGTCGGGCTCGGCCGCGGCCGCGCGCCGGCGTGCGAGGTCCCGCGCCTCCTGCTTCCACAGGGCGATCCCGTTGAGGACGACGGTAACGACGGCCGCTCCCTGGATCACGCGGATGAGACGGCCGGGCGAGAAATCCTGCAGGAGGGCGCCGAAGGCGAGGGCGCTGCCCACCATGCCGAGGAGCAGCATCACGTACATGAGCCCGACCACCTTCGGCTGGTCCTCCGGCGGCGCGAGGTCGGTGGCAAGGGCAAGGCCCGCGGTCTGCACCGTGTGGACGCCCGCCACCACCAGCAGGAAGGCGAGCCCCGCGCCCGCGTAGCCGAGGAAGGCCGGGGCCTCGGCCGCGTGCCCCTTCCCCGCGAGCACCAGGAGCGCGAAGGGCATGATGGCGAAGCCGCCGAACTGGAGGAGCGTGCCCTTCCAGATGAAGGGGACCCGCCGCCATCCGAGGGCGGAGCGGTGGGTATCGGAGCGGTGGCCGATGAGGGCGCGAAACGGCGCGAACACGAGCGGCAGGGCCACCATCACGGCGACCACCGAGGCCGGCACCGACAGTTCCACGATCATGACCCGGTTGAGGGTGCCGACGAGGAGCACGAGCGCCATCCCGACGGTGACCTGGAACAGCGACAGGCGCAGGAGCCGCCCGAGCGGCAGGTCGCGGGAGGCGACGTCGGCGAAGGGAAGGGCGCGGGGTCCGAGCCGGGAGATCGCCTCGACCGCGGCCTGGCTGAAGCGGTTCATGGGCCTCGTCCGCTTTTTTCTCGGAAAGACGACCGTCCCGCGCGGGCGGCGCGGGGCCTGGGACACGGCGGTGGCGCCGGGCCGGCCCCCGGGGTCCGGTCCGGACGCCCCGAAGGATCGCGGATCTAGTCGGCCGGCTCCCGGGCGAGGGCGAGGGCCTCGGGTTCGGCGGCGACGGCCGCGGGCGGTGCGGCGACGGGCGGCGCCTCGAAGGTGACCGTGGCGGTGCGTCCGTCCGGCAGGACGACCACCGCGCTCTTGCCCGCGACGGCCGCGCCGCGCTCGCCCTCCTCGAACAGCACCACGGCGGACGATCCCTCGACGGGGGCCGACGCCTCGGCGGCCGCGCCGCTCGTCATCGTCTCGCCGTTGAGGAACTGCGGCAGCCAGGTGGTGTTGGTGAGAACGGCCACGTGCACGGCGAAAGAGCCGACGGCGACGGCGCCCAGGAACAGGGGGATGCCGACCGTCGGCTTCACGACGAGCCACATTCCGGCGTTGTACATGGTGATCGCCTCCTTATCCGAGCCAGGGCGTGTACGCGGCGGCGAGGATGTGCGCGATGAGAGCGATGAACCCGAACACCCGCGTGCCGTCGATGATGTACTTGTGAAGTTCTTCCGCCTCCGGTCGGGTCAGACCGGTCGGCCATACCTTTTCTCCGCCTTCGGTCTCCGCCAGGACGACCTGTTGCGTTGGCTCAGCCATTTCGCTTTCTCCGTCCTTCTCGCGAGACAGCCCGGTGCGGCACCCGATCGATCGGCGCCGGCAGGGCGGTGCCGCTCCCCTGCCGGCCTGCTGTCAACCGGACCATATGTCACATACGCTTGACACATACTTGTGTCAATTGATATTGACATGGGAGGTGGCGCGCCGGTCAGACCCCCTCCCGGTAGGCGCGCGCCACCGCTCGACGGGGCGAGACCGGCGGTGGGCCGGACGCGGCACGGAGTGACGAAAGGCGATGACCACCATCATCACGCGGCTTTACGAGGACCGGAGCGTTGCGGGCGAGGTGATCGCCCGGCTCGAGCGGCGCGGCTTCGGCGAGCTCGACCACGATCTCGTCGCGCTCGAGGACACCCCCGCGGCGGCGGCCGAGACCCCGCCCTGGGAGGATGCGGCCGGGTCGCCTCCCCCCGCCGACCAAGGGGACGGCGAAGGGGACGTCGAGGCGGGCGCAGTGGAGGAAATCCTCGCGGACGTGCCGCCGGAGGCCGCCCCGCCCGCGCCGCGCAGCGCGGCCGTGGACGAGACGATCCGGGACAGCCTCGCGCGGCAGCTCGCCGCGAGCGGCGTCGGGCGCGACGTGGCGATCGCGGCGTTCGATCCGATCCTCGCGGGCCGCGCGCTCGTCGTCGTGCGCGCACCGTTCGGCTTCGCGACCCTGGCCGATGAGATCCTCGCGTCCTTTCCGGCGGTCGAGGGCGTCCTGCCGAGGGCGCGGGCCTACCGCCCCGCGGTCGGCCACGCCCGGACCATGGACGGGCCCTTGCCCTCGCTGCTGCCGCCGGGCTCCCTGTTCATGACCGGCCCTGTCTCCGGCAGCGTGATCCGCAAGCCCGAGCCGTTCGAACGCTCGTTCGGCGTCGGGCTCATCATCAAGGAGAGCCGTCGGCGGGGGCGGGCGGTCATTCCGGACAGGCCGCCGTTCTCGGCGATCGTCCCGATCCCGCTCCTGTTCCGCCGCCGGATGCGGGCGGTGCCGCGGAGCGCAGGCGATCCGCCGTTCTCGGCCATGCTGCGCCTGCCCCTCCTCATCGACCGCGACCGCCGCCGCCCGGCCTGACCACCGCTCCGGCGGACCGGCGAGGGAAGGGCCGGCGGAGCGCACGGCCGACGACGTCTGCGGACGGCGACGGGTCGCCCGCCCCGTCACGAGGCGCGGGCCGGTCGCCCTCCAGTGCCGGGCCGGCGCTGGCGCCGCCGTGGCGCGCCGGCGGCTCCTTCCGCCGGCAGGACGGACCGGCCGGCGACGCGGCGCTCCGCCAGTCCCCGCGGAAGTCTCCCGACGCCGCGCCCGGGCGGACGGCCTACTCCGCGGCGGCGGGGGCCGGCCTGCGGCGGGCGAGGAGGCGGGCGAGGCGGCCGATGTCGCCGCCGATCCCGACGAGCGAGGGCACCAGGAACAGGACGAGGAGCGTCGCCACGGCGAGGCCGAAGACGATGGTGATCGCCATCGGCATCAGGAACTGGGCCTGGAGGGACCGCTCGAACATGAGCGGCACCAGGCCGCCGATGGTGGTGAGCGAGGTGAGGATCACCGCCCGCAGCCGGTCCCGGCTCGCCCCGCAGGCGGCCGCGGCGAGCGCCTCGCCCTCGGCGAGCCGCTCGTCCATCCGCTTCACGAGGATGATGGAGTCGTTGACGAGGATGCCGGTGAGGCCGAGGAGGCCCACCATGGAGGTGATGGACAGGTTGTAGCCGAGCAGCCAGTGGCCGAGGATCGCCCCCACGGCCCCGAACGGGATGATGAGCATCACCGCGAGCGGACGGGCGTAGGAGCCGAACACGAAGGCGAGGGTCAGGTAGATGACGGCGAGCGCCAGGAACTGCCCCTGCCGAAGGTCGGCGAAGGACTCCCGCCGCTCCTCGTCCCGGCCGCCGAAGGCATAGTCGACCCCGTGGCGCGCCGCGATCGCCGGCAGCAGCTCCTGCGAGAGCGCCGCCGTCACCTCCTGGGGCGTGGTGACGGCGGTATCGACGTCGGCGGTGACGGAGATCGACAGGACCCCGTCCCGGCGACGGATGAAGGAGAAGGTGTTGCGCTCCTCGATCTCCACCACCTCCGACAGGGCGGCGAAACCCCCGTCGGGCGTCTTCAGCCACATGTCCCGAAGCTGGGAGTCCCCCGCGAGCGCCGAACGCTGCAGGACGCGCACGCGGATCTCGTCGTCCCCCACCGGCAGGCGGCGGGCGATCGACCCCTCGAAGGCGCCGCGCACCTGGCGGGCCACGTCGTCGAGGGTGAAGCCGAGGGCGGCGCCCCGGGGCGTCAGCCGCATGGCGAGCTCGGGCTTGCCGTAGGGCAGGTCGTCGGACACCGCCGACAGACCCGCATATTCGCCGAGTGAGCCCATCAGATCGGCGGCCGCGGCCTTCAGGACCGCGGGCGGCGCGTCGGTGAGGCGCACGTCGAGGTCGCGGCCGGGCGGCCCGCCCCGCCGCTCGGCGAGGGCGAGGCGCTTGACCCCGCCGATCTCCGGCAGCCGCTCGCGGACCGCGCGCACGAAGGCGGGCGTGCGCACCGTCCGGTCTTCCGTCGGCATCAGCTGGACGCGCAGCTCGGCGAGGTTGTCGCCCCGGTCGCGGCCCGCGCGGCCGATGACGGCGTACACGTTTCGCACGATCCGCTCGCCCTTGGGCGCGACGGCCTCCTCCGCCTCACCGATCACCCGTTCGATGGTGCCGACCGCCTCCATCACCCGCTCGCGCGGGGTGCCGGCGTTGAACTCCACCCGCGCGGTCAGGAACTCGGCCTCCGGCGAGGGAAAGAAGTAGAACTTCACGTGGCCGCCCGAGAGGTAGAGCCCCCACACCACCACCATGACGGCGCCGACGGCGACCGCGAGCGTTGCGTAGCGGAAGGCGAACGAGGCCTCCACGGCGCGGCGGAAGGGCCCGTCCCGGAAGGCGGCGAAGCCACGGTCGAAGCCGCGGCGGAACCGGCCGCGCCCGCCCGTGCCGCCCCGGCGCGACAGCCACGCGAGGGCGAGCTCGAGGGGCAGCGCCGCGAGAAGGGCGAAGACCGTGACGACGGCGGGAAAGAGCCAGGGACCGAGGGCCGCGCGCGCCGCGTCCGCCGCGCCGAGGAAGGGCGCGAGGGCGGCCGGCGCGCCTTCGGGCGGCAGCGACAGGAACAGCATCGCCGCCGTCACGAGGGAGAGCCCCAGCGCCGAGAAGCGCAAGACCGACACGCCCGGCGCGAAGCCGCCCCAGCGGTGGGCGAGGTGGCCCGGCAGGATGAGGAAGCACTCGATCACCGAGGCGATGATGATGGCGATCGCCACCAGCGGCAGCGCCCCCATGATCTGCCCGATCACGCCGCCCATGATGAAGATGGGCGCGAAGGAGGCGAGGGTCGTGATGCTCGCCGCCATCACGGGCATGAGCATCTGCCGCGCCCCGCCCTCGGCCGCCTCCATCGGCGGCAGGCCGCGGGCCTCCAGCGTGTCGGCGTGCTCGCCCACCACGATGGCGTCGTCCACGATGACGCCCAGCATCATGAGGAGGGCGAACAGGGAGATCATGTTGATGGTCTGCCCCGTCGCGAACATGATCGCGAAGGTCCCCGCGAGGGCGACGGGAATGCCGAAGGCCACCCAGAAGGCGATGCGCGCGTCGAGGAACAGGAACAGGATCACCAGGACCACGACCAGCCCCTGCCAGCCGTTCTTGACGAGGATGGAGATCCGCTCCCAGAGCATCTCGGTGCTGCTGTCGTAGATGGCGACCCTGAGGGTGGCGGGCAGGGTCGGCGCCACCTCGGCCACGTACGCGCGCACCAGCCGGTCCACCGCCACCGCGTCCTGGCCCGCCGAGCGCCAGACCTGCATCTCGATGGCCGGCTCGCCGTTCTTGAGGCCGACGACCGCGTCCTCGTCGAAGCCGTCCACCACGCGGGCGACGTCGGACACCAGGATGCGCTCGCCAGAGGGAAACGCCTTCACCTCGATGCCGGCGATGGTGTCCGCCGTCTCGCCCGGCGCGAGGACGCGCAGCTGCTTGTCCACCTCCCCCTCGAGGGTCCCGGACGGGCGGTCGACCGTGCCGGACCGGACGGCCCGGGACAATTCGTCCACCTCGAGGCCGAGGCGGCGCAGCGTCTCCTCGTCGGCCTCCACGCGGATCTCCCGCTCGCGCATCCCCGTGAAGGTGATCTTGTCGACGCCCGCATCGAGGAGACCGTCGCGGACGCGCCGGGCGTACTCCTGGAGGGCGATCTCGGTGAACGGGCCGGCGACCGAGACCTTGGCCACCGTGTCGCGGATCCGGTCGGTGGAGATGCGCGCGCGCTCCGCGCTCTCGGGGAGCGTGGTGAGGGCGGCGATCGCCTGCTCCACGTCGGCGAGCGCCTTCTGCATGTCGGTGGTCTCGTCGAACTCCACCGAGGTGAAGGCCGAGCCCTCGCGGGCATAGGAGGTCACCTCCTGCACCCCGTCGAGGAAGCGCACGGCCGGCTCCACCGCGTCGAGGATATTGGCCGACACGTCCTCCGCGCTCGCCCCGGGCCAGGCGATGGACACCTGCACCTGCTTGACCTCGGTGGTGGGCAGGAACTGGGTGTTCAGCTGCAGGACGGCGAACGCCCCCAGCAGGAACATCAGCACCATCAGGAGGTTCGCCGCGTTCGGGTGGCGCACGAACAGGCCGATCACGCCGCCGCCCCGGGCCGGCGCGGCCGGCCGTCCGCCGCTGTCGCCGCTCTCGCTCATGTTCCCCGTCCGCTCCGGGCGTCCGCGCGCCCGCAGGAGGGCCGCGTCAGGTGCGGCCCGCCGTGTCGATGCCGGCCGTCGCGTCCGGCGCCATCTTCGGCACCCCGTTCGTCGGGGCGACCTTGAGGCCCTCGCCCACCTCGGTGAGGCGGCTCGTCAGCACCACGTCCCCGTCCGCGAGGTCTCCCGCGAGGATCGCGTCCTCGCCGTCGCGGGCGAGGACAGTCACCGCCCGCCGCTCCAGCCGGCCGTCCTTCACGACGTAGACCGCCTCGCCGCCGTACACGGCGCTCGCCGCGAGGCGCACGCTCCTGTCGTGGGCGACGCCCGGCACGGCCACCTCCACGAAGGCGCCCGGCCGCGGCGCAAGGCGCTCCTCCGGCACGGCGAGGCGGGCGATCATGCCCACGCCGCCGCGGGCGGCCTCGATCTCCGCGCTCACCCGCTCGATGGCGGCCGCGTAGCGGAGCGGCTCGTCGCCGATGCGCCAGGTGACGTCCACGGTGCGGCCGAGGATCGGTTCCTCGGCCGCCACGAGGCGGCCGTAGGCGAGCTCGGACAGGACGAAGCGCACCTCGAGGGCGTCCTCCTCGTAAAGGCGGACGGCCATGTCGTTGGCCGACACCCGGCGGCCGACCTCCACCGTCTCCTCGGCGACCACCGCGTCGAACGGGGCGAGGAGGCGGGTGTCGGCGAGGTCCCGCTCGGCCTTCTCGCGCTGCTACCCGAGACGGCCGACGGCGGCCTCCTGCTGTTTCAGGCGGGCGCGCTCGGCCGCGAGGGTGTGGCGGCGCTGCTCCGCGGCCTGGCGGCGCTGGCTGACGAGGAGGCGCCGCTCGTCGAGGGCCTGCTCGGGGATGGAGCCCGACTCGCGCAGCCGCTCGGCGCGGGACAGGTCCCGCTCGGCGAAGGCGAGCTGCTCTTCGGCGCGCTCGATCGCGGTCTCTTCGAGGGCGATGCGGGCGCCGATCTCGTCGAGGCGGGCGCGCGCCTCCTCGAGGGCGGCCTCCGCCTCCACGAGGGCGCCCTCGTAGGGGAAGGGGTCCACGACGAGGAGCGTCTCGCCGCGGCCGACGCGGCCGCCGACGCGCAAGTCCGGGCTGGTCTCGACGACGGTACCGGCGACGAGGGCGCGCAGCTCCACCGCGCGGGCGGGCACCACCTCGCCGAAGGCACGCAGGACCGGGCGATTCTCGCCCCAAAGGGCGGCGGCGACCTCCACGGGCACGGCAGCCTCGGTGCGCTCGGCGCGGGCGACATCCGGTCTGGCGGCGGTGAGGCGGTCGGTCGCGACGGCCGCGCCATAGAGGATCGCCACCGGGAGGGCGATCCGGAGCGCGATGCCGAGCGCCCTGCCGGTGCCGCGAAGCGTTCTCACGGGGGTGTGGTCTCCCAGCTTGGCCCGCCGGGGCGGGCCGCTCCCGATCGCCGACCTTACACGGGCGGTGTGAACGCGGGATGATCCGCGTCAAACCGGCCCGTCGAACACGATCAGCAAGTTAGGTCGCCCGCCCCGGCGTGGCAGGGGGTGCGTCTCCACGTCAGGGGCTGGCTGCACCGCGGCCTCGACCGCTGCCGGCGAACGCCCCCTTCGCCGACCGCGCCCGCTTCCGGGATCCGGGCACGCCCGGTCCGTTCCGGTCAGGGGATCATTCCGGCGGAACCGCCCCTGCCGCCCCGGAACCGCGCCCGCGCGCGGATCTCGGGCACCGCGGTCGGACGAGACGAGCGGCCTCACACGGCGTCCGGATCGAACCGGTACACGCGGTTGCAGAACTCGCAGGTGACGACGATCGCGCCGTCCTCCACCATCCCCGCCTTTTCCTCGGCCGGGAACTGGGAGAGGATCGCCTCGATCTTGCCGCGGGAGCAGTGGCAGCGCTGCTCCACCGCGATGGCGTCGAAGACGCGCACGTCCCGCTGGTTGAACAGGCGCAGGAGGAGGCGGGCGGGCGTCACCCCCGGGTCGATGAGCTCGTGGTCCTCCACCGTCTCGGTGCGGGCCAGCGCCTCCACCCAGGCGTCGTCGTCCGGCACCTCGGCCCGCGGGTCCGGCTGGCCCTCGGGCGCGTCGCCCGGGTCGAGGTCGCGGCGGACGACCCGCTCGGACCGCTCCGGCAGGAACTGGATGGAGATGCCGCCGCCCCGCCAGCGCCGCCGCGGCGCCTCGCCCGGCTGGCGCTCCAGCGTCTCGGCGACCGCGAGGCGGATGAAGGTGGGGATCTGCTCGGACTGGGCGAAGTAGGCCCGGGCGATCTCCTCCAGCGAGCCGCCGTCGAGGGGCACGATCCCCTGGTAGCGGCGCATGGTCGCCCCCGGGTCCACCGTGAGGGCGAGGTGGCCCGCCCCCACGAGGTCGGACACCCGCTCCGTTCCCGCGTCCGGCGCGAGGCTCGCCAGCGCCTCCGGGTCGAAGCGGGCATAGCCGCGCAGGCCGTTCGGCGAGCGAAAATCGACGACGAGGAGGGAGACCGGCCCGTCCCCCTGCATCTGCAGGATGAAGCGGCCGTCGAGCTTCAGGGCCGTGGCGAGGAGGACGGTGAGCACCACCGCCTCGCCGAGGAGGCGGGAGACGGGCAACGGGTAGTCGTGCTGGCCGAGGATCTCGTCCAGCACGCCGCCCATCTGCGCGACCCGGCCCCTGACGTCGAGATCGTCCACCGCGAACGGGAGGATCAGGTCGTCCTCGGGCAGCGGGGCGGGTCCGGACGGGGTCGGGTCGATGGCGTTCATGGGGCTTCGAGCGCCTCCTGTGACAGGCACCAGGCGAGGATGCCTTTCTGGGCGTGGAGCCTGTTCTCGGCCTCGTCGAAGACGACGGAGCGCGGGCCGTCGATGACGGCGGCCGTCACCTCCTCTCCGCGATGGGCCGGCAGGCAATGCATGAATATGGCGTCGCCTTTCGCGTGCGCCATGAGCGCCTCGCCCACCTGGTATGGCCTCAACAGGTTGTGACGGCGCTCCCGCTCCCGGTCGCCCATGGACATCCAGGTGTCGGTGACGACGCAGTCCGCCCCCGTCACGGCCTCCACCGGGTCCTCGGTGAGCACGATGCGCCCGCCCGCCGCGCGCGCCCGCGCGATGCGCCCCTCGTCCGGCGCGAGCACCGGCGGCGTGGCGATCGCGAGCTCGAAGTCGAACTTGGGCGCGGCCTCGATCCAGGAGGCGAGCACGTTGTTGCCGTCGCCCGTCCAGGCGATGCGGCGTCCGCGGATCGGCCCCCTGTGCTCCTCGAACGTCATGATGTCGGCCATGATCTGGCAGGGGTGGCAGGACCGGGTCAGGCCGTTGATGACCGGCACCGTCGCGTGCTCGGCGAGCTCGGCCAGCGCCGCGTCGTCGAGGATGCGGATCATGATGGCGTCGACGTAGCGGGAGAGCACGCGGGCGGTGTCGGCGATGGTCTCGCCCGGCCGAGCTGCATCTCCTGGCCCGTGAGCATGAGCGTCTCGCCGCCGAGCTCGCGCATGGCGACGTC
>CAZJNX010000084.1:0-19289 GCA_964547415.1 uncultured Hyphomicrobiales bacterium
CGGCCATACAGGAGGCGGGCGGCGCGCGCAGCCGTTTCGGCGCGCACGGGCGGGAAATGGCCGGCCTGTTGAAAACGGCGCGCGGGCGGGACCGGGCGGGCGGCGAGAACGGGCGGGTGCGCGGGCGGATGGCGAAGGCGAAGGCGCGGCGCCGGACGCGGTCGCGACCGTGCGCGACATATCGTCGCAGCCCTCGCGCGGACACGCCTCGCCAGGTCCCGCGCCGAGGGCGGGCGCAGCCTCTCGGTCAGGAGGGAAGGTGCGTTCGTCCCTCGAGGTAGCGGGCGTAAACGTCCACCGCCCCATCCTCCCCATCCTCCAGCTCGTCCCGGGCCGTCTTGAGGAGGCGGGCGCAGCTGAACAGCCCGTTCCGCTCCGCCTCGTCGATCGCGTAGTCGATCAGGCGCCTGAGGGCGACGATATCCTCCCGGGACGCTCCGGTGCCGGACGATGTCGATGCCGGTCCCGCGACCTTCACCATGGCTTCGCTCTCCGATTGGGGCGAAATGCCCACACAACCGCTCGGTGCATGTCGTACGCTACGACTCGACCGTGATTCCACCGTGAAAGGTGGCGCTCCCCGGTCGAAAGGTGGCATCGTGTGGCCGCGGGTGCGGAACGGGACTTGAAAAGCGGGGCGCTTCGTTTCCTTATTCCGCGAAACGCGACATCGCGTCGCTCCGGGCTGGCGAAGGGAACATGCGGGTCTTCACGTTGTGCGTCCTCGGGGCGCCGACGCTCATCAGCGGGGAGGACGGCCCGGTCCGCTTCCTGTCCAGGAAGGCGGAGGCGCTTTTCGTCTACCTCGCCCTGAGGTCCGGCCGCGCGGCGACCCGAGAGCGGCTGAGCGGCCTTCTGTGGGGGAATGCGGCGGACGGGCGGGCGCGGGCCTCGCTCCGCCAGTGTCTGCGCCAGCTCTCGGCGATCCACTGTCGGGAGGGCAGCCCCCTCGTGTGCAGCGACCGCAACGCGGTGTGGATAAACAGCGAGCGCTTCCGCGTCGACGCCGAAGAGGTGCTAGACGCCCTGGAGCGGCCCTCGCCGGAAGCCATCGAGACGGTGTGGCAGGCGGTTCGTGGGCCCATCCTGGACGGGGCGGAGATCGGGGAGGGGGACTACGACGAGGCGATCGGGCGCTACCGCCAATGGCTGGAGGTGCGGCTCGTCTCACGCCTCGAGAGCCTCGTTTGCGTCGGCGACGTGGCGGACGCGGGAGGGGTGGCGATGGCCGACCGCTGCGCCGAGGCGCTCCTCAAGGTGGAGCCGGTGAGCGATGCGGCCAACCGCTGGTTGATCGAGCGTTCCCTCGACGGGAACCGAGCCGACCGCGCGCTGCGGCTGTTCGCGCGCTACCGCCACCGCCTCGAGGTCGACCTCGGGCTTCCCCCGCCGCCCGATCTCGCAGCCCGCATCGAGCGGCTGCGCACCCCCGAGGCCGTCGACGGCGCGGCGGCCGATCCCGGGGCAAGGGCGCTCGCGGCGGCGCGGCCGGTGGGGCCCGCGATGCCGGCCCAGCCGCCGCCCCCGGCGGCCGGCGTCACCGCGGCGGACGTCGGGCTCGGCCAGCCCCGCTTGTGCGTCCGGCGAGAGCCGTCCTATCATCCGCTTCCGGACCTTTTCGGCTTCGCCGTCGACGAGGTGCTCTTCCAGCTCTCGAAGTTCCGCGACCTGCGCGTCTTCGACGATGGCGGGGCGGACGGAACGCGGCGGGTCGCCTTTTCTCCGGCGGTCGAATCGGATGTCAGGCTGGCGGTCACCTGCCATCCGGAGCGGCGGACCATCCACCTGTCGGTGACCGACGCCCGCTCGGGCGAGATCCTGTTCCGCGAGCGCCTGTCGCCCGAGGTGCTGGAGGAACGGGGGGCGGCGGATCTCGCCATCGCCCGCTGCGTCAACGCCCTCGAGCAGGACGTCCTCACCTGCCACGCGCGCCGCACGAGGGGGGCGACCACCTACGGACGGTGGCTCGAGGCGTTCGAGCTCATGAACGTCTTCGACGCGGCGTCGGACGAGCGCGCCTTCGCCATGCTGGAGCGGATGGCCGACGATCCGGTCGACCGGCGCCTCAGCGTGGTCCACTCGTCCATGGGGTCCATCCTCATGAAGCGTCGGCTGATGGTGCCGGGAGCGGACCGGGACGGCAGCGGCCTCGAGCGCGCGGCGGCACTCGCCCGCACGGCCCTGTCGGTGGACCCGCTCGAGCCCTTCAACCACGTGATCGCGGGCTGGGCGGCGCTGCAGCGCCGGGACTACGCGAACGGGCTCGCGGCCTTCGACCATGCCCTGCGGCTCAATTCGTACTCGGCCCGCGTCAACATGGCCGCGGCGGAGGCCTACGGCTACGCCGGCGACCCGGCGACGGCGCGCACGCTCGCCAACAAGGCGATGACGCTCGTCTCCCCCCGCGCGCCGCCCTATTTCTACGGCTACACGGCCATGATCGAGTTCATGGCCGGCAACGTCGACGCGTGCCTCGCCCTCGTGGAACGGGCGCCGGAGAACAACGAGATGCGGGCCCTGAAGGTGGCCGCCCTCGCGCGCCGCGGCTCGCTCGCCGAGGCGAGCCGTGGTGCGGACGCCCTCGTGGCCAGCGCCTTGTCCGGCGCCCCCGCGCACGTCGACCGTCACGAGTTCGGCCGCTGGCTGACCGACACGGTCATGTTTCGCGACCCCGCGGTGCGCTCGTCGTGGGTCGAGGGGCTGGCGGCGGCGGGCCTGCAGCTTCCGCCGCCGCCGCACGCCGCCGCCGAGGGCTGAGGGCGCTCAGCTGAGCGGGCGCATGCAGCCGAGCACGGCCATGGTGCCGAGCATCTTCAGATACTCGTGGTCGTTGGCCTTGAGGCGCGCGGAGTCCACCGCCTCGGGAAGCACGAGGTGGACCGTGTCGTCCGTGTCCTGGTGGACGACGACGTTGAGGCCCTGAAGGTTCTCCTCGGCCACGCCGGCCGAGCGCAGGTATTCGACCGGGTTCGCCACCAGGGCGGCACGCTTGTCCGGGTCGTTCGCCGCCTCGCCGAACGCCTTGCCGATCTGCGGAATGGCAGCCCTGTTGACCGCGATGCGCGCCATGCCTTCCCCCTTCAGGTCCTTCTTGATGATGCCTTCCAGATGATCGTCGAGGTCGATCGAATCGATGTCGATCCTGGCTTCGAACAGCATGCTCCGTCTCCCTCTCTCTCGACCCGCCGGCCTTTCCACCGGGAGTGCACAGAGTGTTAACACCTCAAGATGCAATTGCCAAGGTCAACAAACCAAAAATTGTTAAACTCTCCATCCCCGGCTGCCCGGCGTCGTTCGTGGTGGCGACGCCCGCCGCCGGCGACGGGCCGGCCTGGACGCACGCCTGGGGCATCGCGGCCGGGCGCGGCCTCGACGAAAAGGACGCCCTCGAATCAGCTCTCGCCGAAACGATCGAACGTATGAGCGTCTGGGCGCGCGGCCCCGATGACTTCCTTTTAAGAAAAAGAAGCCATGCCGACTCGATAGAAACAATCGAGCCGTCGCAATTCCTGCAATTCAGCGGTTGTCAAGCCGCTGATTTATTAACCTTGTGGCACGAAACTCGCCTTCCGGCAAGCGCGAATGTGGCGTTCGACGTGGAAAATCTGCACATGCCCATGCGCGCGCTGGGGGACGGACGCACCGTCCACGTGCCCGTGATCGCCGCCCTGTTCGGCGAGGAGCTGCGCCGCGGCTTCCCGCGGCAGATCTCCACCTCGGCCGGCACGGCCGCCCACACCCGCCCGGACGCGGCCCGCGACGCCGCCGTCCTCGAGCTGGTGGAGCGGGACGCGGTCGCCCTGTGGTGGTACCGCCGGCTCGTGCCCCGCCGCCTGCCGGACGCGCTCGCCCACGCCAGTCTTCCGGAGAGCCTCGCCGACTGGCTCAGCGGGCGCGAGCGCGTCACCCGCTTCCTCGACCTGCCGACGGACCTGCCGGCGAGCGTCGTCCTCGCCGTCTCCACCGACGGGGACGGGACGCTGCCGGCGATCGGGGTCGCGGCCCACCTCGAGCCGGAACGGGCGCTCCTGTCGGCGGCGCTCGAGATGCTGCAGGGGGAGATCTCGCTGAAGCTGATGGCGGACGCCCAGGCGCTCCCCGACCCGCCGCCGGTCCCGCCGCTCCTCGCCTTCGCCCGCGCGACGCGGCTGCCGGACGCCGGCTTCCTCGCGGGGCGGCCGGACGACCCGCTCGCGGGCCGGAAGACGCCGTTCGAGGAGCGGACGCCGCTGTCCATGGACGATCTCGTCGCCGCGTTCGTCCGGGCGGGGATCGACGTCTTCGTCGCCGACATCACCCGCCCCGAGCTCGGCCTGCCGTGCATGCGGGCGGTCTCGCCGCAGCTGCGCGACTGGGCGCCCCGGTTCGGCCCCGGCCGCCTCTACGAGGTGCCGGCCGCCCTCGGCCTCGCCCCGGCGGACGCCACCGAGGACGACCTCGCGCGCGAGCCCTTCCCGATCTGAAACCTCGCGGCGCTCGCCCCCGCCCCGCGCCCGTGCTACCGGCGCGCGGGCGCAGCGCGCATCGGGCGCGCCGGCCCGACGCCCCGGAAGGGCCCGCCATGGCCGCCATCGGTTCCCCCTCGACGCGCGCCATGCGCCGCTGCCCCGCGATCTTCCTCGCCTGCGCGGCCGCCCTCCTCCTTGCCGGCTGCGCGGGAGGGGAGGGGCCGTCCGCGCCCGGCCGGGCCGACTGCGCCTCGCCCGGGACCCTCGCCGACCGGGACGACGCCTTCGGCCGCCTGTTCGCGGACGTCGAGGCGTGCGTCACCACCGAGACGTTCCGGGAGGCGGGCGAGACCTGGACGCTCCAGCTCGTGGACAGCGGCCGGCCGGGCCCCCTGTGGGTGCTTCCCCACGACGACGAGGACGCCGCGCTCTCGACCGCCGCCTTCGCCCTTTCCCGCTACGGCGGCACGGTGGTGGCGGTGGAGACCGGCGGGCGGCGCCTCAACGGGCGGATCGACCCGAACCGGGCCTTCTCCTCCCGCGCCAGCGCCTGCGAGGGCGCCGCCCCCCGCTACACCCGCGCCGTCCTGTCCCGCCGGAACCGGCGCTTCCCCGTGGTCGCCCTCCACACCAACGGGCCGCGCACGGCGGCGCGCGGCGGCTCGGGCGGCATCTCCATCCTCAGCCCACCCGACGGGGCGAGCGCTGTCCGTCCGCCGGCCGGCGCACCTCGCCTCGGCGGGGAGGACGACCTCGTCATCGTCGCCTCCCGCGCCGGCGAGGGGGACCGGCGGCTGATGGCGGACGTCCGCGCCCTCAACGCGGCCGGCATCTACGTCCTCGTGGAGACGGTATCGGCGGATCGGAACGACTGCTCCCTCTCCCACCATGCGGCGCTCGCCGGCATCAGCCCCTACTTCAACGTGGAGGTGCGCCACGGCAACGCCGCGCTGCAGAAGCGCATGGTCTCCATCGTCATGGAGGTGGCGGGCGTCTCGCCCCGACCGGGCGCCTGACGCGGCCTTCCTTGCATCCCGCCCGAAAGTGGCTTAACCGCCGCGACTTGTTCCGGCACACTTTTCCCAGGCGGCAAGGCGGGGGCGCCCCCACGTGATCAGGATCGAGGACGTCTCGCTCTCGTTCGGCGGCATCCGCGCCGTCGACCGGTGCAGCTTCGCGGTGGCGGAGGGGTCCATCACCGGCCTCATCGGCCCGAACGGGGCGGGCAAGACCACCCTCTTCAACATCGTGGCGGGCTTCCTGAGGCCCGATTCGGGCCGCGTCTTCCTCGACGGGGCCGACATCACCGGCATGCGCCCTGACCGGCTCTTCCACAGGGGCCTCGTGCGCACCTTCCAGATCCCCCACGAGTTCTCCCGCATGACCGTGCGCGAGAACCTGATGGTGGTGCCCCCGGACCAGACGGGGGAGAACCTGCTGTCGTCCTGGTTCTCCTGGGGAAAGGTGCGGCGGCAGGACGCGGCGATCGCCGACAAGGCGGAGGAGGTGCTCGCCTTCCTCAACATCGCCCACGTGGCGGACGAGCTCGCCGGCAACCTGTCAGGCGGGCAGAAGAAGCTCCTCGACCTCGGCCGCACCATGATGACGGACGCCAAGGTGGTGCTCCTCGACGAGCCGGGGGCGGGCGTGAACCGGACGCTGCTGGGCGACATCGTGCGCGCCATCCACCGCCTCAACAAGGAGCGGGGCTACACCTTCTGCCTGATCGAGCACGACATGGACGTGATCTCGGAGCTGTGCGACCCGATCGTGGTGATGGCCCAGGGCACGGTCCTGATGGAGGGCTCCATGGAGGCCGTGCGCGCCGACCCGCGGGTGCGCGAGGCCTACCTCGGCCACGCGGAGGAGGTGACGGCATGAGCCTCCTCCGCGCCGATAAGGTGTCGGGGGGCTACCGCACGGGCGCCGACATCCTCACCGACATCGACCTCAGCCTCGAGCCCGGGGAGGTGGTCGTCATCGTCGGCCCCAACGGGGCGGGCAAGTCCACCTTCATGAAGTCCGTCTTCGGCCTCACCCGCATCTCGGGCGGGTCCATTGTCTTCGACGGGAAGGACATCACCGGGCGGGCGCCCGAGGAGATCGTCCGCCTCGGCATCTGCTACGTGCCGCAGGAGAAGAACGTCTTCCCGACGATGACGGTGCAGGAGAACCTCGAGATGGGCGCCTTCATCCGCAAGGACGACTACCGTCCGCAGATGGAGCGGATCTACGCGCTGTTCCCCCGCCTCGCCGAGCGGAAGCGCCAGCCCGTCGGCCAGATGTCGGGCGGCGAGCGGCAGATGGTCGCGATGGGCCGCGCCCTCATGCTCGAGCCGAAGCTCCTCCTCCTCGACGAGCCGACGGCGGGCCTGTCGCCGAAGTTCATCGACGAGACATTCGCCCAGGTGAAGCGCATCAACGAGACCGGCGTCGGCATCCTGATGGTGGAGCAGAACGCCAAGCAGGCTCTCGCCATCGCCGACCGTGGCTACGTCTTCGCCTCGGGCCGCAACCGCCACGAGGACACGGGCGCGGCCCTCCTCGCCGACAAGGAGATCGCCGAGATGTTCCTCGGCGGCTGAGAGCCCCCGCCCCACCATGCTCACCGACATCCTCCAGCTTCTCGTCTTCGGGGTCGTGACGGGCTCCATCCTGGCGCTCGGCGCCATCGGGGTGTCCCTCGTCTTCTCGATCCTCAGGTTCGCCCATTTCGCCCACGGGGACCTGATGACGGTCGGCGCCTACGGGGCGCTGATCGGGGTGGCGACCCTCGGCATCTCGCCGATCCTGGCGATCCCGGGGGCGATCGTGCTCGCCGTCGCGACGGCGCTCGTGATCGAGCGGCTCCTCTACCGGCCCTTGCGCGCCTCGACGCCCATCATCCTCCTCATCTCCTCCTTCGGCGTCGCGCTCATCCTGCGCTCCCTCGTGCAGCTGATCGCCGGGCCCTCCACCGAGGTCTACGTCACCGGCATCCAGATGCCGGTCCGGTTCGGCGACATCCGCATCCGGCCCGACCATTTCTGGATCGTCGGCGGCACCCTCGCCATCATCGTGGGGCTGCACCTGTTCCTCACCCGCACGCGGGCGGGCAAGGCGCTGCGCGCGATGGCCGACAACATGGACCTCGCGCGCCTGTCGGGCATCCCGGCGGAGCGCATGGTGATGCTCGCCTGGGTGATCGCGGCCTCCCTCGCGGCGGTCGCGGGCGTCTTCCTCGGGATGGACACGCGGCTCCAGCCGGTCATGGGGTGGAACGTGCTCCTGCCGGTCTTCGCGGCCGCCATCGTGGGCGGGATCGGGCGGCCCTACGGGGCGATCGCCGGGGGCTTCCTCGTCGGGATCGCCATGGAGCTGTCGACCCTCGTCATCGACCCGGGCTACAAGCAGTCCGTCGCCTTCGCCCTTCTCGTCCTCACCCTCGTCGTCCGGCCGACCGGCATCTTCAGGGGGGTCGCCTGATGGACCTCGCGAGCCTCACCGGCTTCCTCACCTTCTTCCTCATCACCGTGTCGGTCTACGCGATCCTGGCGCTCGGCCTGAACGTCCAGTGGGGGCTCACCGGGCAGATCAACATCGGCATCGCCGGCTTCTTCGCCATCGGCGCCTACATGAGCGCGATCCTGACCGCCGACGGGAACCCGGCCCACGTGGGCGGCTTCCAGCTGCCCTTCGTCGTCGGCGCGGCGGCGGCCGTCGTCCTGTCGGCCGTCGTCGCCGTCCTCATCGGCGCGCTCACCGTGAACCTCAGAACCGACTATCTCGCCATCGCCACCATCGGGATCGCCGAGATCATCCGCTTCGCCTTCAAGAACGAGGCGTGGCTGACCCACGGGGTGCGCGGGATCTCCGACATCCCGCGGCCGTTCCACGAGGGGGAGTGGTCGACGGAGGTCTTTCTCGTGCTCGCCCTCGGGTCCGTGGCGGCGGTGTACTTCCTGGTGGAGCGGGCGCGGCTGTCGCCCTGGGGGCGGGTCCTGCGCGCGATCCGCGACAACGAGACGGCGACGGCCGCGGCCGGCAAGGACGTGAAGCGCTTCCGCCTGCAGGCCTTCGTGCTGGGATCGGCCATCATGGGCTTTGCGGGCGCGCTCTACGCCCACTTCATCGGCTTCATCTCGCCGGACGCGTTCGAGCCGGTGTTCGCCACCTTCATCGTCTGGGCGATGCTGATCGCCGGCGGGTCGGGCAACAA
Organism: uncultured Hyphomicrobiales bacterium; assembly: GCA_964547415.1. Taxonomy (GTDB): domain Bacteria; phylum Pseudomonadota; class Alphaproteobacteria; order Rhizobiales; family Amorphaceae; genus CAZJNX01. The sequence continues at coordinate 8,647 of CAZJNX010000084.1, forward strand.
TCGCGGGGCGATCCTCGGCGCCGTCGTCGTGTGGCTCGTTTGGACGGGCACGCAGACAATCACCGGTCTCCTGCCGCCGGAATACTCCACCCAGGCGGGGGCGGCGCGGGTCCTCCTCGTCGGCATCCTGTTGCAGGTGGTGCTGTTGACGCGCCCCCAGGGGATCCTGCCCGAGCCTGCGCCGAGGCCGAGGCGCGAGACGGTGCCGCCCCGCGATGGCTGAGCCGCGCCGCGCCCGGATCATGGGCGTCCTCAACGTCACGCCCGATTCCTTCTCCGACGGGGGCCGGTTCGACGCGCCCGACAGGGCCGTCGCCCAGGCGGTGCGGATGGCCGGGGAGGGGGCGGACATCGTGGACGTGGGCGGCGAATCGACCCGGCCCGGCCACGTGCCGATCGCCGCCGACGAGGAGATCCGCCGCGTGGTGCCCGTCATCGCCGCCCTCGCGGACCGGCTCGCCGTCCCCGTCTCCATCGACACCAACAAGGCGGAGGTGGCCGAGGCGGCCATCGCGGCCGGGGCACGCATCGTCAACGACGTGTGGGGCTTCCAGCGGGATCCGCGCCTTGCCGACGTGACCGCGGCCCACGGCCTCCCCTGCGTCCTCATGCACAACCGGGAGGCGGCGGACGCGGGCATCGACATCGTGGACGACGTGTGCCGCTTCTTCGACCGCTCGCTCGCCATCGCGGGCCGGGCCGGCGTTCGCCAGGGGCGCATCGTGCTCGACCCGGGGGTGGGCTTCGGCAAGACCTTCGAGCAGAACCTCGTCGTCATCCGCGCGGCGGCGCGCCTGCGCGAGCGCTTCGGCCTGCCGCTTCTTTATGGCGTCTCGCGCAAGTCGTTCATTGGGCGCATCCTGGAGCGGCCGGACACGGACGAGCGGCTCTTCGGCACCCTCGCCGTCGGCTCGATGCTGCTTGCGGAAGGGGTGGAGTACCTGCGCGTCCACGACGTCCGGCCCCACCTCGACGCGGCGCGCATGGCGGCCGCCCTCGGACATCGTCCCGCGGGCGCCGACCCGCTCTGCGCAACCGGGGAGGACGGCGATGGCTGAGGGCGAGGGGCGGGGCGAGGCGCCCGTGGAGGTGATCCTCGGGGTCGGCGCCAACATCGGCGAGGCGGCGGCGACCTGCGCGGCCGCCCTCGACGCCGTCCACGCCCACCCGAACATGCGTGTGCTCGCCGCCTCGTCCTTCTACGCGACGCCGCCGTGGGGCTACGAGGAGCAGGACTGGTTCGTGAACCTCGCCGCCGCGGTGGAGACGACGCTCGCCCCGCGGGACCTCCTCGACACGCTGAAGGGGATCGAGCGGGACTTCGGGCGGAGCGAGACCTTCCGCTGGGGCCCGCGGGTCATCGACCTCGACATCGTCGCCTACGGGGACGCGGCGCTCGAGGACCCGGACCTCGTCATCCCCCATGCCGACGCGCTGAACCGCGCCTTCGTCCTCGTCCCCCTCGCGGAGATCCGGCCGGACATGCGCCTCGGCGGCGTCCGGGTCGCCGAGGCGGCCGCCCGCTTCGAGGGCGAGCCGATCCGCCGGATCGACACCCCCTGGCGCCCGACGGGAGAGTGAACCGCCCCCGGCGGCCGCCCCGTGCGGATCTGGCACCCGCGCCGTCCGTTTCGCGGGCGAGCCGCCGTTTGCCGACCGCCCGGCGAAGCCGCCCCTTCTCCGACCGGGCAAGGTGCGGGGTCGTACCGGTCCCGGAGAGCCGGAGGCATGGGCCGACCCCGCCCGCGCCCGGCCGCGAGCCTCCCCCCTCCCGTCCGGCAGTCCCTCGTCCGGCGCCATTGACAGGGCCCCCCGCGCCGGTAGTGTCCGCGCCGGGCGGCCGGGGGAGCGGCCGCCCGCCGGATCCTCCCCTTTGGACGACACGCCCATGCAGCCTTCCGACGCCGAGATCTCGCGCCTCGCCGCCCTCGTGGAGCGCGCCTTCGAGGAGCGCGCCTCCGTCACCTCCGCGACCGTCGGGGAGGTGCGCGACGCGGTGGACAAGGCGCTCGACCTTCTCGGCCGCGGCGTGGTGCGGGTGGCCGAACCCTCCGGCGACGGCTGGGTTGTCAATCAGTGGCTGAAGAAGGCGGTGCTCCTGTCCTTCCGCCTCAACCCCATGCAGGTGATCCCGGGCGGCCCGGGCGAGGCGTCCTGGTGGGACAAGGTGCCATCGAAGTTCGAGGGCTGGGGGGCGCTCGACTTCGAGGGGGCGGGCTTCCGGGCCGTCCCGGGGGCCATCGTGCGCCGTTCGGCCTACGTCGCGCCCGGCGTCGTCCTCATGCCCTCCTTCGTCAACCTCGGCGCCTACGTGGGCGAGGGAACGATGATCGACACCTGGGCGACGGTGGGAAGCTGCGCCCAGATCGGCGCCAACTGCCACATCTCCGGCGGGGCGGGCATCGGCGGTGTCCTCGAGCCCTTGCAGGCCGAGCCCGTCATCATCGAGGACGACTGCTTCGTGGGCGCCCGCTCGGAGGTCGCCGAGGGCGTCAGGGTGCGCCGCGGCTCGGTCCTGTCCATGGGCGTCTTCCTCGGCGCGTCCACGAAGATCGTCGACCGGGCGACGGGCGAGGTCTTCATGGGCGAGGTGCCGGAATACTCCGTGGTGGTGCCGGGCACCCTTCCGGGCGAGGGCACGACGGCGGCCGGGACGCCGAAGCCGGGCCTTGCCTGCGCGGTGATCGTGAAGCGGGTCGACGAGCGCACCCGCGCCAAGACGTCCATCAACGAGCTCCTCAGGGACTAGGCGCGCCCGTGACGTCCGTGACGGGGGCAGGGGATGGACGGCATCCGCCGCTGTCCGAACCGGGCGCGGCGGCGGCCGGTTCGTCCCGGGCGCGGCCGTCGCCGGAGGACCTTCTCCTGTCCTTCGAGGGGCGGATCGGGCGCGGCGCGTTCGTGGCGGGGCTCGCCGCCGTCGCGGTTGCCCTCGCCGCAACGGCGCTTATTTTCCAGCTGCCGGCCGGGACGTACTGCCGGATGCGTTTCGGGCCGACGCTCGCCAGCGTGTGGCTCGCCGCGCTCGCCGTGATGGCGCTGATCCTCGCCGCCATGCTGACAGCCCTGTGCTGGAAGCGGACGGCGGACATGGGCTGGTGGCGTCCGATTGCGCTCCTGCCAGCGCTCGCCGGCCTCGCCTTTCCGCTGCTCTGGCGCCTCGAGGCGCTCGGGGCCTGCGGCGAGATGACCGGGGCCCGTGCGCAGGCGGTGGTGTGGACGGGCATCGTCTTCGCCGGCGCCCTGTCGCTTCAGTTCATGGGTTCGGCGCCGCCACGGCGGGATCCGGCCGAACGGAAGGCGGCCCCCACGGCCGTCCACAGCCCAGACGAGTAGCCCGTGGCCACACCCCTTCCATCCACCGCCCGCCCCGTCGGGCCCGTCTGGGCCCTTTTCGGTTTCGACGGGCGCCTCAGCCGGCAGCCCTACTGGCTGGGGTTCATCTTCATCTTCCTGGTGGTGAGCGCGGCCTCCACCCCCTTCGCCGAGGTGGGCGAGGCGGAGGAGATCCGCCTGTCGCCCGTCGCCTTCATCGTGCTCATCGGCGCGGTGTGGAGCCAGTTCGCCCTGGCGGTGAAGCGACTGCACGACCGGGGGCTGACGGGCTGGTGGTGCCTCGTCCTGTTCGCGCCGATCCTGTTCATGGCGACGCCCGCCTTCATCCTGGTGGCGACCGTGGTCAATTTCGGCTTCTTCGGCGCCCTCGGCGTCGTCCCCGGAACGCCCGGGCCCAACAGGTTCGGGCCGGGGCCGAACCAGCGCGCCCGATGAGCGGGGCGGACCGTCCGGACCCGGCCGACCCGGTGGCGCTCGCCCGGGCGCTCGTCGCCTGCCCGTCGGTGACGCCCGCCGAGGGCGGGGCGCTCGCCCTCCTCGAGGCGCTGCTGTCCGCGGAAGGGTTTCGCGTGGACCGCCCGGTCTTTTCGGAGCCCGACACGGCGGCCGTGGAGAACCTCTTCGCGCGGATCGGCACGGGCGGGCCAACCATCGCCCTTGCGGGTCACACCGACGTGGTGCCGCCCGGGGACGAGGCGCGGTGGCGCCATCCCCCGTTCGCGGGCGCCATCGAGGACGGCGTCCTCCACGGGCGCGGGGCGGTGGACATGAAGGGCGGGCTCGCCGCCATGGTGTCTGCCGCGGTGCGCCGCGTGCGGGCCGCCGGCGGGGCGCCGGCCGGCTCCATCGCCTTCCTGGTGACCGGGGACGAGGAGGGGCCCTCCGTCAACGGCACGGTCAAGCTCCTCGCCTGGTGCCGCGAGCGCGGCGAGACGTTCGACGGGGCCGTGGTGGGCGAGCCGACCTGCCGGGAGCGGCTCGGCGACACCATCAAGGTGGGCCGGCGCGGGGCCCTGTCGGGCGTCGTCACCGTCCACGGCCGACAGGGCCACGCCGCCTATCCGGAGAAGGCGCTGAACCCGATCCCGCCGCTGCTCGCGATCGGCCAGGCGCTGATCGCGCCCTACGACGGGGGCAACCGCTTCTTCCAGCCCACCAACCTCGAGATCGTGTCGGTGGATACCGGCAATGCGGCCTTCAACGTGATCCCGGCCGAGGCGCGGCTCGCCTTCAACGTGCGCTTCAACGACAGGTGGAGCGTCGAGACCCTGTCGACCGAGATCCGCCGGCGCGTCGGGGCGGCGGCAGGGGACGTGCCGTTCACCCTCGACCTGGTGCGCCCGTCGGACGTGTTCCTGACGCAGGCGCCCGGCCTCGTCGAGCCCCTCGCGGAGGCGGTCGCGGCGGTGACGGGCCTGACGCCGGAGCGCACGACGGGCGGGGGGACGTCGGATGCCCGCCACATCAAGGACGTGTGCCCGGTGGTCGAGTTCGGCCTGGTGGGCGACACCATGCACCAGGTGGACGAGCGGGTGCCGGTGAAGGACCTCGAGACGCTCGCAGAGGTCTACGGCCGCTTCCTCGACGGCTGGTTCGGCCGGGGCTGACGGTGGCGGGCGCGGTCCCCACGGTGCCGGAGATGCGCCGCTCCCTCGGCGGGGCGTGGGCGCTGTTCCGTGGCCGGCCGGAGGGGCTCGACGCCCTCGACCGGTCCGTGGAAGGCTTCTTCCGCTCCTTCGGGGTGATCGTGCTCCTGTTGCCGCTCAACGCGGTGCTGGTGCTCGCCGAGATGCGGCTGATGCAGCGGCTGGGTGACGCGCCGGTGGAGGGCTTTCCCGTTGCCGCCTTCACGGCGGCGAAATTCGCCGCCTTCGCCGTCGACTGGCTGGCGTTTCCGGTCCTGCTCGCGCTGTTCGCCGGGTGGCTGAAGGTCTCGCGCACCTACGTGGACTACGTGGTGGCGCGCAACTGGGCGGCGCCCCTCGCCATGTCCCTGTCGGCGGTGCCGGCGGTGCTGTTCGCGGGCGGCCTCATCGGCGAGGAGATCGCGGCCATCGTGTTCCTGATCGCGTTCTTTCTGGTGATGCGCTACCATTACATGGTCGTGCGGATGGCGCTGAAGGTGGAGGCGAGCCTCGCCCTTGCCCTCGTGATCGGGGACCTCGTCCTGTCGGTGCTGATCGCCGAGACCTTCTCCGGCTTCGTTTCCGTCGGCTAAGGGGCCGGGCGAGCCTTCGCTACTCGGCCACGGGCAGGACCTGGCGCCAGCCCTCGCCCGAGCGGCCGCGCGCGTGGCCGTAGGCGAACAGGGCGCGCATGTATTCCTGGTTGAAGGGCCCCTCGTATTCCTTTTCGAAGTCCGGGGCGATGTAGGTGAGGTAGAAGTCGATCCCGCGCTCGGCGGCGAACGCGTAGGTCTGGGCGACGGTCTGGAAGGCGCTGGACTTCACGATGGTGCTGAGCGAACGGGCGGCGACGTCGATGGTGCGCGCCTCCACCACCTCGAAGGCCGGGAAGAGGCGGTTGTTGATGATCATGTAGATGGCCGTCCCGCGCATCGCGGCGCGGTTGTTGCGGGACACCAGGATCGAGTTGGGCAGCGTGAAGACCTGGAGGGTGGCGCCACCGTCCACGTGCATCTCCTGGTAGCGCAGGGCCCCGCTCTCCACGTCGATGAGGACGGGCGGAAAGACGGCCGGCACGCTCGCCGAGGCGAGGAGCACGTCCTTGAACAGCTCGCGCGCCTCGGGGGTGCCCACCTCGGCGATCCGGCCCATGTTCCAGACCACCGGACGCTGGGAATCGAGGTTGGTGGACACCACGATGAGGCGCCGGCCGCGCCGGTGCTCCCGGGCGATGGCCGCGAGGAAGTCGTCCGTCACGTGCTTGGCGATCATGGCGCGCAGCGGCGCCGTGTCGGCGAGGCCGGGACCGAACAGGCCGCGAAGCCCGAGAAAGTTGAAGACGTTCGAGGCGTCCACCTCGGTGAAGACCTCCGACAGGGCATCGTCGTAGGCGGGGCCCAGGAAGGCGAAGGGGGCGATGAGCGCGCCCGTGGAGATGCCGCTCACGATGGCGAACTCCGGCCGGTCCCCCCGCTCGCTCCAGCCGTTAAGGAAGCCCGCGCCATAGGCACCGTCGTCCGCGCCGCCCGAGAGCGCGAGGAGCTTGGGCCCCGTTCCCTCCCGGCGGGCGTAGGACAGAACCGCGTCGAGGGACGGGCGGAAGGCCTCGCTCCCCGCCGTCGCCCACACCCGCACGTCCGGCGGCATGCCGACGACCGTGGCGTTCTCGGCGTCCGCCTGCGAATACGCGATCCGCGGAAGACCCGCGCCGCAGCCCGCGAGCATCACCGCCGCCAGGAGAAGAGCGAAGATCCTCGGAACGAGGGAAGACACCGCCGAACCCGTCACGCAACCACCACCCACCAGCGCCCGCGGCCCCCGCGGACCGCCGGTTCATACCAGCCCGGAGACGTTCGCCGGCCGGGATGAAGCGGGACGAGCGGCCGGGGGCGTGCGGTTTTCCCGGGCGCGTTGCCGAAAGGTCGCGGATCAGGTGGGCAGGGCCTTCGCGATCCGGTCGATGGCGAGGAGGGAGGCGAGGAGCGGCTCCATGGCGGAGAGGGGCACCATGTTGGGGCCGTCCGACGGGGCTCGGTCCGGGTCCGGGTGGGTTTCGACGAAGACGCCGGCGACGCCGACCGCCACGGCCGCCCGCGCAAGGGGCGGGACGAAGCGACGGTCGCCGCCCGATGCGCTGCCCGCCCCGCCCGGGGTCTGGACGGAGTGGGTGGCGTCGAAGATCACCGGATGGCCGGTGGCGGCCATGATGGGCAGGGCCCGCATGTCGGACACGAGGGTGTTGTAGCCGAAGGAGGCGCCGCGCTCCGTGAGGAGGACCTGCGGGTTCCCCGAGTCCGTCACCTTCGTTGCCACGTGGGCCATGTCCCACGGTGCGAGGAACTGGCCCTTCTTCACGTTGACGGCCCGGCCCGTTTCGGCGGCGGCGACGAGGAGGTCCGTCTGCCGGCACAGGAAGGCCGGAATCTGGAGGATGTCCGCCGCCTCGGCGACGGGGGCGCACTGGGCCGCCTCGTGGACGTCGGTGAGGACGGGAAGGCCGAGGCTCTCGCGGATCTCCGCGAAGACGGGGAGGGAGGCCGCGAGGCCGGCGCCACGCTTGCCCGACAGGCTCGTCCGGTTGGCCTTGTCGAACGAGGCCTTGAAGACGAGCCCGATGCCGAGGCGGGCCGCGATGGCCTTCAGCGCCGCGGCGACCTCGAGCCCGTGGGCACGGCTTTCGAGCTGGCAGGGCCCGGCGATGAGGGCGAGCGGCAGGCGGTTGCCGAAGGCGACGCCCCCGACCTCGACGACCCGGGCGTGCGATACGCCGCGCGCCTCGCCACGATCCGTCGTCATGCCGTCCCCCGCGACCGTCCGCCTCGGGGCGATGCCCCGGGACAATAGGAACGGATTCCAAGAGCGCTGATTTCTCCCGCTCCATGGGGCGCCGCCAGGGCCGCTTGCGGTCCGCCGTGCCGCGCGCCGCCGGAACCGGGTGCGCCCGCCGCCGGATCGCCGGCACGGGCGCCGAGCACGAAAGGAGACGCCATGACCTTCCGCAGCACCGCGCTTTCCGCGCCCGCCGCGTTCGCCCTCGCGTTCCTCCTCGCCGGGTCCACCGCCGCGCTCGCCGAGGAGACGGAGGCGGCCGAGGACGAGCGGCCGCTCGAGCGCGTGGAGGAGCGTGAGGCACGCGTCGACGAATACGACGCGACGAAGACCGACCCGCCGGGCCGCACCATCGTGGACGATGCGGGGCGCTTCGAGACCGGGGACGACCGCGGCCCGACGATGCCCGAGCGGACCCACTGAGGCACGGGGCGGCGCCCCCTCACGCCGCCGCCTCGAACACGAAGGCGGTCCCGAAAGCGGCGGCCGGCGACACCACCAGCCGGCGGCCGTCGTCCGCGGCGCCGATGCCGCCGGCCGCGAGCGCGGCCCGCGTCCTGTCGATGTCCGCACTGGCGATGACGAGCCCCACGTGGCGGAGCCCCTCGTCCGGCACCGCCACGTCGAGCCCGTAACGCGTCTTGACCTCGCCCGGCGACAGCACCTCCATCGCGTCCTGCCCGAACACGATGGCATGGCCTTCGCGGCGCCCGCCCGTCGCGGCGGCGAGCAGGGCGGCCGCCTTGTCGGGGGCTGCGGAGGCCGTCACCACGCGCTTCACCGAGACGGCGGCATTCGGGTGGGACCGGTACGCCGGCTTGTAGAAGAGCTCGGCCGGGTGCTTGTGGCGGCAGGCGAAGACCTGCCCGTCCTCGAGAATCGGGTGCTCGGCGAACACGAGGTCGAAGGAGACCTCCGCGTCCGACCCGTGCGGCGCCTTCGCCGCTCGCGCGAAGGAGAAGGGGGCGGGCGAAAAGCCCGCGGCGCGAAAGCGGGCGGCGGCGGTCGCCTGGTCGTCCATCTTCACGACGGTCATGGAAAAGCCCGGGCCGTGACGCTCGAGGAAGTCCCTGTTGAAGCGGGCGAAGGAGAAGGTGCCCGGCCGGTCGGCCGCGACCTTCCCGGGGTCGAGGAGGGCGAGTAACTCGAGGTTGTGGTCGTCGAACTGGGCGAGGACGTTGCCGGTGCCGAACGGGTGAACGGCCCGCGGGGTGGTGCGGAAGCCGAGGCGGGCGGCGAGGTCCTCCGCCTCCGCCATGGAGGAGAAGACGAGGACGGCGTGGTCGAATCCGTCGGTCGGCATCGGCGTTCTCCCTCCGATCAGACGAGGCGGGACTGTTCGACGGCCGCGCCGATGAAGCTCGCGAACAGGGGGTGCGGCTCGAACGGGCGGGACTTCAGCTCGGGGTGGAACTGCACGCCGAGGAACCACGGGTGCCCCTCGAGCTCCACCGTCTCCGGCAGGAGCCCGTCGGGAGAGACGCCGGAGAACACGAGCCCGCCCGCCTCCAGCGCCTCCCGGTAGCCCATGTTCACCTCGTAGCGGTGCCGATGACGCTCGGAGATCTCCGTCGCGCCGTAGATGCCGGCGATCCGCGAGCCGGCCTTGAGGACCGCCGGATAGGCGCCGAGGCGCATGGTGCCGCCGAGGTCGCCGCCCGCGGCGCGCCGCTCCAGCGCGTTCCCCTTCAGCCACTCGGTGAGGAGGCCGACGACTGGCTCGGACGTCGGCCCGAACTCGGTGGAGCCGGCCGCCTCGAGGCCGGCGAGGTTCCGCGCCGCCTCGATCACGGCCATCTGCATGCCGAAGCAGATGCCGAAGTAGGGCACCTTGTGGCGGCGCGCGAAGCTCGCCGCGGCGATCTTGCCTTCCGCTCCGCGCTCGCCGAAGCCGCCCGGCACGAGGATACCGTTCACCGCCTCGAGGTAGGGCGAGGGATCTTGCCGCTCGAACACCTCCGCCTCGATCCAGTCGATGTTGACCTTGACGCCGTTGGCGATGCCGCCGTGGCCGAGGGCCTCGATCAGTGACTTGTAGGCGTCCTTCAGCTCTGTGTACTTGCCGACGACCGCGACCGTGACCGCGCCCTCCGGGTTGTGGACGCGCCGCGAGATCTCCTCCCAGCGGGTGAGGTCCGGCGCCGGCGCGCCGGTGATGCCGAAGGCGGCCAGCACCTCCGTGTCGAGCCCCTCCCGGTGGTAGGCGATCGGCACGTCGTAGATCGAGGCGACGTCGAGGGCCGGGATGACGGCCGTCTCCCGCACGTTGCAGAACAGGGAGAGCTTGCGCCGGTCCCCGGGCGGGATCGGCCGGTCGCACCGCACGAGGAGCACATCGGGCTGGATGCCGATGGACCGCAGCTCCTTCACCGAGTGCTGGGTGGGCTTGGTCTTGAGTTCGCCCGCGCTCTCGATCCACGGCATCAGCGTGAGATGGACGAAGATCGCCTCGCCCCGCGGCAGGTCGTTGGACAGCTGCCGGATCGCCTCGAAGAACGGCAGGCCTTCGATGTCGCCCACGGTGCCGCCGATCTCGCACAGCACGAAATCGTAGTCCTCGTTGTCGGCGAGGACGAAGGCCTTGATGGCGTCGGTCACGTGGGGGATCACCTGGACCGTGCCGCCGAGGTAGTCGCCCCGCCGCTCCTTGGCGATGATCTCCTGATAGATGCGGCCCGTCGTGATGTTGTCGCCGCGCGAGGCGGGGCGGCCGGTGAAGCGCTCGTAGTGGCCGAGGTCGAGGTCGGTTTCCGCGCCGTCGTCGGTCACGAAGACCTCCCCGTGCTGGTAGGGGCTCATCGTGCCGGGGTCGACGTTGAGGTACGGGTCGAGCTTCTTCAGCCGCACGCGGTA